>DATIHQ010000019.1:0-33290 GCA_035480535.1 Chlamydiales bacterium
TCATCCACGCCGTCAGCATTCGATCTGAACCAAGATCAAATTCTCATTAAAAAATAAATTACTTATGACGAGTGAAATCCAATTTCTTAGACTCCACACAAGCTTATTTCAATTCACTCTTCTCTTCTTCCACTGTCAAAATACCCTGGTTAGAACCATGAACAGTCTTGCTGTTCTATTTCTTATGACTCGCATCAAAAGAAGTAAGAGTAACATACACAAAGTCAGAGATTTCTTGCAAACGAATTCAAAAAATAGATGATTTCTGCTCTATTGCAGCTGGAAAGAATTCACGAAAAATTGGTGATTTTTCCCATCAGAAACGGGACTTGAAGTTTGAAAAAGATAGGTATGAGAGGGTGTAGAGATAAAATGTTCCCGTACCCATTTTCCATCGGCTCGATAAAAAAGATCTTGAGAAGGCTCATCGATGCTGATCAATAGGGCATCGGGGAGAATGAGGACTTCCTCCAGCCGTTTTTCGAATGGATCGGCCACTACCCCGTTCTCCTGCACCCAAAGCCTATATTGCTCCCCTCCTTTCGAAGAGGTCATTTCCAGGGCATTTGAAGAAGAAATTTGATAGGTGGGATCCTCTGGGAATCGAACCATAAACTTTTCCTCTGCAAGACTTTTGGCAAAAACAACCCAGATGGAGGGATCTGTTTCCTCATCGTCAAAATTCCCCTTGTCAGGCTGCTCGACAGGAAACCACCCATCGGCAGGCTCTTCCGCACCCAATGGAGATCCAAGCAAAAAAGATGCAATTAAATACTTTAGTAAAATCAAATAAACCTTAATTAATTTTGAATAATTATAGCAGATTTGTACTTAAGATACGAGAAGCGTGTAGATCTTCTTTAACCATTTGAGCGACTGCTTTTTTTCCAAAATAATTTGTAGCATATTCGATGATCTTGGCTATGGAGGCATCTAGAATGGGGGAAAATTCAATTCGGTTGAAATGAAGGCGAATCGGCGCTGCCGTCCATTGATCGAAAAGAGGCTTGATCCGGCTTAAGTAGAAAAAAACAGAAGCTTCATCCTCTGTCCTAAACTCAAAGATCGCCATGATCTCCCTTCCTCGTAAAAATTCGATCGCTTTCGGCTCTGGAACCCTTACAAGGCATCGCTGGAAACTGGGCCAATTGTGCCGTTTACCGGGCAATTGAAAGGGGTCTTCCATTTCATAAAGGGGCGTTTCTTCTGAAACAACATCCCCGCCTGGTTTGACGATTTCCCATTCTGTGAGATATTTCTCCATCCTTTCAGAACCGAACAGTTCGGTGAGATCCTCCATGATTTGTTTTTTTAATTCTTCCGCATTCTCGGTCAATTCCAGATCGACAGAATTCTCCTCTTCTTTCCATTGGGTCTTGGATTTCAGAAATGGGGAATGAAGATAGATTAAGAGAAAACAATCCTTTTGATGTCTCTTCTTGAATTCGAGGTGAAAAGTCACTTTATATTCAACCGATTTATTTCGATTCAAAACATCCAACCGAGCAGGAATAGGCAGGGGGATGATCGAATGCTTTAGTAAAAACCCATCTATATTTCGAGATCCCTGCGGGATGTAAGCCCTGAATTTTTCCGACACTTCCCGATTGAGCCGCTCTGCCGTCCAGCCAGCTGGGCGTGCAAAAGCTAATTGAAACACAGCTTCTTTTGGGGGTGGCCTCGGTGAGCCGCAACTCTTTGCAGGTGAAGCCATAAGACGTAAGTCCTAAGAAAAAGAAAAGCAATCTACTCTAGGAAAATTTTTGGGTCAAATAATTATTTACAGCGGAATAAATCCCTTTTTGGTAAAGGGAGAATAAGAGCTTAAACCAGGAGCATCTCTTATGTGTCTTTCTATTTTTCTCGCCCAAGTACTTGGGATTTATATATTCTTGATGGCGTTAGCGATGCTAGCCCATCAGACTCGCTTTAAAACCACAATGCATGATTTCCTCAATAATCATTCCCTCATCGTGTTTTCAGGGGGCTTAAGCCTAGTTTTCGGGCTGCTCATCGTCCTCAGCCATAATATTTGGGTCACTATGTGGCCAGTTTTAATCACAATCATCGGCTGGATCCTGATTGTTCAGGGCGTGATGAGAATTTTCTGGCCTGAGAAATTTGCAACTTGTATGCGCGATATGATGGCCAAAAATGGTTACTTAATCATGACTTGGGTATGGCTAGTCGTCGGCATTTATCTGATTTGGGCTGGATTTACAGAATTTTCTGCCTAAGTCTTGAAACGGTTTTAAGCGGGCCACTATAGCAGTATAGTTTTGCGCAAGGCCCGCTTCTTTGTCAAAAAGTCGGCTCTCCTTTAAACTCCCGAAGTTATGCAAAAACCAATCTGGATCACTCCCCTTACTTTGGAAGAGGTGAATTTTCGCAGTAAAAACACTTTGTCAGATCATTTGGGAATAGAATTTACAGAAATTGGGGATGACCATCTAGTCGCTACGATGCCAGTGGATCCTCGCACAATTCAGCCAATGGGACTCCTTCATGGCGGCGCCACTTGCGCACTTGCTGAGACTGTAGGCAGTGCAGCGGCCAATTATTGCATCGATCAAACGCGCAAAGTGTGTGTAGGGCTCGATCTCAACATCAATCACCTTCGTCCCGTTCGAAGCGGAATGATCACGGGAATTGCGCGCCCTTTTCATTTGGGAAAGACAACGCAGGTGTGGGAAATTAAGATTTACAATGAATTAAAACAACTCACAGCCATCTCAAGATTGACAATGGCTGTGATAGATAAAAATTAACGGTTGTAGAATCCGCCGCTACGATCTCCGCGTGGTTCGCGTCGTTCGCTGCGTTCGCCTCTATCTCCACCGCCACCACCCCACTCACGGCGTGGACGGAATTCGCCGCCACCACCACCGCCACCTGCGGGACGCTCACGGCGCTCGCCCATTGGACGATCGCGCTGTTCAGTGCGTGCCCAGTCAATGACAAGGGCTTTGCCTTGGAAAGGTTGTCCATTCAATGCGTCTTTCGCTTTGCCAGCGTCATCAGCTGATTCCATGCGAACAAATGCGAAACCGCGGGATCTGCCTGAAAAACGGTCCATTACAATTTTGACTTCCTGTACTGCGCCGTAGGTGCCGAACAACTCACGGACTTGATCTTCATTTGCATCGAAATTTAGATTTCCAACGTACAGTTTTTGATTTTGCTGTTGATTCATTTAAAATACTCCAAAAGATAATATAAGGACCCTAACGATCGTTCTACGGCCAAATTGTTTAGGATTTGATTCTTTGAATAAGACCAAGACAAGAATATAGGGCTAAAGTTCTGTTATTCTAAGAGAAAATCAGCCTTTGCCAACTCAACTCTTAGACCCACAATCTTATCCGAACAACCGGATAAAGTCAAACAAGATTTTCTACCAGATAAACTCAAATCACTTAAAATAAACAAGTTATGAATTTCTATTGCTGATTGCATCCAATTTCTTTAAACTATTGGCCTCAACAGGACTGGAAACGATGTATTACTCTAAATGCAACTTTGGTTATGTAGTTCGGGCGGAAATCGGGGAAGAAATCCAGGAATCGCTAAAGCAATTCGCCGAAAAGGTGCATCTCAAAGGGGCTTTTTATCAAGGCATCGGAACCCTGTCGCAAGTGGAGCTCGCTTTTTTTAGATCGGATACCAACACCTATGAGCGAAAATTTTTTTGTGAACAGTATGAACTCATCTCTTTAACGGGGAATTTAAGCGCCTCAGACGGCTCTTTTATGCCCCATAGCCATGTGACGCTTTGCGACAGAAATTTTCAAACATTTTCTGGTCATCTCGTGAGAGGCGTCGTTTGCGTGACTGCTGAAATTTTTGTTTGGATTATCGATCTGGCACTCACCCGAAAGGACGATCCCATTTTAAAATATAAAGGATTGATCTCTCCTCAGCGAACCCATCTGAAAGTAGACGTCTAATCGAGGGTGTGCTTCAATGACACTCATGAGTCTTTCAAAAGAAAAACAAGAGGCCCTCCTGGCTCGAATGGTTGGATTGGGCATACACGATTCCGACCTGATTGAAAAATTCATTTTAGGCTCCGGCAGCGGCGGTCAAAAAATCAATAAGACTTCCTCCTGCGTCTACTTAAAACATATTCCCACAGCCATTGAGATCAAGTGCCAGAGGGATCGCTCCCGCGAGATGAACCGCTACTACGCCCGCAAGGAGCTTTGTGAACGATTAGAACAAAGACTTTTTAAAGAAAAAAGTGAGAAGCAAAAGGAAATTGAAAAAATTCGTCGCCAGAAGAGGCGCCGTTCCCGCAGGCAAAAAGAGAAGCTCATCGCCGAAAAGCGACATCTTTCAGAGAAAAAAGAGTTTCGACGTTCTCCTCGCCATAATAATGATTGAACCTCTATAATGCCCACCCATGGAATTTAAAGTTTCTTCTCCCACCCCTCTTTTGGAAATTTTGCGGAAGCTCTATCCCGATAGCTCTCGGCGCACCCTGCAAACTTGGCTAAAAAAAGGGCGTTTCTTTATCGATGGCGAGCGGGTGAGGCGGGAAGATCTGATTGTAAATGAGGGGCAAACCCTCCATTCGCAAGAAACTTTCCGGGCCCCCAAAATCAAAGGCCTTAAACTTCTCTATGAAGATCGCTATTTTATCGTCATCGACAAGCCCGTTGGCCTTCTCAGCGTTCCCCTCGATGAGGGAAAACTCAAGCGGCATGCTCTTGGGCTCTTAAGGGAACATTTTGAAACAGACCAGATCTTTGCCGTCCATCGCATCGATCGAGAAACTTCAGGCGTTCTCCTCTTCGCTCGCGGCAAAGATTCTGAGAGGCGTTTTAAAGACCTATTCGAACAACACGATTTAAAGCGGGAATATTTTGCGATTGTAGAGGGGCGCCTGAAGGACAATCAAGGAACCTGGACAAGCAATCTTCTTGAATTGCCTTCGCTGCGCGTCGTTGAATCATCGGAAGGAAGAGAGGCGATCACCCATTTTTCTGTCATTCGGAGATCGGCCAAATACACCTATCTAAAACTTCAGCTAGAGACAGGTCGGAAACATCAGATCCGCGTCCATTGCCAAATGGCGGGCCATCCAGTTCTCGGAGATGGTCGATATGGGGCTGTGGAAGATCCTCTCAAGCGCCTTTGCCTCCACGCCTGCATTCTCGAATTCCAACACCCATTCACAAAAAAAATAGTCTCCTTTACTTCCCCTCTTCCCGGTATTTTCAAAGCTCTCGGCGCCGGATTATAACGGAAGCGATTTTCGTTTGGGGGCGTTTTTCCAATCGCGAGCAAAACGATCGATCGCTTGCCGTGTGAGTTGGTGATCTTCTATGAACGCATTGAACACTTTTTCATTGAGCGTCACCGCATGAGCCCCTATTTCTGCACATTCTTTCACTTGTTCCGGGTTGCGCAGAGAAGCGGCAAGCAGTTTTGAGGGAAAATTATATCGATGCAAAAGGCGGAGCATCGCCTTCAATGGCTCAATCCCATGGATATCATCTTCGCAAATAAGGGAAAAATAGGGGGCGATATAGCTAGCGCCTGCGCTGGCAGCGAGAAGCACCTGATTGGGATCGAAAACAGCAGTGGCCATCACGGGGATTTTATTCTGAGACAGAGCATATATTGCCTTCAATCCCTCTCCTGTCACTGGAATTTTTATGAGAAGGCGATTGGAAAAACGAAAGAGCGCTTCGCCCTGTTGGATCATCTCGGGAGCTTTTTCTGCAGTGACTTGAGCAGTGACAGGCCCTTTTTGAATCTTCAACAGCTGCTCCAACAAATCTTCCATCCCCAATTTGGATTTTGAGACAATCGAAGGATTCGTCGTCACGCCAAAAAGAATTCCCATTTGCTTTGCTTGCTCGACGAGATTTAAGTCAGAGGTGTCTAGCCAAATTTCCATAGTCTTTTTTTGTGCCGCAATCTATACCGCTCGTGATTCAAAAATCAGTTCTGCCTGCGTCGGGCAGCCACTGAATTTGAGGCCCGCCTGCACCCCACCCCAAAGACGATGCGTCTTCGGGGACCCCGGCGCCCAACCTTTCAGGTTGAGCTGCTTCGGCGCCGGCCACGCCTGGCTCAAATTCAGGGCGCCTCCTTGGCATAACTTGATTTTTGAATCGCTCTCGGTATATAATCAATTGTTATGGATTTAAGCCAATTCGTCAACCATTTCATCGCGCTTCTCTTCATTGCGAACCCTCTCTCGGCGCTTCCGGCTGTCCTTCGAATCACGCGCAACCAAAACCTCAAAGAAAAACGGCATACGGGACTCACCTCCGCATTTGCAGTTGGCGTGATCCTTCTCGTAGTGACTTGGGTAGGCACTCCTCTTTTGATGATTCTTGGGATTAAACTCCCCGCCTTCCAAGTGGCGGGCGGATTCATTCTCTTTATGATGGCTCTTTCGATGTTAAATGCGGAAGAAAGCCCCATCAAAAACACCCCGGAAGAAGGAAAGGAAAAGAGAACCGATACCGGCGCCATTGTCCCTCTTGCGATTCCCATCATTGCGGGTCCTGGAGCGATTAGCACCATCATTGTCAGCGTCAACGAGTTTCCCGGTCTCTTAAATCAGGCCATGCTCAGCGTTTCAGCGATTCTGGTCGCCCTTGCGATGGGGGTTTTACTCTACTTTGCAGCTGATTTGGAAAAGTTTTTTGGAACATCTGGCATTAACATCATCAATCGATTGGGAGGCCTAATTATCGCCGCCATATCGATCCAGACGATGGCCACAGGATTGATGGGCCTGTTTCCCATTTTGGGAGCACCCCTCTCGCAATGACCAGTGAAGAAGAATGGAAGAAAAAATTATCTCCTGAATGCTACCATGTCTGCCGTCAGAAAGGGACAGAAAAGCCATTTCAGAATAAATATTGGGATTGCCACGACGACGGTATCTACAAATGCGCCGCTTGCGGCAAACCCCTATTTCATTCCAATGATAAATATGATTCAGGAAGCGGTTGGCCTAGCTTTACTCGCCCCATTCCCAACAGCACTCGCACGGAGGTCGATCTTTCGCTTCTTCCCGCTCGGACCGAGGTTCTCTGCAGCCAGTGCGGCTCCCACCTGGGCCACGTCTTTGACGACGGCCCCGCCCCCGCCCGCAAGCGCTTCTGCATCAACTCCACCGCCCTGAACCTCGACAAGAGCTACTAGCTTCTCCTGCAGAAACTTTTTAAATTCCTTCTGCGTTCCCCTCGGATACATCTTCCGCCACATCTGAAAAATCTCCACCGCCCGCACCTCAGCCTTTCTAGCTACTGGGTCTAAGACAAAAGGAGGCGGTTTAATCTTGGGCGACTGGATTTCCTTCCACTTCCTCTTCTGAGAAGGAGAAAGGCCAACTGGGGCACTCATCGACTTTCCCCACTCTTTAAATGGACAGGCGGATAAAACTGCAGATCAAACGGAATAGGGCCAGGCCGTCTCATCTCCTGATACTGAACATCCACGCGCATCTGATAATTTTGAGTCACCACGACATATCCATTTTCGGTTCGGAAAATTTCTTGGATTCTCTCAGAGCTTCCCAACTCATCTTGTAAATGGGGATCGGCCAGAACGGCCTGTAATTCTCTCACTCCCTGAGACAACGGCGGCAGCGCCGCAAACGCGCTCCCCGCCAGACAAACAAAAGCAATTATTTTCATAGGTCACCTCTAAAAAGTGACCTATTATAGCAGAAAAGGATCATTTAAAAGAACTTCTCGAAACTGAATCGCAACTGGTTGACTTGTGATTACTTCGTCGTTCTTTTCATAATTCTCTTGGATGACAATTGCGCTATTAAGTTCAATCTTTACCTCTCCGCTGGCCTGCGCTAATTTATCCCTTTTATCACTCGACCAAACCTCTTCTTTTAGCGTACGGTTTTTCAAAGTTTCCATATCAGCGTGGCGAGCTTCTTCTTCTTTTTGAAGTCCGCTGACGATCACTGCTTGAAATTCAGGCACGTCCCCGCCGTTTTATTTTTCTCGGAATGTGCTCGGGCTGCGTGGCGAGCGATCACTTGAAGGGGAACATTTGTCCGGCTCTGAGGCACTTGAACCACTGGAAGGGCTGAGGGTTGGTGATGTGGGAGCGCAGTTTTCTCGATGTGGGTGGGTTGATGACTCGACGACTTGTAGACCATGTTTTCTCCTGGTCTGTCCGAACGTCACCGTAGAAGCGGGTTGAACAGGCGCTGATGGAATAGGAGCTGGCAGAGGTTCTGGACCAGGTTGGGGAAGTGCAATTCGCAAAACTGTTCTTGCTGTCTTCGTTACAAACAAGGCGCTAGTCAAAAGGTTGTTTCTATCTATCGAATTCGTTGTTATCCTAGTTTTGAACTTTTGCAAAGCTTCCTGATAAACAGCTTTATTTCGATCATAAGTGGGGCGTTCATCATCTTTTATTACTAGATTTCGAAATAGTTGGTCGATTTTACCAGCAACTTTTTCAGCGTTGTTTGTAAAACCCCTCCAACTTAAGGACAAGCGATCACAAAGGTTCCACTTAGCTGCTGTTTCAAATTCATTGGTTTTTTCATTTACATAAAGCAAAACACCGCCGCTTTCGCCAGCGTTTTGTACTTTAGTCATGACATCTGTTATTTCCGGTATTGAGGTCATATGAACCTCCCTTTTGTTTAGTTAAACTTTTATTAACTATTAATCTAAAATTATATCACTTATTAATTAAGAATTCAATAGTAATGCATGTAATATTTACTAGGTTTTATAAGTTATTGTAAATGAATGGAAAAGGGAATATCGGGATAGTAGGAAAAATTTAACTAACTATCCAATGGGCCTCAGAATGGCCTAAAACGCGCCCTAGGAGGCGGTCATTGGGGCGGGCCTGGGAGACCCCTGCCGGGGTGCCGGTGAGGAGGAGGTCGCCGGGTAGGACGGGGAAGTGAGTGCGGAGAAAGGAGGCGAGCTCTTTAGGGGAAAAGAGCATCTCCCGGGTGTTCCCTTTTTGGCGCAATTCGCTGTTGACATGGAGCTCGAAGGAGAGGTCTTTTAGGTCTTCGGAGGCGGGGAAAAAGGGGCCGAGGGGGCAGGCGTGGCGAAAGGATTTGGAGAGGGTCCAGGGGTGACCTTGGGTTTTGGCCTTTTTCTGCAGGTCGCGCGCGGTGAGATCGAGGGCAAGGCAGGCGCGATGGAGGTGGAGATTCTCATCGAATTGGAGGGCGATTTCCAGTTCATATTCCACTTGGGAAGAGAAGGGAGGCAGATGGATGGGTTGATTGGGAAAGGTGGCGCAAGAGCCCGCTTTTAAGAAGAAGAAAGGCTCGGTAGGAATGGGATTATGGAGCTCTTTTGCATGCTCAGGATAGTTGCGCGCCACACACCAAATATTCCGAATTTCCATCTTTCTCCTTGAAAACTCATCTTCTTTTCCCTAATTTGAGCATAAAAGGGAATTGATATGCGATGGTTTCTATTTGGCGCTGCGGCTTTTACCCTCTCTCTTCATGGGATGAGCCACGCTGAAAAACCCCCATTGAAAGAAGAAGTAAAGGAAAAAACTCCTCCCCCCTTTGATGCCGATCTATTTAGACGCAATGAGCAAGTGACGTCGGCTCATGCCGAAGTATTGTATTGGACGGTTAATGAGGGCGCTCTTGATTATGCGCTGAAGATGCGCCATTCAGCCTGGGGGCCTACGGCTTCTTATGCACAAGGAACCATGAAATCGGGCACGTTTGATTGGGATCCTGGATTTCGGGTGACGCTCAGCTATTTCCGCGCGCCGAGATTTTGGGAAGTGCGCGGCGGATATACGCGGCTCACTTGCAGCGGCGATAACCACACAAATAAGCCAACGACCGATACGAAATTCATTACGGGTACTTGGCCCCAAATCCTAACAGCTCCACTTGCGAGTGCCAGAAGCTATCTTCATATGAACTACAATGTGTTTGATTTGAACATCAACCGATTTTACAATCCAAATCCCCATCTACGCATTCGTTTATTGGCCGGATTCATCACCTCTTGGATCGATCAATACTGGAAGGTGCGATATACCGATTCGTCTTTGAACAATTCCATCATTCGGAATCGATGGAAATTCGTTGGAGCCGGGTTAAAAGGAGGCCTGATGTTCGATTGGTATTGGGGCAATAACGTCTACATGACGGGGTTGGGATCAGTGGGTAGTTTAGTGGGGAGATATTCCAACAGTTCCGAGCAAACGACCACAGTCCAACCCGATCCGACCGATAATACTTCAGTGCCCATTCGAGATCTGCATATCACCAATACGCGCCCTGCCTTTACAGCGCAAATGTCTTTTGGCCCTTCGTGGCAGAAGAATTTCGAACACCAGCGAATCGAAGTTTTCTTCGGCTATGAGCTCAATGTATGGGCCAATCTAAATGAAATTTATCATTCCACATCGGGCGCCCCCACGCAGACCAAAGAGACATGGATCAATTCGTCCTGGACTGGCCTGCAAGGGGCAACCTTCCGCATAACTGCGGACTTCTAAACCTATTTTTTGGGTTTGGCGGTAAAAGCTCCGTAGGGCGCGATCAGGTGGATTTCTTCGACCTGATTGAGCATGTTCATATTGAAACGCACAGTGTAGCCCTGCATTGACTTCACGGTGAATTCTTTATCTCCATTCGGGACAAGCTCGTAAAGGGGCTGGCCTGGAATCACCGCATAGAGCGTATTCTCTTTGAGATTGATCTCCACCGTGTATCCATAAATTTCATAGGCCCCGATGAACTGCCGCAGATAGGCGATGTGTGAAAGAGCATTTGAAGGCTTTTTTTTGAAGATGATATCATTGGTATTGGGCTCGAAAGGAATGATTAAATCCTGAATATCGCCGTTTAGATTGTTGCGAAAAACGAGTTTCGTCCCTTCGAGAGAAACAATGAGATCTTGCGATTCTTCCGCAATGACAAATACATCGTAGTGCCAATGATCAAAATTACAGGTGAGCCCATTGAATGAACCTTGGAGTTTCCCCTTCGCAAGTTCAACGTTGATTTTGCCATAGCCAGGATGTTCATATTCTCCTACGTATTCTTCGAGCGGATGAGAAGGAGAAGTTCCTTTTTTCCGGTTATGATCTTCTTGCAATCGCCTTGCTTTCAATCCCTCTTTGCCCTTTTGATAGCCATCGAGCCCCTCTTTCAGCCAAGCAATGTGGGGAATTTCCAAAACTCGATCGATGATCTCGAAAGAGACATAGCGAGGAAGAGAGGAGAGATTTCGGTTCCCCAAAATCACAATCCCCACTCCTTCATTGGGCAAAAATCCAACGACGGAGGTAAATCCATCGATTCCCCCATCATGGCTTAAATAATAGTGTCCCCGATAAGAAACGATCGACCAGCCGATTCCATAGGCGTAAAGGAGCGTCTCTTTGCTTTCAGGCGCTCCCGGGACGATCACTTGCGGCGCATGCATTTCTTGCAAAGTCGCTGGACTGATGAGGGTTTGATTGTTAAAGACGCCGCCATTGAGATGAAGCTGGACCCAGCGAGTCAAATCAGCGACATTTGAATTGATGGATGCAGCGGGAGCCACTGGATTGACATTGCGCAGAGGAATTTTCTTTGGCTGGTCATTTTTTTCCATGTAGGGAAAGGAGTAATTCTTCGATTTCTGCATCTCTTCTATTGTAAAAGTAGTATTCGTCATCCCTAAGGGTTTTAAGATGCGCGCAGTCACGAGATCTTCCCATGATTTTCCCGTCGCGGTTTCCATCGCGCAAGCTGCAGAGAGATACATTAAGTTATTGTATTGATATCTTTCCCGAATATCGGTCGAGGGTTCAAGATAGCGAACCCGCCTCATTAATTCTGCGCGGCTCATGTCTGATGTATACCACATATAATCGTGGCGGGGCATGCCGCTCCGATGTGTGAGTAGATCGCGAATCGTCAATTTTTGCGTCGCATAGAGATCCCAAAGGCGAAAATCGGGGAGAATATCCAACACCTTCTCATCCCAAGCCATGGTGCCCTCATCGATTAAAGTTCCAGCGATGAACGAAGTGAATGCCTTCGTACAAGAACCGATGGGGAAAACGGTATCGGAAGTTACGGGAAGCTTTTTTTCCAAATCGCGATAGCCCAATCCCTTAGCATACACAACCTGTCCATCGACAACAACGCCGATGGCAATTCCTGGAACTTGATATTCTTTAAGAGCTTTTTCGACTACCTGATCAAAACCTTCCAAGAGCATTTGCGCGCGCTGCGCTTTGGCTGAAAGAGGCTCTGCATGAATGAATATTGGCAAACAGAAAAACAAGATAAGGACAGATTTTTTAAACATATTTTTCCCCGTCATTTATTTGGGTGGCCGGCCATCTTATCGCTCGGCCTAGAAAATGACAAGGAATTCTTCAAATCTGGGGGCTCAGATTAATAATTGCCTATGAGTCCCAAAACTCCGACAAGGATGAGATAAATCGCTACCACGAAATTTAAAAGAGAGGGATAGATCAAGATGAGGATCCCTGCAACGAGTGAAACGATTGGGGTGAACATTGGGTGTACGACCATAATGGCCTCCTTGTTTAACTTCACCATATCCTTTGTATTCCTATTGCGCAAGTATTCTGGGAAAAATAGAATGGGAGCATCATGAATCGAGCCGATCCTTCAGCATATATCTATTATGCCTATCGTTTTGCCCATTTTACTGAGAGCGTTAGCTCTAGCTTGAGGGAGTTAACTTCAAGCATTCATGAATTGGCCATGGACTGTAAGAAAAAATTTTGGACAGAACAATCTCCGATGATTAAGATGGGGAATGCTGCTGCGTTAGCCACGGCTCTTTCTTCATTTGTATCGCCCTACTACCCCTATTTTTTTGCGGGAATAACCGCGGCCTGTAATTTGGTAGGCAGAGCCGATCCATTTAAAATCTGTTGGTGGACTTCACCGCCCCAGTTTCATGTAGAGGTCGTCCATAGGAGACTCCCATTGCAATAAAGGGGAACACTCTTTATTATAGACGCCAATGAAAAGTAAAACTTTAATATTGTCTACTGGCCTGGCCATGTTCTCGATGTTTTTCGGGTCGGGCAACCTCGTGTTTCCTTTGGTCGTCGGCCAGATGAGCGGAGGCCATTTTGGCCTTGCCTCTTTTGGAATTTTGCTGACAGGCGTTTTAGTTCCCTTTTTAGGGATTCTCGCCCTGCTTCTCTTCAATGGGAGTGCAAATGATTTTTTTGGACGGCTCGGCAAACCAGCTACTTTTTGGTTTCCCTTGATTGCCCTTTCTTTGATGGGGCCCTTTGGCGTGTTGGCCCGCTGCATCACCGTAGCGCATGGAGCTTTCAGATTGTTGGTACCCGATTCTTCCCTTTGGATGTTTAGCCTAATCAGCTGCGCGGTGATCTTTATATTGACCATCCGGAAAAACCGGATTGTCCCCGTACTCGGCACGATCCTTACCCCTATCCTCTTAGTTTCTCTTGGAGCGATCGCCCTTTTTGGCCTTCTTTCATCCCCGCTGCCCGAAATGAGTATAGATGGAGGTTGGGCCAGCTTTAAAAATGGGATCTTCCAGGGCTATCAAACGATGGATCTCCTGGCTGCCTTCTTCTTTTCCACCTTTGTGATCAAACATTTGCAGGAACATAAAAAAACTCCCGATGATCCAAAAGCCTCTCTCCCCATCTTCTTAAAATCAGCTCTCATCGGAGCGGGACTTCTTTCCGCAATTTATTTTCTACTGGTTCTTTTGGGAGCGATCTATGCCCAGCCATTATTGAACATACCGCCGCAGGAAATGCTTGGCTTCGTCGCCCAGCAATCACTTGGGCCTTGGGCAGCGCCAATCGTTTGCGTCGCTGTGGTGCTCGCCTGCCTCACAACGGCAATTGTGCTCACCTCTCTCTTTGCCGACTTCTTGCGCAAAGAAGTGACGCAAAATAAAATCAATTCACCCACCGCTCTCACGACAACTCTCGTGATCGCCTTCTTCATCTCGACTCTTGAATTTTCCGGCATCGCAAAGATCTTGGGCCCCATCCTCGAAGCCACCTATCCGGCTCTCATCGTCTTCACCATCCTCAGCATCTTCCACAAGCTCTGGGGCTGGAAAACGATCCGCATGCCCATCGCCATCGCCTTCGTCCTCAAACTCCTCTCCCACGCCATATAAATTATGATTCGGATTATTTTAATTGTTTTGACAGTTGTTTTAGGCGGATGCACGTATAATCAGGATAAACACATCCATGAACTTTTCACCAAGGAAAGGGGCTCCCTTCCCAAAGAAAGAGATGCGTGGATTGTGGAGCAAAGTTTGGGCCATCCTTCTGATGAATTCACTCTTGCAATCGAACCTTATGATCCATTGACTACCCCGAAGGGGACCTTTCCTCTTGTTCTTTTAAAAGGGGATCGAGTGCCCCTCGAAGAGCGGCTGATTTTCGCCATTGTCGACACGGTGAATGGAAAAATCGATCCCCAATTTGAGTTTGAAGTGCAGGAAGCAGGGAATTTGAAGATCTTCGATAAAAATGGCGTTCGATTTGAAAATGAAATCCCCTTTGTCGCTTGCGATGGACTGATCGTGGGAAAACCCATCCTTTATGCGGTCGTTTCCAAAGAGAAATTTACGATCGCCACTGCCGAATTCATCCCCTATCCTCTCGAAACAAAAATGGAAGAGGGGCCCCAAGTTTCTCTCGTAGTCACCCACCCGATGCTCACCCGTTTTCAGCTCCGGGCCAATGGATTTGATGCAAATGAACGAGTTAAATTGATCCACCAGTCGGGAAATCAGAGAGAAGAAGTCGTGATGTTCGCGAATGAGGAAGGGAATTTCTCTTTTGGCCTAAATCCCACAGTTCTGGGACGTCTCGGCGGAGAGGCAAATCTCACAATTGAAAGAGGGGGGGAAGAATTTTCTCTCGATTATCCGTGGGGAGCTAAATTAGAGAGCCGCGCCTTTCATGAGCGAACTCTTTTTCCAGTTCTTTTCGTCGTGAATCAATTGCCCGATGAAATCAATTCAGAGCGAGTGCAGCATAGTTTTGCTAAGATCTTTAAAATGGACAATTCTGCTAATATCTAGCTCATGAAATGTCCCTGCTGCAGCGGACTCAACTATGAAGCTTGCTGCAAACTCTACCACGATGGAATGCCCGCGCCAACGCCGCTCGCTTTGATGCGCTCCCGCTATTCAGCTTATGCATTGAAAAATGCAGATTACATTATGCGAACAACCCACCCGCGCAATCCCAACTATGAACGGAACCGGAAGAAATGGAGCGAATCCATCTTGGAATTTTGCAATGGGACCCAATTTGTAAAACTGGAGATCTTAGAAACAGGTCCCGATACAGTCAAATTCGCCGCCCACCTTAAATATCCCGATAGGGACTTTATTCTGGAAGAACTCAGTCGCTTCCAGAAGGTCGATGGGCAGTGGTACTATTTAAAAGCAGAAACATCCAATCGCAACTCCTAAAGTGAAAAAGACGGGAGTCTGAACCGGTTGGAATCGGTAAAGACAATAGGCGATGTTCATTGTGCAAAGAACGATCAGCGATGGATAGAGCACTTCCAAGAGAGGGCCCCAGAGACGGACAATCCCGCTAAATCCAAGGTTGGCAACTCCTGCCGTGATCCCCAAAGTCAGGAGGAGAGGCAAAATGGGAGCTGTCGTTTTAGGTAGGAGGTCTTTTTTAAGATACTCGGAAAAGATCGCAGCCAGAGAAATGGCCGTTGTTAAACAGGCGAGAAAAACTGCGGCTGATGCAATCCAGCCTCCAACAGGTCCTAAAATTTGGACGGAAATGGCCTGGAGAAGCTCTTCCGGCGGAAGAGACCCTAAAGTCCAGCTATGATGGGCAGAGAGCCAGCAAAGGCCAATATAGGTCACCATAAGGAGAGCTGAGGCTATCAGGCTAGCCCCTTTCATTCTTCTTTGAATAATCCATTTTCTCTCTTCGGGGGAAAGGGCATCTGTCCCTTGAGAGAGATGGGGAAGCACAATCGTCGCAAAAAGGAGAGCGGCGATCAAATCAGTCGTTTGATACCCCATTTTCAACCCTTGCCCAAAATGAGATAGGGGGCTTCCTAGAGCGATCGGCGCTTCGGGAGCATGAATGATCCCTACGATCACCAAAACGGCTAAGGTGAGAAGAAGAAGGGGCGTTAGAATGACTCCGAGTAGGCGAACGATTCTTTGCGGGCGCACAGTTAAGATAAAAATCGCAGTGCAAATCAAGAGGCTAAAGAAGAAAAGTGAGACGCCCGGAAGATAGGGTTTGACGCTTGCATGCATGAGGGTGATGAGCCGCGGCATCGCTCCTACCGGCCCTTGGCTCATCTGCAAGATAAAAAGAAGGGCTAGAGCAGGCCATTTTCCTAAACGACCTAGAAAAGCATGGATCTCTCCCCCATAAAACATCATGGCGATGAGCCCCAAGAAGGGAAAAGCCACTGCGGAGAGGCCTAAACCTACAATGGCAAAAGGAGTTTGATTCCCCGACATTTGGCCTACAATTAAAGGAAAAATAAGGTTCCCCGCGCCGAAAAACATCGAGAAAAGAGCCATTCCGGTGGAAAAAATCCCAATGGAAGATTCCTTTTGAGAAATGGATAGGGATGTTGCAGACATTTTTGCCTCCGTTGGTTAAGCCTTGTCGGGCCTTCCGCCTGGAGCTCTAGATTTTTTTGGAAGATTCAGGCGGGATTTGGGCAATTAGCGTAGGCGTGTGACGGTGCACATCACGCCCACGCCGGTCGAATTGGTATTTGTACCAAGAAATGCGTTCGTTTTGTCCATCATCACTGCTAATAGCCCTGCCTGAATGCAAGGAAGGTCTAATCCTAGCAAACTCCCTATTTCCACGTCGAGTCAAAAAAATAGGGGTGGAAAAAAAGGTTTTAGTACTATATTTCTGGAACTTGACACTGAAGGAATCAAAAATGTCTGAATCGACTCTTCGCGTTCCCCTATGGATTCATCGCTTTTTCATCCCCATTTTCTTAATCGTCCTTTGTCCCCCAACTGTATTTGTCTTTTGGTATATCAATACCGCTTTGGGTGGATCTTTCTTAGCTTTTTGGAGTCTCATCTCTGAAAATGGCCTATTCACCACCATGAAATCAATCTGGGGGCCTCTTTTTTTTGGATCCCCTCTCGCGTGGAAAATTCTCGCCTCCTATGCTGCCTTTCAACTTCTTTTAATGAAAATCGTCCCAGGAAAACCCTTTCTTGGACCCATTACTCCCCAAGGCAACATCCCAGTTTATAAAGCCAACGGCGTCCCCTGTTTTCTCATCACAGTGGCCCTCTATCTTCTTAGTTCCTACGGACTCCATTTCTTTTCTCCCACGATCATCTACGACAATCTCGGAGCCATGCTAGGCGCCCTGAATATTTTCAGTCTTATCTTTTGTCTTTTTCTCTACCTCAAGGGGATCTTTTCCCCCTCCAGCAGCGATTGCGGCAGCACGGGCAACTTCCTCTTCGATTATTATTGGGGAACAGAACTGTATCCCCGCGTTTTAGGGTGGGATATCAAAATGTTCACCAATTGCCGCTTTGGCATGATGGGATGGGCTCTCATCATTCTCTCCTATGCCGCCAAGCAAGAAGAACTCTATGGCCAAATTAGCGATTCGATGCTCGTCGCAGTCGCCTTGCAGCTCATTTACATCGGCAAATTCTTTTTCTGGGAAACGGGCTATCTCCGCTCTCTCGACATCATGCACGATCGGGCGGGATTTTATATTTGCTGGGGCTGCCTTGTTTGGCTTCCCTGCATCTATACCTCTTCCACTCTCTACCTAGTCAACCACCCCAACCATCTGGGCACTTTTTGGGCCGCCGCGATTTTCCTAGCCGGCGCCACCAGTATCATCATTAACTTCCTGGCTGACCGGCAGCGGCAACAGGTGCGCGCGAAGAATGGCGAGTGCCTCGTTTGGTTCCAGACGCCTTCTCTCATTGTAGCTATTTATCAGACTCAAGATGGGGAAACAAAACAGGGACTTCTTCTTGCCTCTGGCTGGTGGGGAATTTCTCGCCATTTCCATTATATCCCTGAGATTTTTGGCGCCTTTTTCTGGGCTCTCCCAGCGCTCTTTGACAATTTCATGCCCTATTTCTATGTGATCTATCTCACCATTCTCCTCACCGACCGCGCTTTTCGCCACGACCAGCGGTGCGCAGACAAGTATGGAGAGGGGTGGACGCAGTATTGTGAAAAAGTGCCCTATAAGATTATTCCGTTCGTGTTTTAGGAAAATCTGATTTCAGATTTACTTCAGGTGGGCTTTAAAGAAATCCGTCGCAAACGCGCCGACTTCTGCATGGACAGGATCGGGTTTACCCTTGTTGTGGAGAAGCGCTTCTTGAAAGATCTCTTTGCCTGCTTTTGAGGCGCGATTCAGAAAGGCAAAATGGGAAGTTTTTTTGCGCATGAGCTTAAGCTTGGCAGGAATAAGATGCTTGATGATCGGATAAGCATGCTCTTTATGGGGGAGAATCTCGTCGTGTAGGGTAGCTACGAGGCCAACTGGAACTTTTACCTTTGAAAGAGATTGGGAAGAATAGATAAAATTAGCAGGACATATCAAAAGAATCGCTCGAATGCGGGGATCTCCATAATTGGCGTGCCCCTCCGAGAAATCGATCCGATCGAAAATCTCCGTCGTCATCTCTGGATATTTTCCGAGCCTCTTGATTAAAGTTTCTTTGACATTGCTCGCTATAGCGCCGCCAAGAGCCAGGCCTGTCATTCCCCCGAGAGAATAGCCGATGAACCCAACTCTCTTTTCATCAATCAGACCTTTGAGAGAGGGCTCGGCAAGGAGTTGATCGAGGGCAAAACTGATATCTTTCGATCTGTCCCAAAATCGAAGGCTGAGATGGGGCGTGAACGTATCCCAAGCATTCCCAAAATGCTCCACAGAAGCCACAAGGTACCCCTTCCTCACAAGACATTCCGCGAGCCAGCTTCGATCCCTTCTGTCTCCTCGGTTTCCATGGGAAAGAAGAATCAGGGGGTGGCGCTGTTGAGGTAAAGAAGCATCCCTTCTTTCTTTAGGATGAACCCAAATGGGATCTTCCGATGGATCAAACGGGCCGAGCTGATTCGTCGGATACCAGATTTCCACAACTACGGGGCGGCGGCGCTGACTATCTTCAAAACGAAAGGTGCGGACGCCAAGATACTCCGCTTGAGCCGGGATTTCACCTACCCAAGTAAATTTTGACATTGCCGTTACAGGCAGAGCCGCTAGACAAAGAAGAAAGACAAGGAGAGTTCTCATTCGGATAAAAGTTTAACAAAGTGATTGATTGTGGGAAAGAGGCAGATGGATTATCATAGAGGGATTTCAGGAGAATTCATGAATACATTAGGAAATATTATTTTTTACGTTCAAGATGTCGCTAAAACAATGGCTTTCTATGAAAAGGCCTTTGGAATTCCAATCGCTTTCATCGATCCAACAGGTCATTATGGACAACTCGACACCGGCACGACTGCATTAGGATTTGCTTCTCTTCAACTCGCAAAGCAGAACCTACCTAAAGAATTTCGAGCGATTTCTCCAAAAGAACTTCCTGGATGTGAAATTTCTTTCGCTACTGCTGATGTCCATCGATCTCTCACCCACGCCGTCAATTCAGGTGTGGAGTTGATCGCTTCTCCTGAAGAAAAACCTTGGGGACAAACGGTTGCCTATGTGCGCGATTTCAACGGGATTTTAATTGAAATTGCCAGCATCATGGTCCACGCCCCTGCAGACGATGACTGCAAATGCTGCCATTAACGGGGGATGAGGGCGGCGACGCGGGCGATCGATTCGGTAGCCTCTTGGGCTTTTGGGGGAAAGGCGATGATATAGGCCCCTGTCGGCGGCAGTTGATCGAGATGGGCTAGGTTTTCGAGAATGTACATCCTGGCGCCCAAGATTTTCTCGTGAACAGGAAATGATCTGCCAGAAGAACCATCTGGCGAAAGAGTGTCGATTCCAATGCCACAAATTTTTCGTCGAATGAGAAAATCTGCCGCTTCTGCTGAAAACCCAGGGAAATGCATCTTGCCAGCTGAATCAGGACTGCGATAGCGCTCCGGTTCAGCCCAAAATTGCTCCCACCCCGTTTGCCCAATGACAAGGCTGCGCGGTGGAATGGGCCCATGTTTTTTTTCAAAGGCTTCGATGTGGTGAGGTTGAATGAAGAGATTGGGGGCCCTTTCTTTTCTCACGTCAATTACACAGGCCGGAACAATCAAATTTTCTAAGGGAATGTCGCCGATATTCCAAGAATCGGGAATGAAGTGAGAGGGAGCGTCCATGTGTGTCCCCACTCCCGCATGCCCTTTCATCGTCTGGGCGCGAAGGCCCTGTTCGTAATCGAGTTTAATTTCAAGGCGATAGCCACATCCTCCCGACCAAGTGGGGACTCCCTCATGAAGAGAGTGGGTTAAATCGACGATTTTAAAACGATCAAAAATCATAGCGCTTGCAAAATATTATTTGAATCCGGTTTAATGATTTCTTAACGAAACCTTTAAGGAGTTTTTATGCCAGAATCAATAAAACCATCAACACCCAAACCTTCTCCGATCACTGTATCGCGAGATCTATCTCCAAGGCAAGCAGATTCAAATTCTCCTTGCCTCGATCCTGAAAATTTTACATTTCCTGTTTTGCCTTTGCAAAGGCTCTCTATGATTTCTTTCCACTTTATCTTTAAGGATTGGGTAAATGCAAATCTTCTCCCGCCCGACTTCATCTTATCTATTGAACCCATTGCTGTGATCAAGGCTGAGGGAAATGAAATGGATGTCGAGCAAAGAGATGTGGAAAAATCATGTTTGATTCGAGTTCGGAGCCAACGACTTCTCTATAATTGCCCGAAAAGTGCAAGCAATACCTATTTTCTAACTGGACGAAGAGGACGCGATAGTTATTTTTACGTCAACGAGGAGATTCAGCTGAAAACAGGGGAAATCATTAAAGTGACGATGAATTCTAATCGAAGCTATTCAATCAGAATCTCCTCCTCTACTGCCGTTTAAATTGGAGCGAAAGAAGTGCAAGGTATGTTTCCAAGCATCCTCCCGGGCTAAGGCATCCTCTTTCTCATTTCCTCCGAAAGTAAACCAGAGCTTGGCAATGGGATGCTGTTCTAGGGTGCCTTTGGGTCGATTCAAAGAGGGGGAGATCGAATGGCCTGCTCTCGGGTAGCTAAGGTGGGTGCAAAAAATCGAAGATCCTTGCGCTTTCAATCGTTCTGTAATTTGCTGACAGAAAAGAGCAGAGGGCCACATTTGATCGTCTTGGCCTGATACCAAAAGAATAGGGCATTGAATTTTCTCTACAGGAATGGCGGCCGCTTCAAAGGCTGCCTTCTCTTCCATCCCCAAAAGGAAAGAAGGAGTGAGTGGAATTGCCTTTTCTGGAGTCTGCCCCATTTCTGAATCATAGATTTGTTCAGAGAAAGGAGCATTGGGGAGAAGCGGTTTGCCTTTATAGACCCAAGCGGGAGCATCTTTGTCCGTAATCGCTCCGTAAGCGACGCTGCTTGGGACAAAAGCGGCAATGGCTTGGATGTCATCAGGGAAAACGGTGCCTAATAACAGGGCTAATTCACCTCCTCTGGAAACGCCCCAAAGCCCGATCCGTTTTCCATCGATCTCTGGGCGCATCTTAAGCCACTCGATCGCTGTTTGAAAATATTCTAAGGGAATTTCTTTTAAGACGGGGGGGAGATTTTCTTCTCTAAAATAGGCGAGAGCTAAGCTCGCAAAACCATGGGATGCAAGAATTTGGGCTCGGCTTTCGCTTAGCCCTCCCCCTGATCCGGTCAAAGTAATGACTACGGGCAATGGGGTTTCCGATGGGGGGAGAAAAAGAGTCGCAACCAGTCCATTTTCTCGGACGGGAATCCGCATGACTTCGAGATCTCCCAGATACCGTTCGATCTCCATTGGGTTTCCTTCTAAAAGAGCGTGTAGAAGCAGAAAGAATAAAAAGAACTTATTTCCCATTCCAATTCTCGATCTTTACGGGCTCGATAGTTTCGCCAAGTGGATAGCCCAATATTTGGGAAAAGAAGTAGGCGGTGGCTTCTATGGCCCGTTTGATGTTCGCCGCTTGGCGGAAACCATGCTGCTCCTTTTCAAAGAGAATATAGGCCGTTGGAATACCGCGGTGGAGTAGGCTTAAGTACATTTTTTCCGATTGGGGTGGCGGCACAATGGCATCTTCAGCTCCTTGGAGGAGAAGAATGGGACATTTAATCTGATCGACATGGTGGATAGGCGAGCGGGCTAAATAAAGAGCGCGAGCTTCTGGGTAGGGTCCCACGAGCCCGTCGTTATAATGAGCTTCAAATTTATGGGTATGAAGATTTAAAGCCTCCAAATCGCTCACTCCAAACAGGGAAGCGCCTACTTTGAACACATCTCGGAATGTAAGAGCCGCTAGAGTCGTAAATCCCCCGGCGCTGCCGCCAGAAATCGCAAGGCGATTGGGATCGGCCAGTCCCTTCTTCGTGCAATAGAGAGCCGCATTGACGCAATCATCGACATCGACCACTCCCCAATTTCCATTCAAGCGATTCCGATAGGCCCTTCCATATCCGGAACTTCCTCCATAATTGACATCGACGACGGCAATTCCGCGCGAGGTCCAATATTGCATGGCTAAAGTGAAGACCGGATAGGTTTGTCCCGTGGGTCCTCCATGAGAGAGAACCAAAAGAGGGGGAAGTTCTCCTTCTGCACCCCTAAATCGATCATTTTTGGGCGCGTAGTAAAAAGCATGCGCCGTCTGCCCATTGGTTGTGGGAAATTCAATCGCTTGTGGGATAGAAATATTATTGGGATTCACATCCACTTCCTGCGACTTTTTCACGATCTTCCATTGATCTGTTCTCAAATCGTAATCGATGAGAGAGCTTGGCTGATCTGGCGCAGAGGCGATTAAGATGAGATGATCGCCATTGACTACGAGAGTGGGAATACAAGAAAACGGAGTCTTCAGCGGGGTAAACGATTTATCTTTAAGAGAGAAGCGCCCCAAGTGATCGTATCCCTTTTCTGAATAGACGGCGACGATCTGATCATCGCCCCAAAAACCATATCCTGCTTGGCCAAAAACCCATTGCGGATAGGCAAATTCAGCTTCCATGGGATGAAGAGCTTCCACTTTTCCTTTGCGCTCTCTATAGAGATTCCACCATCCCGATCGATCGGAGATAAAATAAAGAGAGCCATCGGGTCCCCACTTAGGTTGGCAAACCGATTCGTTCTTTTGGCCGGCTACTTTGCGAGAAGGACCCAAAGTCCCATTCTCTTTTACTTCAGCCACCCAAAGCTCCGACTCATCCCAGGGTAAATTGGGGTCATTCCAACAAAAATAAGCCAACTGCTTCCCATCTGGGCTGATGCGGGGACTTGAATAAAAATCATATCCTTCGGCGATTCGCTGCACATCTCCTGTTTCAGGATCGACAAGAGCCAGACAGTTTTCAACGTTATGCGGGTCGTCGTGGTGAACTTCTAAGACATAATAGAGCCGTTTTCCCGAAGGGTCGTAACATCCGTCGGCAAAGCGGGAGTTGGATTCATGAGTCAGCTGCAGAATCGAGGTGCAAGGACACCGTTTATAAATTTGCTGATCTGTAAAGTTAGAAAAGAAAACCGTATCATCGGCAATGAGATAGCTTCCTCCCCCATATTCGTGGACGAGGGTGCGGGCTTGATACTCGGTGGGGAGAAGATCTTTTATTTCCCCTTCTGGAGTCATTTGGACAAGAGCCGTCCTCCCCTTCTCATTTGGGCGGAGCTCTCCCCAATAAAGATTTCCATTTTCAGTAGCCGCTCCCACAAAGCGGATCGCCTGCTTCACAATCAAATCGGCAGTAATGGGAGATTGCCAAGAACCATAAGGAGCTCTACGAATTGCCACTTTTTTTTCTCCTGCTGAAAGAAAGGACCCGAGCATCATTAAAGCAAAAACCCATCTCATGAAATCCCTCCAAAAAGGGCAACCATTATATGCGAAGTCAACAAAGCTTTTCAATTAAAATAATGAGGGTGTCTTTATTTACCACGTGCTCCTGGTAATCGTAAGAGGGGTTTGTGATGATTTGCTCAAAAATGAGGGGATCTTCAAATTTTGAACCCTTAGAAAAACAGGCAAAACGGCTCCCCACCTCCATGTGCGATTTAAAACAAGCTTTTAGAAAAAAGAAGATGGGATCGATGCCGAAAGGAACAACAAAATGTTTTCCTTTCAAATGATATTTTTTCACCATTTTTTCTAATTGCTGGGGCTGAATCTGCCCTTTTCTCTCTAGTTCATTGAGAAATCGAGAGAGATAATCCTTAGAGGAAATACTTGCGCTTCTGCAAAAGTCATCCAATTCTGAATCTGTATAGCGCATCTTTGAAAGGGAGGGAAATTGGGCTTCGATTTCTTGGAGCAGCAAACTCCCTTCCTTGAGGAGGGCTGGAATCGCATGTTCTTCTGCCATGAGCTTCTCTGCCCAAAAAACCGAGTTAAAAATCCCTAAATTGGGGAGGGCTGATTCCCAAGATTCTTCAATGATTTTGACTGTGGGATGTTTCTGCGCCCATTTACGCGCTTCTTTTGCTTTCCCGGCTTCAGATTCAATGATCGTATGGTTTCTCGGATGCACTTCTTGGATGGCAGCTGCCATTGGGCTAAACCCAATTTCCAATATCTCGCCAAAGGGATGCCAAAGCTCGATCAAAAGCTCGACGGTTGTCTTTTTGCCGCTCATGAGTTCATTTTAGCAATTATATTTTAAGAAGCACTGGAAAAATAGATTTTCTTTCTTTATGATCGCGGGAATGGACATTCTCACTGAAGCTCTCAAAGAAACTCCCTGGTGGGTCTACGTTTTATTCATCTATCTCGTCATCATTGGATTGACAGCCACTCGCCCGCGGACTTTCTCTTTAAAAAAGCTCTTTATTTTTCCCCTGATCTTAACCATTTGGAATATCCTTTGGCTTTTAGAAAGACTGCAGGCCCATTACGGACTTTTCTTATTTTGGCCTTTTGGGCTCATCGTTGGCGGCTATTTGGGATGGATCATGGTCCGCTCCTGGAAAATCTCCATTGAAAAGTCGAAGCAAAGCATTACGTTGCCGCCTACTTGGTCCACCCTCATTTTGATTCTCCTCATCTTTGCCATCCGCTATTTCTTTGTTTACAACTATGAAGTTCATCCTGAAATCGCCCCCCATCTTTTTCTGGCCGATGCCTTGATTTCTGGCGTCATCACAGGGATCTTTATTGGACGCGCATTCCATCTGTACAACAAATACCTAAAATTTTAGGGTTTGGAATTGTATGGATCCATGGCCCCAAACTCTCTTTACAGAGAAAGTTCGCTGCGCTTTGCCTTTGATTCAAGCCCCCATGGCAGGAGTCACCTCTCCCGAACTGGTGGCCGCCGTTTCTAAAACCGGAGCAGTGGGTTCCCTTGGCGCCGCAATGATGGAGCCGGAGGAGATCCGAAAGGCCATCCGGCAGATCCGCGAACTCACCCGCCGCCCCTTCAACGTCAATCTATTCTTCTATTCTCTCCCCCATCAAGTGGTCCCCTTTGAATCGTTTCTCAAGCAATTAAAGCACTATGAAAAAGAGGTGGGCTTTTCCGCATCGATGGAACTGAAGCCACCTCCTTCTTTTGACAAACAGGTAGCCGTTTTATTGGAAGAAAGAGTCCCTATCTTTAGCTTTACTTTTGGCATTCCCCCCGTTTCGGTCATTCGCGATTTCCACCGCCATCAAGCAATTGTCATTGGCACTGCAACCCATCCAAAAGAGGCGCTCGCGCTGCAAGAAATGGGCGTTGATTTCATTGTATGCCAAGGAAAAGAGGCAGGCGGCCATCGGGGAACTTTTTTGGGCTCCGCAATGGAAAGTCTCAGCCCCACGTTTGAGTTATTGCAAGAGACCAAAGAATCGATCAAAAGACCGCTCATTGCCGCAGGCGGGATCATGGATGGGAAATCAATCCGCAAAGCCTTTGAAATGGGGGCTGAAGCCGTTCAAATGGGAACTGCCTTTCTCACTTGTCATGAAAGTGGGGCCCATCCAGTCTATAAAAAGGCGCTCCTCGAATGGAAAAATAGAAAAACAGAGCTCACTCGCGCTTTCACCGGGCGCCTTGCCAGAGCCATTGAAAACCGGTTCATGCTCGATATGGCCCCATTAGAAAAAGAAATTCCCCCTTATCCCATTGCGCAATCGCTCACTGCCCCGATGAGAAAAGCCGCCGCTGCAATCGAAAATGGAGAATTCATGGCGCTGTATGCCGGAGAGCATTTCTCCAGCTGCCAATCTCTCTCCGCCCAAGAACTCATCGCCCGCCTCACTTTAGAACTTTCTAAATAATCTTATAATCGTTAAAATTTCCCGCCATGCGATTTATCTTCATCCTTTTCGCCTTCTCTCTTTTTGCTGTCGATTTTGACTGTGTAGTCGTAGGAACCAGCCCTTTTTCCCTATTTGAGGCCCTCTATCAGGCTCATAGCGGCAAGCGCGTTCTTATTTTGGAAGAGGGAAACGAATGCGGCGGCGCCTGGAAATCGATCACCATTTGCGGAATCTCCCATGCCGATTTGGGATGTCATCAAATTGGACACGATAAGCCATTGCAAGCCTTTTTAGAAGAATATGCGGGATGCCATCTGGTTTCTCTAGATGATCCTTTGATCTCCTTCACGGAAACCACAAAAAGTTCAAATGGATATTACTTTTCTCAAGGATGCTTCGAATTGATCGATCATCTCTTACAGCTCATTCAAAAAACAGACATTCTCCTTCTTCTCAATCATAAACTGGAACACGTTTGGATCGATCCCTCGCAAACCTTTGCCACGCTAAAAGCAAATGACAAACAACTCACCACCTCGAAAATCATCACAACCCCAATGAGCTGTTTCTCTATCGATAATGTCCCGTCTCGCTTCAATAAATCAAAACATTACCATCTCTACATGCTCATTCAAGATCCAACTCCGCCCCGTTTTGGCTACCAGGCGGGAACTTCTTCCGGGGTTTCTCGGTTGATGAATCTCACTCATTTTGTGGGACTTACAAACACAGGCCGCCAACTTTTAGTGTTTCAAACCCATTCAGAAATTTCTCTGACTCAAGGAACCACTTTTTTGGACGATTTAAAAAAACGGGAGCTCCTCGACCCAAGCGCCTACATTCTCACCTCTGAATCGTACATTTATGAGCAGGGACATGGCTCCCAACAAAAACACTCAGCCATTTTTGAAACGATCAACACGGGCCATTTTCAATCCCTCAGCAACTACATCGCAAAATGGAAACAAGTCCTAAAACCTTTTAAAGAGAATTTGTGAACCTATCCGCAATGTGGTGCAAAAAATCTGCGAGATCTTTCGAGCGCTTTTCGCGTCTCTGCCCTTGCAAATATTTTCAAATATTTACTGCGGTCATTCGTCGCAAAAATCATCTCGAAATCTCTGCGCATCTTTTTTACCCGACATTGCGGATAGGTTCATGAAGAAAATTCTATTTTTCTACATCTTATCCACCTCCCTTTTTGCAGAGGTTTTCTTCTCTCCCCCAATGATTGAAAAACATCTCCAGGGATATTCCAATGAGGAAAAAGCTCTCATTGAAAAAGATCTGATCGCAGTCCGCAGTGTTTGCATGGGAAAAGCCCATTCAACTGATGCCCCTGTTTATCTAGCTACAGCAGGCGCCCCCGGCGCAAGAAAAAGCACCACCCTCGAACGCTTCCTCTCCACTCACCCAGAATATAACGATGGCGCATACCTCGACCCCGATCCCCGCACGCTCCGCTACATGATTCACACCTACTATCAATCTCTAAATCCTTTCGCCATTAGCACAACGCCCGAAGATCAAAATCCTTGGAAAAACGCCTATGATAAATGGAAGGGGGGATCTAATTACATTGCGCTCACCCTCCTCGAAGAGGCTTTTGCCCAGAGAATGACCGTGATCTACGGCACCACTTCAACGGGAGATCATATTCCGACTTTTTTCTCCAAACTCAAGACCCAAGGCTATAAAATCGTCCTTCTTCTCTGTTCTTGCGACGATGCTTTCCGAAAAGAGTCGATCACCTATCGAAATGAAGTGATCCGTTTCTATCAATCCTCTCCTGAAGATGCCCTCCTCAAAGGAAAACTTTTTCCTCAAAAAATGAGCACCTATTTCAAATACGCCGATACCCTCTATTTTTACTGGAGCGATGATCGCGCCCATCCCGAGCGGCTCGCAGCGATCCTCGACAAAGGGCGCCTTGAAATCAAAGATGGCGATGCCTTTCACCTTTTCATTCAAAAATATGAGAGGGATCGCACCGCCCTTTCTCTTGAGGGAAAAGAACTTCCCTCTTTCAATGAGTGTTTGTTACACTCTCTGCATGACCCTACTCTGCAGCTGCCAATCTCTTTCTAAATCTTATGGAGCGCGTCTTTTATTTAAAGACTTAAGCCTCAGTATTTTCGAGAAGGATCGAATCGGCTTGATCGGCCCCAACGGATCGGGAAAAACCACCCTTCTCAATATTTTGGCAGACCTTGAAAAGGCAGATAGCGGGATGGTCTCTCCCAGGCGCGGGTTAAAAATTGGCTATTTGCCCCAATCGTGCGACTTCCCCGATCAAAAACCAACCGACATTCTTTTAGAGGCCATTCGAAACGACCGAGACATTCCCGACTATGACCAAGAGCGGCTGGCGGAAACGATTTTAAGTAAACTCGGCTTTAGCGGTGAGGAACTCTCCGCCGCCCACCTCTCTGGAGGATGGAAAAAACGGTTGGGCCTGGCCAAAGAGCTGATTCGAGAGCCAGACCTGCTTCTTCTCGATGAGCCGACAAACCACCTCGATCTGGAAGGAATTCTTTGGCTGGAAAAATTTCTCTCTCGAGAAGCTCCCACCTACCTTCTGGTCAGCCACGACCGCTATTTTTTACAAAATGTAACCAACCGGATCATCGAGATCGATTCTGTTTATCCGCGCGGCATCTTTGCAATCGATGGTACCTACGCCAACTTTCTCACCAAAAAAGGAGAATTCCTCGAAGGGCAGATCCAGCAGGAGCGATCCCTCGCTTCCAAAGCGCGCCGTGAAGAAGAATGGCTCAGCAGATCGGCGAAAGCCCGCACAACTAAATCCCAATCGCGAATCGATGAGGCCAATGAAATCTTAGGAGAACTTTCTCAAATTCAGAAGAGAAACCGGCAAAAGAAAGCGGGTGTCGATTTTGTTGGCAGCGAAAGAGAAACCAGAAAACTCCTCGTCGCCAAAAACCTCGCCAAAGAAATCAATCGCCCCCTCTTCCGCCATCTCGACCTCACTCTTTCCCCGGGAACCCGAATTGGCTTAATGGGCCCCAACGGTTCGGGGAAAACAACGCTTCTTCGCCTCTTTGCAGGAGAACTCGAACCCGATCAAGGAACCATTAAACGAGCCGATGATCTCAAGATTGTCTACTTCGATCAACACCGAGCCAAACTCCCCCTCACCCTAACTCTTCGAGAAGCCCTATCTCCAAATGGCGATTACGTTCTTTTTCGCGGCCAGCCGATCCATGTCAATGGATGGTGCAAGCGATTTCTCTTCTCTCCCGACATTCTCGACCTCTCGATTTCCCGCCTCTCTGGCGGCGAAAGGGCCCGCATTTCCATTGCCCACCTCATGCTCCAGCCGGCCGATCTTCTCCTCCTCGACGAGCCGACAAACGATCTCGACATCCCCACTCTAGAAACTCTCGAAGAAAGCCTCCTCGATTTCCCAGGTGCCCTCGTCCTGATTACGCATGATCGATGCATGCTCGATCGGATCTGCAATTCACTCCTCTCTCTCGGCGATCCCGACCGCACCTTTACCTACTCAGACTATTCGCAATGGGAAGAGGCGCAAAAAAACCCGCCCCCCAAAGACACCGCCCCCAAAAAGAAAGCAGAGCCCACAACTAAGGCCAAGCTTTCTTATCTGGAGAAGCGGGAGTATGAGCAGATCGAGACAACGCTGGCCAAACTAGAGGAAGAGATCAAGCAGCTCAATCATCTGCTAGAAAATCCAGAAATCGCGCAAAACGCACAAAAGCTCTCCGAAGTCTGCACGGCGATTGGCCTAGCGGAGACACAAGTGGAGCGGCTCTATCTCCGCTGGGCCGAACTCGACCAAAAGCTGCGCAGCACATAACCAACAACAAAATCATACCGTCCCAGGATCTCGGAAGCACCCCACCGTCCCTGGATCGCGGAAGCTAATTCATCAGCGCAGAGGGAAAGGGCAGAGGCGCAGAGGTCGCAGAGAGGGGGCCCTAAAAATGCATCATTTTTGGGGTAGAGAGAAGAAAGTTGGCGGACTACGTCCGGAGGAAGAGAGGGCCCCTCTCTAACTCCGGGCAGGGTCCCGGATCGCCGAAGGCGATTTTTTTCTTCTCTGCGCCTCTGCGTCTCTGCATTTATCTCTGCGCTGATCAAATAGCTTCCGCGATCCAGGGACGGTGGGGTTCTTCCAGAATCCAGGGACGGTATGTACTACTCTGTGGCGATGTGGACGGTGGGTTTTTCTGTGATGCCTTTGCAGCGGCGATAGAAACGCCAGGCGATCATCAGGACAATGAGCGCGACAAAGCACCACCCCATCAAGAAAAATGCATCATTGATTGCGAGAAGCGCCGCTTGTTGATCTAAAAGATCATTGAGCTGCGCAAGATCTGACACATTGCTTGTTTGGGGCATAACCGGATTGCTAAGAGTCATGTAATTTCCCACTTGGTGGTGGTGAAAGATCGTGCGCCTTTGGAAAAGAGTGACAAAGACCGAAGTTCCAATGGCGCCTACCATGGCGCGAATGAAATGGAAAATCCCCGTGGCGTTGGGGAGCTGCTCCATCGGCACGTCTTGCACGCTCATCCCAATGAGGGGAGCGATATAGAAACCAAATCCGAGGCCGAAAAAGAATCGGGAAAAGGCGATATGCCTCATGTCGACCGCGGTTGTAAAATAGGCGGTATAAAAACAGGCGGCGCCAAAGATGATAAATCCGATGAGGAGTGTCATGAGATTTCCAATCTTTCGGATCGCGATCGGCGTGAGAAATCCAAGAAGAAGAGAGCCAATCCCGAGGGCTGAAACGGCAATCCCCGCATTTACGGCATCATAACCCATGTACTCTTGCAGCCAAAGAGGGACAATCACAATGGTTCCAAAGTAGATCGCATAAGAAACCATCAGGCAAATAATCGAGAGGGCAAAAGAGGGAATCCGAAATAAACGGAGATTGAGAAAGGGGGTTTTGCTCCAGAGTTCTTGAATGATGAGATAGGTAAATCCGAGTATGGCGCCAATGATGAGAAAGCGGATGCGGATCGAGTTCCACCAATCCCACTGCTGTCCTTTATCGAGGAGAATCTGTAGGCAAGCGACGCCAATCACCAATAAAATGATCCCCGGAATATCGCTATGAGATTGATCGGTCTCACTCTCCCTATCCCGCATGATCAGCCACGTTGCAAAAACACAAAAAATCCCAATGGGAATATTGATGTAAAAAATCCAAGGCCATCCATACCAATAGGAGATATAGCCCCCCATAATTGGCCCCAACACCGGCGCAACAATGATAATCGTCGTCCAAATCGCCAAATCGCGCGCGCGGTTCTCCGGCGTTCCCGCTTCAATGATTAAACTCTGCGAAAGAGGAATGATCGGACCCGCGACAAGCCCCTGAATGAAACGGCTGATGACCAACATTCCCAAACTCACAGAAAGGCCGCAAATCCATGACCAAAGAGTAAAAAGGGCAATGGAAATGACGATCAATCGAATTTGCCCCACTCGGCGCGTAAGCCACCCGGTCATCGCGAGGCCTACCGCGTTCCCCACGGCAAAGGAAGTAATGACATAGGTGCCTTGATCGGTGCTTACGCTTAAATCGCCCGCAATGTAGGGAATGGAAATATTGGCAATCGAATAGTCGAGCACCATCATGAACGTGGCGAGAGACATCGCGATAAAAAATAAAACCCGCTGGATTGGAGTGAGCTTAACTGTTTGCATGGAGCGTGTTGTTCTCCGCGATGATTTGATCGATGGTTTGGGCTACGCCGTTGAGCTCGTCTTGATAGATTTCTGTTTCGTAAATGGGTTGGGCGGGCAGGCATTGAGGCAGCCGAAGCCCGCTTCGATCCTCTGTCGAGGTGCGAACTGTCATGGAAAGGCCCAAAACGAGAGGATGCTGCCGAAGTTCTTCGGGATTGAAGCTAATTTTAACGGGGATGCGCTGGATGATCTTAATCCAGTTGCCGCTGGCATTCTGCGGAGGCAAAATGGAGAAGACGCTCCCCGTGCCCGGATTGAGCCCCACAATTTTCCCATGAAACTTTTGCTCGCGGCCATACATGTCGGCAAACATGACGACTGTCTGGCCAATCCGGAGATTTTTCAACTGCACTTCCCGATAGTTCGCATCGACCCATATTTGATCGAGGGGAACTAAGGCCATCAACAGATCGGAAGCATTTGTCCATTGCCCCACTTGCGCCGCTCTTTGCGTAATGATCCCTCGCGCAGGCGAGCGAACGAGCGTCCGATACAGAGCTAAATAGGCCTTGCGATAGTCCGCTTTGGCTTGCTCTACCATCGGATGCGTTTCCACCGTCGTGTCTTCTACCTCCGCTCGCGCTCCACTCAATTGTTGATCCACTTCCCGAAGATGGGCATAGGCCCCATAAAAGGCCGTCTCGCTATGCTCAAAATCTTCCCGCGAAACGCTTCCATCGCCAACGAGCGCCTGCCGATGGTTATAATCCCAGCTCGTTCGCAAAAGATCTGATTTGGCCACATCGCGGCTCGCCTCCAATTCCCGCACCCGGATGAACATCTTCACCACATCGCGCACCGCATTGCCGAGCTCCGCTTTCGATCCATCCAACGCAATCTCATAATCATGCCGGTCCAGTTCTAAAATAGGCTGCCCTTCTTCCACCAGCTGGGTATTATCGACATAAATTTTTGTCACAATCCCCTCTATTTGCGGAGTGATTCGGATCATATTGCCATTCACATAGGCATCATCTGTCGTTTCCCGGTAGCGAAGAACGAGAAGCCAAAAGAGTAAAAAAATGATCGAACAAATCAGCACGATCCCTGTGACAATCCAAACGGCCATCATCTGTTTACGGCGGTTCCGCTTTGCCTTTGGAGGTGAAGACTGTTCATTCACAGTCATGATATCCCCCACCAAAAGCGCGGATCAACTGGATGCTCGTGAGAAGCTTCC
>DATIHQ010000020.1:0-7112 GCA_035480535.1 Chlamydiales bacterium
CGGGAGCTTGCCCGCCTGAATCGTTGCGCGGGCAGGCAGCCTATCTCCCTGGAAACGTTTTGCGTAAGCCTTATTCATCGCCTGAAAGTCATTTAAATCTTTTAAAAACACATCCGTTTTTACGACATGTTCTAGGGTCAGCCCGGCTTCTTTCAGGATCGCCTCCATGCTATCGATGATCCGCAGGGTGAGCGTTTCGATATCTCCCTCTACGACTTTCCCTGTTGCGGGGTCGATAGGGAGAACACCCGATACAAATAAAAAATCTCCTGCTAGGATCGCCTGCGAATAGGGGCCGTTCGCCGCTGGGGCATGGGATGTATGAATTTTTTTCTTTGACATGGTCCTTCCTATTTTGCTTTAGGATAACAAAATCTTGACCCTTTTGGGAAGAGGAACGATAATGGGACAAAGTTTTTTATAGGGAGTTGGTTATGAATTTTATCAATATTGCAGGGCACTTGGGCGCTGATCCTGAAGCGCGGTTTACTTCTTCTGGCAAAAAAGTGACGACATTGCGCGTTGCGACCCGCACGAGAAAGGGACAAAATGAAGATACGATTTGGTGGAGAGTGACCGTTTGGGGAGAGCAATTCGACAAGATGATCTCTTTCCTCAAAAAAGGATCCCCCGTTGTCGTATTTGGTGAAATTCAGAAGCCAGAGATTTTCAACGATAAAGAAGGGAAGCCGCAAGCTTCTATGGAAATTACGGCCTCTCTTCTCCAGTTCAGCCCATTTGGGAAAGGGAGCTCACAACAACAAGAAGGACATCAACCAGCGCATGCTCCGCAAGCGCCTCATCCTGTCGAGGGAGCGCCTGTCAATCCTTACATGGGCAAACCTGCGCCAATGGCTGCTCCAGCCTCGCCGGGCACCACATTCGATGATGAGGTTCCCTTTTGAAGTTCGGATTTTCGAATAGCCTTGAGAAACGGCCACAAACCGATCTGATGATCCTCCCCTTTTGGGAGGGGGCTGAGGCGGCTGCCGATTTTGGACATCTGAAATTGGAAGCGGTCTTGCGCGATTTCAAGGGAAAAAATGGGGAAGCCATTTTGCTCTACAGCGAAAAGGGAGAGCGGGTCTTGCTTCTCGGTCTAGGGAAGGAAAAACAGGCGACTCCAGAGACGCTGCGGAGAGCTTATGCAAGCGCCATCCGAATGGGACAGGGCAAAAAGGCAAAGAGTCTCAATGTTCTTTTTCCCAAGATCAAATCTCTTTCCAAAGAGGAGATCCTCACAGGAGTTGCGGAAGGGATCTTTCTAACGAACTATGCCTTTACACAGCTAAAGCATGACTCGTTGAAGGAAAATCCAGTCGTTCTTCTGGAGCAGGTGAATTGGATTGGGCTCGATGCAAAGGAAAAAGGGACTTTAGAAAAGCTAAAAACGATCGCGCAGGGCGTTTATTTCATCCGCGATCTCGTGAATATGAATGCAGATGATAAGACGCCGAAGCGGTTTGCTGAGATCATTCTCTCTTTGCAGAAAGACAATCCCAAACTCAAGATGAGAGTTTTAGACAAGAAGGGGATTGAAGAGGAGAAGATGGGGCTTATTTTGGCCGTCAATCGCGCCTCTTCTCACGATCCTTGTCTCATTTTAATGTCCTATCACGGCGATCCAAAATCCAAAGAGCAGATTGTTTTGGTGGGGAAGGGCATCACCTACGATACCGGCGGGCTGCGGCTAAAGACGCCCGAAAACATGATGACGATGAAATCAGACATGGCAGGCGCTGCTACTGTGATGAGCGCTGTGCACACTGCCGCTGCTCTAGGTCTTAAAGTCAATGTCACAGCGGTGGCGCCCGTCACGGAAAATTGCATTGGCCCCAAAAGCTATAAATTAGGCGATGTCTATCGCTCTCATTCAGGTAAAACAATTGAAGTGAATGATACAGATGCCGAAGGGCGCCTAGTTTTAGCCGATGCCATTTCCTATGCGATCGCCCACCTCAAGCCTACCTGCCTCATCGATTTAGCCACTCTGACGGGAAGCATTATCTTTGGCCTTGGCGAAGAGATCGCTGGATTTTTCACCAATGATGAAAAACTCTCCAAAGATTTCTTAGGCGCATCGGAAAAAACAGGGGAGTTGATTTGGCGCATGCCAATCCATGCCGATTATAAAGAAGCCCTGAAGTCAGACATTGCCGATTTCCTCAACAGCGGAGGACGCGAGGGCGGCAGCATCAAAGCGGCGCTCTTTCTGCAAGAGTTTGTTGGATCAGTTTCCTGGGCTCATTTGGACATGGCAGGGCCTCCCTTTGTGGCCAAGCCAAAGCATTACAACACAACCAAAGCCACTGGCTACGGCCTTCGCCTCCTGATTGATTTTCTCGAAAGGCGCTCTAAATGAAATGGCTCGTCTCTTCGCCCCAAAAGCTCGCTGGATTTCTCCAGGCGCAGTTTGATGGAACCTATTCGGGAAAGCAGCTGAGACGCGCCCTGGAGGCCAACCTTTGCCGCGTCAATGGCGCTATCGAGCGCTTCGCCTCTACAGCTCTTAAGCGGGGCGATACCGTTGAGCTCGCCCCCAGCTGGAAATCGATCCTCACTCCCAATCTTTCAGGATTTGAAACACTCTACGAGGATGAGTTCTTAAAAATCGTCGACAAGCCCCCCAATTGGGTTTGTAACGACGCCTCCGCCCTTCGCTCCTTCGGGCCCAAACACTCCCTCGTCCACCGCCTCGATAAAGACACCACCGGGCTTCTTCTCCTTGCAAAAACCCCTCAAGTGCGTGACCGCCTCATGGAACTCTTTGAGCAAAGGGAAGTGACAAAGACCTATCTAGCTCTCGTCGATGGCATCCCCAAAAAAGAAGCAGGGCGCATCGAAAGCTTCTTCGCCAAAAAAGGCTCATTTGAAGGGCAAACTATTTGGGGTTCATCCCACGCAGGCCTTACGGCGATTACAGATTGGGAAAAAGTCGCAAGCGGCGCTCAAGCATCGCTCATTCTCTGCAAGCCGCTTACGGGGCGCACACATCAACTCCGCGTCCATCTTGCGGAGATGGGGCATCCCATCCTCATCGACAGGCAATATGCAAAAACCTTCCGCTGCCGCCACTTCATCCAGCGCCCCATGCTCCACGCCCATCGCCTGCAGTTTGTCCATCCTTTTACGCAAAAGGAAATGGACATAATGTCTGCAATGCCAAGCGACATGCAGGGAGCGCTTAAAGAGCTGGGCCTCTCGCAATTCTAAAGGAGGGCCTCGAGGGCTGCGACTTCGGCTCTTGCGTGATCGAGATCGCCAAGCTTCAGGTGGTTTTCGAGATCCTGCACTCGGAGACGGATAGGAGAGGGCAAGAGATCGATTTCTTTGTTAGCCATCCGCTTTTTGAGCTCGGAGTGGGCCGGGGCCAGATAGACTTGCCTTTGCGCTTCTCGAAATAGTTGGGGGGTATCGAGAGGTTCTGTCAATTCCATACGGGCTCGGAGCGCATTTCTATTGGCCAAGAAATTCTGGGCGCGTTGGATGGTTTTTTCAAATCGGGTGCGCAAGGGAGTGAACGCATCCTGTTTCGCAAACGGTTCCAACAGAGCCGGCAGGGCGGGATCTGCTAGAAGATCTTTTGCCTCTTCGTACCTTCCTTTAAAAATCTTATGCCGAACCAATGCCAAATGGTCTCGCAGCGCATGGAAATCTTTTGCGAAGATCTCTTTCGAACGATTCTGTTCCAGAGGCTTTTTTAGATCCTCCAAATAGCGGCGCAAGAAGGCCTTGGCAACATCCTGTTGCAATTGGAAAATATCCTGTCCGAGAATTGCCGATAGCTTCAGCTCTTTTTCCCTCTCTTCCGGCTGGTTTTCTGGAAGCTGCATTCTAAGAATCATGGAAGCCACCAGTCCTGCCATTATGAAAGGGGAGGCGTATACCGCAGCTCCATGCGTTACAACAAGCAAGATCGCGAAAACGAGGAGTCCGAGCAGGAGAACGCAAAGGGCTCGGATGAGGTTCCCTTTTGTTTCGTGATACGTGCGATCGTATTCGGGCTTCTTGCATGCCAGCACCTCTTTTTGGGCGGCAGCGGCCAACGCGGCCATCCGGTCGACGCGATAGAGAACATCGGGTGAATGAACGGGATACTCCTTGTCATAAAGAGTGACCATTTTCCCGTAATCTTTCTCGATTTTGGCGAGGACAGCGGGATTTGTCAGTTTTAGGACTTCGACAAATCTCTCGTTGAGCTTGTGCACATTCCGCTGTTCCTTAAACTCTGGCGCTAGGAATTGCACTGCGGGAATTGCGGCCATTTTTGAGGAGATTTGCCGCAATGTTCTTTTGCCAAAGAGTCTTCCTTTTCTGGAAAGACAAGGTGATTCAGCGGGAGCGTACTGCGCCACAACCGTGTGCAGATCATCCGGCAGATAGGGGAATACGCTCATTACAACCTCCTCAAACAGGCGACTTCATCTGCCAGGAGGATAAGTGGATCCTCCTCGGTCGATTTCGGCTCGCCGGCGAGCGTGAAATTATAGAATAGAGAGTAAGTGCTTGGAAACGCTGTTTCATCTCCATATTGCAATATCAGTATAGCTTCATTCTGAGACATAAAAGTCCCTTAAGTAAAGTGTTCAAATTTATACCGCTCGTGATTCAAAAATCGGTTCTGACTGCGTCGGGCAGCCACTAAATTTGAGACCCGCCTGCACCCCACCCCAAAGACGATGCGTCTTCGGGGACCCCGGCGCCCAACCTTTCAGGTTGAGCTGCTTCGGCGACGGCTGCGCCTGGCTCAAATTTAGGGCGCCTCCTTGTCATAATCCGATTCTTGAATCACTCCCGGTATATCGCTGCTGAAGAGAAATTCTCTTACAGTGCGTGCGGTTTGGTCAAAAAATCTGAAAAAACTAATAGATGCGGGGGATTAGCCCCAAATATGGGAGATGTACGCCGGGTGGCGTAACATAAATGAATAAAGGGTGTAGCAAGATGTTTGCTGTTCCATACCCTCTATTTTAATAAAATCTTAATATACATGTCAATCAGTTTATTGGATTTTATTAAGTTGCTGATAATAAAAGAGTTAGAGGCGATTGCAAAAAATGAGTTCATAGTATAGCATCCCTCAATCTTTTTTTAATTGGAGGGCGTATGGCTGCGGCTGTTGGTGTGAGGTGTTGTTGTTTCAAACGGGGAGATTGGGATGTAGTGTCGGATGGGAGCGGGAAATTGATCGATAAAAGCACAAGCAAGGTGTACCAGATCACGGAACAGGAGATTCGTCAACATGCCTTGGGGATGGCGGAGTGTGGAATTTTGGGAAATACGATTTTTTGCACATGTTGTGCTGCGGGGAGAACCATTCGCCTGGGTCTTGGTTACCATTGCGTGAAAGATTGTTGTGAATCAAGAATGTACGCGCCACCTGGTTTTAATAGAGTGACCCACACCTGTAAGGATCGGATGAGGGATACGGGAATTGATTTTCTCAAGTGTGTGGGAGCTTTTTGTTTGTGCGTGGCTACACAGGTTATGGTTTGCAGGACGATCTGTGATCCAAGCCCAGATAATATGAAGTGTGTGAATGAGCTTGATGAGTGTCAATTTGAGGATGGGTGTGAGATGTCCGTTGCGTCTACTTTCCGGCCCGTAAAGGAGAAAGGCCCGGGGTATCAGGAAATGGTGTGAGCTTATTTGTCGACGTCGTGGATGGTGGGGGGGACGTGGTGGAGGTGGGAGAGGCGGGTGAGTTTGCGTGAGAAGAGGAGGAGGAGGAGCGCGGGGATGAGGGTCATAATGACAAAGATGCTGAAGAAGTAGTAGAGGCCGCCCATTTTTTCCATGAGGCCGGCGAGGAGCCCGCCGTTGTAGAAGGCGATGCCGACGCAAACATACCAAAAGCCGATGAGTAGGGCGGTGTAGCGGGGCGGCGCAAGGCGAGAGACCATGGAGAGGCCGATGGGGGCGAGGAGCATTTCGCCAACGGCCATGAGGAAGTAGGCGGAGACGAGGTAGCCTGAAGAGACTTGGGCGGAGGTTGCGGCGGCGGGGATGTTTTTGGCGCCAAACATCATGACGAGAAAGCAGGCGGCCATAAAGAAGAGGCTGAGAGAGGTTTTGGTTGCGGGAGAGGGGTCGCGGCCGATTTTTTGGAGCTTGGAATAGAGGAGGGCAAGCAGGGGAGCGAGGAGAATGAGGAAGAAGCTTTCGCTCGACATGAAAACTCCTTCGGGGATTGGGGTGCCGGCAATGTTGAGATTCATGAAGTCATGGGCGAAGATCGCCATGGAAGAGAAGCCTTGATTGTAAGCGGCCCAAAAGAGAATGGAGATGAGGCAAAAGACGAGGATGACGAAGAGGCGGTTTTTTTCTATGGGAGTGAGAGGGTGTTTCTCAATGTTCGTTTCCTTTTGGAGCGTTTTGAGCGCTCGATAGGTCTCTTTGTTGTTGATCAGGTAGAAAATGAGGGGAATGAGGCCCACTAATTGGACGAAGCCGGCGACGATGAAAGCTATTTGCCAGCTGAGGAGTTTGGCGATGGTGCCGAGCGAGGCAAGGGCGAGGAAGACACCGATGTTGATCGAGGCGTAATAGATGGAAAAGCCCGCTTCGCGTAAGTCTGGTTTATTGCGGTAGGTATAGCCGAGGACGGTGAGGATGCTGGGGGTGAAAATGCCATAGCCGAGCGCGATGATGACGAGGGAGACGTAGAGAAGTGCGGGGATGCCTGTGGCGAGGAGAAAGCAGCCAATTGCATTGACGAGGGCGCCTAAGACGAGGGGAGATTGATAATTCCAGCGATCGGCAATCCAGCCGCCGAGAAGGGGAAGAAAGGCGGCGCAGCCGCTGAAAATTCCATAAATGTGGGTGGCTTTTTCATTGGGGAAGTGATACGATTCAATGAGATATAAAACCAGCAGGTTGCCCACACCCCAAAAGGCAAATCGCTCGCAAAGCTCTGTAAGTCCTAAAATCCAAAGCTCTTTTGGATGTTTGGCATGAGACATAAGATAACCCCGTTTTCTCGAGATGTATAAAGAAGCGATTCTTATTGTCAAGACTTCCTCCTTAGGAGATATCGTGCAGGCCTTTGCCGTGCTGGGAGATTTGCGCCGCCGTTTTCCAATGGCCGCGATCGATTGGGCGGTGGAGAAGCC
>DATIHQ010000021.1:0-27065 GCA_035480535.1 Chlamydiales bacterium
TCATCCACGCCGTCAGCATTCGATCTGAACCAAGATCAAATTCTCATTAAAAAATAAATTACTTATGACGAGTGAAATCCAATTTCTTAGACTCCACACAAGCTTATTTCAATTCACTCTTCTCTTCTTCCACTGTCAAAACAGTTCGAGGTGTGACCCTCAGACAGTCAAGCTGTCCTTTTCGTCTCTTTCATCCATTTCTGAATTGAAACGAAGCTAGAAACATACAAAAAAACACCCATTTCCAGCAATATCTTTCAGAAAAACATTTTGGAATTTGAACGTTAACAGCTGATAATAAATGTGTTACATATAAATATATTCCAAGTCATTTATCAAGAACAGATGACCGGTATTGGACGCAATAAAAATTTTCATTGCCAAGATTGGATCTAAATATTTATTGTCGTACTTGAAAACCAATTCTATAGAGCATCTCGTCACTTATTTCGAGAATCTCTTTTAGAAAAAACTGGAGAATGTCTATGCATTTCAACTTGAACAACTCGTTCAGCAGGGTGCTAGCGTCCTCTGTTGCTACTTTTATGGTGGCAACAAGCGTGTACGCTATTCCTAGAGGCCCGTGTGAAACGCCTCCGCCCCCAATATGCTGCGAAGAACCGAAACCGGGTCCTTTTGCTTTTTCATATCCTTTTGATATGAATCTCGCCTGCCCAAGAGACTTTTATTTCCACGTCGATGGTTTGGCTATGCAGCCAAAGCAAGATGGGATGGACTGGGCTATGTCCGATACGAATGGTGTTGGAGCCCCTCTGACTCATGGTAAAGTAGTTGGCTTCTCAAACGAACACAAAGATTGGAGCTACAATTGGGGAATGCGCCTGGGCGCTGGATTTTATCTAGACCATGATGCATGGAACCTTGATTTCAATTGGACTTGGGTCAAAATCAGCGATTATAAAAGAGCCAACGTGAGCACAGGCGGAGGAGCCCTTCTTCCTTTTTGGGCCGTTGGTATTGACTCTGCAGTCGCGATGTTGAATAACCAAATGACCAGCGCTGTCTGGGATGGAAATTACAATACCATCGATATAAAATTGGCTAAACCTTATCACGTCAGCCGTTACCTGGTATTGAGCCCTCACTGGGGCCTTCGAGGCGGTTGGATCAATCAACACTTCTCCGTCGACTATAGCGGAACAGTGGGTGCGACGAACAACCGTTATGTCCATCATGCAGACAATGATTTCTGGGGAGTAGGAGCTCGCGCCGGTTTGAATTCAGATTGGCTGCTCGGCAAAGGATTCTGTCTCTTTGGAAATACAGCCATGTCTATGCTGTATGGAAAATTTGATATTGATCAACACCTCGCTACACCAGCTGCTCAATATAGCGGTGTAAATAATGGATTTGATGTGGATGCGGATCATTACATGAACGTTCCTAACCTTGAGATCATTCTCGGTTTAGGCTGGGGACAGCATTTCGATAAGAATCGATATCATGTAGGGTTAAGAGCTGCTTATGAATTCCATTACTGGTGGAATCAGCTCAATCTCAGAAGATTCTGGTCTGGAAATTTCCAAGGAGCTGGTGTGAATACGAGTACTGGCGGATCTTATACCAATGATGTTGTATCTCGCGGAGATTTCTCTCTCAGCGGATTCTCGTTGAGCCTACAGTTCGACATGTAATTCCTCCTAGTCATCAGACAGTGTGCAAAGGCCTCGCTCTCGCGGGGCCTTTTTTTTGAACTCAGAAGTCGGAAGGCAGAATGCAGAAGTATGAATAAAAAGCTTTGTGTTTAACAGGTCGTTGGCTATCACTTCTGACTTCTGCATTCCGATTTCTGATTTCAGAGGAACATGCCGAATAAGGCTTCTTGGATAATGAAGAGGGCCACGCCGGCGAGGTAGCTGGCGAGAGCGATGAGGCTGATGCGCTTGAGATACCACATGAAATCGATCTTTTCCATTCCCATGAGAGCCACGCCTGCTGCAGAGCCGATAATGAGAATGCTGCCGCCCGTTCCTGCGCAATAGGCGAGCATTTGCCAAAAAGTGGAATCTGTAGGATAGGTTTGTAAATCATACATTCCCATCCCAGCCGCAACTAAGGGGACATTATCAATGACTGCAGAGATCAATCCGATCATTGTAGCTATGAGAGGGAGATTGTGCACGTAGCGATCGAGAATCTCTGCGAGTTCACGCAAAAGTCCGACTGTATCGAGAGCGCTGATCGCAAGCAGAATGCCGAGGAAGAATAAAATGCCCGATGTGTCGATGCGGGTCAAAATATGGGGGAGTCGCAAATGCTCTCTGGTTTCATAGGGAGAATGGATAATATCCGTGACGAGCCAAACAACCGCAAGCCCAATCAAAATGCCCATGAAAGGGGGCAATCCTGTCAGGGCTTTAAAAATAGGAACAAAAATAAGGGCCCCTACGCCGCAAAAAAAGATGAGGCGAGCGCCAGGTTCCACTTTTTCTTCATGGGCCCGTTGCACTAATTTTGGATAGTTCCCTTTCAATTGCCATCCCAACAGTCCCAATGCGATGACCAGGGAGAGAAAACTGGGGATGAAAAGAGCTTTCATCACTTGCAAAGAGGTAATATTTCCATTGATCCAAAGCATCGTCGTCGTCACGTCGCCAATCGGCGTCCAAGCTCCTCCTGCATTGGCCGCAATGACCACCATGGAACCCAAAATCATTCTGTCCTGCTTATCGGGAACTAATTTACGCAAAAGAGAGACCATCACAATAGTCGTCGTCAAGTTATCGAGAATTGCGGAAAGGAAAAATGTGACGAGCCCTAAAATCCAAAGCATCTTTTTCTTGGAATTCGTATGGATTAAATCGGTGATGATTTTGAAACCTTTATGAGAATCGACAACCTCTACTAATGTCATTGCGCCCATCAAGAAAAAGATAATTTGACTTATCTCGCTGAGTTTTTCTCCTAACTGACCGATATCTTCCGCTAAATTATGCCCCTTGATCAGATAGAGGAACATCCAAGTCACCACCGCCATCAGAAGAGCAGAGGCCGCTTTATTGATTCGCATGGCAGATTCAAAAATAATTGCGAAATATCCAATTGTAAATACGAGAATGATCAGAAGATTCGCAACATATAGATCAAGCATCAGCTTTCCTTTCTCCCAATTTAATTGTTGCGATTTGAGTAATTGAAATCAATGGGAGAGTCCTGATTGTAAAATGTCATGCATGCGCAAAAGGCCAATAACCTTTCCCTCTTGAACCACTGGTAAAACGGTGATGAGGCGGGTGGGATCTTCCTCCATTCGCTTCATCGCATCGAAGGCGAGTTGCTGTGGGGAAATCGTTCGAGGAGCGGGAGTCATTAAAGTGGATAGAGTCGATTGAAGAGCCCCTCCCCCATTCGTTTGAACGGCGCGGCGTAAATCCCCATCTGTAAAAATTCCTAGTAGTTGTTTTTTGTCATCGATCACGAGAAGGCAGCCGCATCGCTTGAGAGAGAGTTCGTGGAGGACGTCGATGAGCTTATCGGAAGGCTTGCAGAGAGGGATCGATTCCCCTTTCAGCATGAGATCAGTCACTTTTAAAGTGATTTTACGGCCGAGAAGCCCTGCGGGGTGATTCGCGGCAAAATCAGCCAGGGTAAATTGTTTGGCGCGCATGAGGGCGATCGCCAGAGAGTCGCCAAAGATTAGTTGCACAGCTGTGGAAGTCGTGGGAGCTAAATCGTAGGGGCAAAGTTCCCGTTCTACGGGTAAAAAAATGGAGAGATCGCAATTTTTCGCCAATCGCGAATGGAGTTGGGAGACGATGGCAACTGTCGCCGCCCCCTTTTTCTGGATGTGGGGCAGCAGTTCTAATAGCTCTTGCGATTCGCCGCTTTTGCTAAAGCAAAGAAAGATGTCTTGAGGCGAAATAAAACCAATATCTCCATGCAGCGCATTAGCGGGGGAAAGGAAAAAAGAGCGAGTCCCTGTCGAGAGAAAAGTCGTGGAGATTTTCTGTGCAATATGGCCGCTTTTACCTACGCCTGAAAGAACAACGACGCCTTTGCAATGGAGAAGTTTTTCAAATACCTTTTCGGCAGCGGCTAAATCTACCGCATCGAAGAAGTGATTGAGATATTGTCGTTGCTCGTCGAAGAGAGTTTTAAGCAATGGAACTCCTTGAACTCTTCTAGAGAATAGCGTAGTGTAGAATGGAAAAAAAGGATTTTTATGGGCAAGGTTCCGGTTACAGTTGCGGAGGGAGATGGCATTGGACCTGAAATTATGAAAGCTGCGCTCCATGTCCTGAAAGAGGCTGGCGCGGAGCTCGAAATTCATTTTGTGGAGATTGGAGAAAAGCTCTATTTGCAAGGCTTTCCCACCGGAATCGATCCCAAAATGTGGGAGATCATCCGCAATACAAAGGCCTTCTTAAAAGCCCCCATTACAACGCCGCAAGGAGGAGGATTTAAGAGCCTCAATGTGACGATCCGCACCACTTTAGGCCTTTACGCAAATATCCGCCCCTGCGTCTCCTATTTTCCTTTTGTCATGACAAAACACCCTGAAATGGATGTGGTGATCGTCCGAGAAAATGAAGAGGATCTTTACGCCGGAATTGAATATCGGCAAACTCCCGATGTGTGCAATGCGATCAAGATCATTTCCCGCGCAGGTTCGGAAAAAATCGTCCGCTATGCCTTTGAATATGCGCGGCGCCAGGGGAGGGAAAAGGTCACTTGCTTCACGAAAGACAACATCATGAAATTTACCGACGGCCTTTTCCATAAGGTCTTCGATGAAATTGCTTTACAATACCCAGATATCTTAAATGAACATTGGATCGTCGATATTGGCGCTGCAAAACTCGCTGATACGCCTGAGGTTTTCGATGTCCTCGTCATGCCCAACCTCTACGGCGACATTCTCTCCGATGTAGCGGCTCAAATCGCCGGCTCTGTCGGCTTGGCTGGATCGGCGAATATCGGAGAAAAAGGGGCCATGTTTGAGGCGATCCATGGATCTGCGCCGCGCCGCGCTGGACAGGATGTCGCAAATCCCTCAGGACTGCTTCTAGCGGCCATCCAGATGCTCGTTCATATCGGCCAGCCCAATATCGCCATGCGCATCCACAACGGCTGGCTACGCACACTGGAAGAGGGAATTCATACCTACGACATTTACAAGGAAGGTACGAGTAAGAAAAAAGTAGGGACGCAAGAATTTGCCGCTGCTGTGGTGAAAAATCTCGGGAAAAAACCTGAGCAGCTAAAACCGGTCACCTATCAAGCGGCAGCACCCACAATTGTTCATACCCACCCTCCTAGCTCCGCAAGAAGAGAGCTCATCGGCGTCGATGTATTCATCTATTTCCGCGGAATCTTGCAGGAATTCTTCCCAAAAATCTCCCACATCAATGTGGGCACGCTTCGCTTGAAAATGATCACCAACCGCGGTGTGCGCGTTTGGCCGCAAGGGCAGCCTGAAACATTCTGCATAGAGCAGTGGCGCTGCCGTTTCGTCTCAGATGACAATCGTCCCGTTTCCCAAAACGACCTCATCCAAGTTTTGCATGCATTCGATCATGTCGAAATGGATGTGATCAAAGCGGAATTTCTCTATTCATTCGATGGAAAGGCCGGCTATACATCTGCCGAAGGGTAATTTAGAGCTCTACATCTCCTTCGAGATGCTTTTTGAGTTCATTGAGGAAGCCGCAGCCGTAGAGACCATCGAGGACGCGGTGATCGAAGGTGAGAGAGACCATCATTGTGGAGCGAATGGCTATTGTCTCATCTGCCATCGCCATCACTTTCTTCGTAATGGCGCCGAGACCGACGATCGCCACTTCCGGATAGCGGATGATGGGGATTCCAATGAGCGTTCCCGTCATGCCAAAATTCGTGAGCGTAATCGATCCTTCTTGCACATCTTGAGGCGCTAGAGTGTGGCTGCGCGCTTTCTCGGCAAGTTCGGCGATCTGCTTGGCGATTTCAGGAAGAGAGAGCTGCTGACAGCTGCGGATCACAGGAACCATCACTCCCTGCTCCACACTCACAGCTATGCCTAAATTCACAAAGCGCTTCATCAAAATGGTATCTCCATCGAGAGAGGCATTGATGAGAGGAAAAGCTTGCAGAGCGCGAGTCATTGCGCGGGCGACAAAAGGGGTAATCGTTAACTTGGAACCATGTTTTTGCAAGAAAGGTTGTTTCTGCTCTTGGATGATTTTCACCAGATTCGTTACATCTACTTCAGTAATGACTGACGCATGAGGCGCCTCATAGAAAGAGCGCACCATATTGTCGGCGATCGCCTTTCGGAGCGAGGTCATCCGAACCCGCTCAGTATTGGGACACTTTTTGTAATCTTCTACATCTTTTTTTGTCAGACGCCCCCCTTGCCCTGTACGGGGAATCTGATTGATTTCGCTGAGAGCAATCCCTTTTTCATTTAAAACGCGCATCACAGATGGGGAGAGAAAATCCCCCATTTCTCCCGATGCTGCAGCAGGCGCCGGCGCAGGGCTCACTACAGCAGCGCATGCGGGCATCGCCGTGCTTGTCGAAACCACTGCCAACACCTCTCCCACTAGCAACTCTTGACTGGGCTGAGCAAGGATTTGCTGCAGAATCCCTGCAACAGGAGAAGGAATTTCGCTATTCACTTTATCGGTCGAAACTTCCAAAAGCGGTTCATCCAGCTCCACCCGGTCGCCCACTTTCTTAAACCATTGGACAACGGTGGCGCTTACAATGCTTTCGCCCAGCTTCGGTAAAGTTATTTTTATCGCTTCACTCATGATTGGCGACTATTATCTATTTTTTGATCGATTTTTTCAATCAACTTTTCCCACTCTTTTTGCCCCGCTACAATTTCCATCCCCATCTCTAAAAAAAAGATGGGCAAAGGAAACGCAATCCCTTTAGGCAGCTTCACAAAGTCTTTCTCCGTGCAAACTAAAGCCCTGACATCCAGTCCTTTGCAAAACGCATGCAGCCTCTCCAAATCAGCCGGTTCATGATCGGCTAAAATCCATTGCGCCACTACCTCAGCCCCCAGATCGACCACTGTTTTCTTGAAACGATCGGGTTTAGCGATCCCGCAAAAAAGTCCCACGCGCCATCCCCGAATTGAAGCGACCTCCTCTTCCCTCACATCGAGAATCCTCAAAACCTTCGTTTTCATTTGAATCGCGCCGGGAAACGTTCCATTCTGCACAAAAAGGGCATCGACTTCTTTAAGCCTCCTCGGACTATCGCGCAAAAATCCCCACGGCAAATAATGCCCCTTGCCAAAGGGATCTTTTCCATCGAGAATCACAAAATCAAAATCGCGCGCCAGTCCCCGATGTTGAAACCCATCGTCGAGAATGATCAGTTCCGCCCCCTCCGCAATCGCTTTTTTTGCAGAGGCGACTCGATTCTTTCCCACGTAGACCTTAACCAAAGGCAATCTGCGACTTAAAAGAAGCGGTTCATCGGGAATCGCTCCATAGCCGCGAGAGAGAATGGCGACCTTTCGCGCTGCAAATGTTTTTGCCAAAAGATGAACGAGGGGCGTTTTTCCGGTTCCCCCAGCGACCAAATTCCCCACGCTGACAACCGTTCGCCTCAAGCGATGAACAGGGAGCCATCCCCTGTCGTACAATTGGTTTTTACAAATAGAGATGAGGCCCCAAATCCAGCTGACAGGAGCCAGCACAATCGCAGCTCCGCTCTCGATGAATTCTTGTCCAAAAAGAAGAAGTTTAGAGCGCAGCGTATGCAACATTTGCAAACAGATGGTGCTCGACCGTTTCGATGATGATGTGGATGGCTGTCATATGGGCCTCTTGAATTCGATCGGAATAGGCAAATCCAGAAACAATCCATTCCAGATCGGAAAGTCCTTTCATTTTTCCACCTGTTTTCCCTAAAAAAGCGATCGTGTAAAGCCGCTTTACATTGGCCATTTCGACGGCCTTAACCAGGTTGGCCGAATTGCCGCTCGTCGTCAAGGCGATGAAAATATCGCCCGGCTTTCCAAATGCCTCCACTCCCCTAGCAAAGACCTGATCAAAACCCATATCATTCGATACACAGGTCAAATGACCCGGCTCCGCCAAAGCAATCGCAGGCAGCGCCGCGCGCTTCTTCCGGAATTGGCCTGTCAATTCCTCAGCAAAATGCATGGCATCGCAAAGACTCCCTCCGTTTCCAGCGATGAGGATTTTCCCCCCTTCGCGAAAACAGGTAGCGATTTTCTCCGCGGCCGTTTCAATAAACTGAAGTCCTTCCGCCGTCTTCAAAGCTTCAATTGCGCGGATTCCATCATCGATCGATTGGAGGATGATCTTTTTCATAGGTTTTGGCATTATCTTTCTTTATGAAAAAAAAGACAATTTCAATTGTTGGAGCCACCGGCGCTGTGGGCCAACAAATCATTCATCTTTTGGCTGAACGAAAGTTCCCGATTCAGCAACTGCGCTGTTTTGCCTCGCCTCAATCTCAAGGCCAACCAATCTCATTTCAAGGAGAAAAAATCCCCCTTGAAATTCTCCGCCCCAATTGTTTTGCCGACACTGATCTCGCCTTTTTTTGCGCCGGCTCAACCATTTCTAAAGAATGGATTCCCCAAACTCACTGCTTTGTCGTCGATTCCAGCTCCGCTTTTCGGATGCAAGTGCCGCTTATCATTCCTGAAATCAATGCCCACCTCCTCACTCCCCAAACCCGCATCGCCGCATCCCCCAATTGCGCGGCCACCGTGCTTCTCCTCCCCCTTTTCTCCCTCCACCGCAAATTCGGCGCAAAGAGAATCATCGCCTCCACCTATCAAGCGGCCAGCGGTGGGGGCTTGCGCCTCCTCAAGCAATTGCAGCAAGAAACTCACGCCGCGCTCCACAATCAACCCATCGACTCCCCTCTCCCCTACGCCTTTAATCTCTATCCCCACAATTCCCCCCTTCATGCAAGCGGTTACGTCGAAGAAGAGCTGAAAATCCGCGATGAAACCAGAAAAATCTTAGAAGACGACCAAATCCAACTGAGTGCGACCTGCATCCGCGTCCCCGTCCTGCGCGCTCACTCCCTCTCTGCCAATGTGGAATTCCGCCACCCCTTCACGCTCGACGCCATTTACGAAACGCTCTCCCACGTCCCAGGCCTCAAAATCTTTGAAGACCGCGCCCAAAACCGCTTTCCCACTCCCCTCGACGTCACCGGCAAAAACGACATCTACTGCGGCCGCTTCCGCATCGACCCAACGCAACCCAACACCCTCGAATTCTGGGCCGTGGGCGATCAACTCTTAAAAGGCGCCGCTCTCAACGCCGTTCAAATCGCAGAAGTTATGCAAAAGGAGCTGGCGATTCGAAGCGGAGCACTTCTTGGGTGACGGGGTGTTTGAAGGCGAGGGAGGCGCAGTGGAGATGGATTGTTTTGCCGTCGCCGGTTTGACTGCCGTAACGTTGGTCGCCGACGATGGGATGGCCAATGGCGCTGAATTGGGCGCGGATTTGGTGGTAGCGGCCGGTTTCTAGCTCGATTTTGACGAGAGTGGTGTGTTGGAGGTAGTGAAGCACTTCAAAGGTGAGGCGCGCTTGCTTGGCTTCGGGGTCTGAGGGCTTTCCGATGAGGGCGCGGTGCTCTGCGTGGATGAGATAGTGCTCGAGACGGCCGAGTTTTTCGGCGAGGATGCCTTGCACTTCGGCGAGATAGACGCGCTGGATTTCCATGAGGCGCGATTGTTCGTTAAGGCGGGAGAGCGCTTTGCTGGTGCGGGCAAAAAGAACAAGGCCGCTGACGGGGCGATCGATCCGATGGATGCAGTGAAGAAACACGGCGCCCGGTTTGTTGTATTCTTTTTTCACCCATTCTTTGGCAAATTCTTCGAGAGAATCACTGCCCGTTGCATCGGGTTGCGTGAGAAGACCTGCCGGCTTCAGGGCGATCAAGAGGTGATTGTCGCAGAAAATGACATCAGGAGCGCTGTCGGACGACTTCATAGAGGAGAATGGTGGTTGCTGATGCGACATTGAGCGAATCGGCCACTCCAAACATGGGGATCCGCACCGCAATGTCTTTCATCCAAGTTTCGCTTAAACCATATTGCTCGGTTCCCACCGCAATTGCAACAGGGACTTTTAAATCGGCTTCAGTATATTCCAACTTCGCATGGGGCGTTGCAGCGACAATCGCAATCCCCCGCTGCTTCAAAAATTGCACAGTTTCTTCCGAGTTCGCCTCAATGACGGGCACTGTAAACAACGTCCCCACACTCGATCTCACGACATTGGGATTGTGAATATCGGTTGTTGGATCGCAGACGATCACTGCGTGAACGCCAGCTGCATCGCACGAGCGCAAAATCGTCCCCAAATTGCCCGGTTTCTCAATGCTCTCTGCCACAACTAAAAAAGGAACCTTGGGAAGTTTTAAATCACTCAATCTCAAGTGAAGCTGCGGCGCAATGGCAAGCAGCCCATCGGGGCGATCGCGGTAGGAAATTTTCGCAAATACATCTCCCGTGCATTCAAGAGCTTCCCCACCCGCTTTTGCAATCAATTCCCTTTCATTTTCACCCAAAAATAACTCAGGGCAATAAAATAGAGTCTCCACCTTCCGCCCCGCATCGACAGCTCGTTTCAGCTCTCGATACCCTTCAATCAAAAACTGTTGACTTTCCTCGCGCGCGCGCCGATCGCGCAACTTCACCGCCTCTTTGATCCGAGGATTTTGCAAGCTGGTAATTTTCATCTAGATCTCGATTTAGCTTTAGGCCGAGATCTTCTAACTTGAGGGGGTTTCTTCTTTTTGACCGATTTAAGCCTTCGTGCATTTGGGGCTGGATATCCTCGAAGAAATCCTTCCGTGCTTAGATCTTCGTCAATTTCAGGCCAATGAATCCCATATCCTCCTCCACAAATCTTCCAATGAGCTCTTTGTTTAGGAGTGGCATTTAAAAGTCTTGGATACCAAGCCAAAGGAACAGAAATTGTGCGGCCATCCGCAAGATCAACAACGATCATATCTCTGGTAAAATGAACTCCCTCTGCACGCTCATCTGCTTCAATTTTTAAAGTGTTCATGCCATTTATCCAGAAAAAGTTTTTGATGTTTCTCTATCAATTCACATATTTTATTTAGTTCTTGAGGTCGAAATCCTCGATTCATCGCTAATGAGATTTCTTCTAACCAAAATTTAGCCATAAATCCATCTCTTTCTATGTGTACGTGGGGAGGTTCTTTTGATTCTCCGCTAAAAAAATAAAATCGATAGGGGCCTACCACAAGAATCGTCGGCATGAAAACCTCTGCCATTAATCTAAACTAAATTTCCTTTGTAGTCCATTTGGCGAAGCAGCCGCTGGGGATGGGGAGAGTGCCGGGGGAATGGAGTGCCATTTCTCCTATTTCGATGTGCCCTTTGGGGAGCGTTTGGCCGAGGAGGTGGCGCAGAGAGAGGGGAGTGAAACCGGGTGTGTGGCAGGAGAAGATGACGAAGAGGGGCTTTTTTGTGAGCAGTTGTGAACAGAGTTCGAGGAGAGGGATGATTTCCTCTTCGATTTTAAATATTTCTCCTTTGCTTCCGCGGCCGTAGGTGGGAGGATCGAGGACAATGCCGTCGTAGAACGATTCGCGCTTAATTTCCCGCTTGAGAAATTTTATGGCGTCGTCGACGATCCAGCGGATGGGGGCGTCGGTGAGGCGGTTGAGGGCGGCATTTTCGCGGGCCCAGTCGACCATTCCCTTCGATGCATCGAGATGGCACACTTGCGCGCCTTGCTGGGCTGCTGCGAGCGTGACGCCGCCTGAATAGGCAAAGAGATTGAGGACGCGGGACGATTTGGAGAGGAGCGGGCGCATCCATTCCCATAGATCGGCATGTTCGGGAAAAAGTCCCAGATGGCCAAAATCGGTGGGAGAGATCTTAAATTCCACGCCACCGTGGAGAATGACCCAAGAAGAAGGGAGTTTCTGCTTGAAGGTCCAATGATTTTTTTCTTTCTCGCGGGTGAAACGGGCGGAAGCTTTCTCCCATTCTTGCTTGAGCGTACAGCGCCAAACTGCTTGCGGACAGGGGCGGATGAGGGTGTATTCGCCGAATTGTTCGAGTTTCTGGCCGTCGCCGCTATCGAGGAGTGCGTAATGGGTTTTCATGAGAAAGTAAAGGCGTTGTGGGCAATACGGCGCCAGAGTGCGCCGAGTGCGGTTTGTGTTGCAAATTCTATCGCGGCGTTGCGCTCTTGCGGCAGTGCGATTTTTCCTGAGTCGATTCTCGTTCCTCGGCGCCCTACAGCGATGTAGAGAGTCCATGCATCGGGGCCTGCCATGCCAGAGAGCGCCGCAGCGAAATCTGCATCGGTCTCTTCAAAGAGGCCTTGCACCATTTGCTCAACAGCTTCGCGACTCACTGGTGGTGTCGAATGAGACATATGCAAAAAGCGCTCTTTCCATTGCGTAGAGTAGGCGACGATCGATCCCAGAAGGAATTTCGATGCGCCTGGGATGGCAGTCAATTGCGCGGCTAGCCGTCCGCCTGTGATCGATTCAGCGAGGGCCAGGGTTTTCTTCTCCGCAATGAATTCTCGATGGACCGCTTCTTCGATTCTCCCCTCTCCATACATAAATGTGGGAAACTTCTTTTCCATTTCCCGAATGATTTTATCAACTGGCTGCTTGCTTTTAAATAGAATTTGCAAAGAACCGAAAGTGGATGTGAGGGAGATCTCCACTTCGGGGTGTTTTTCACGTAACTCTTGCAAGACAGGTTCCACCTCTATTTCTTTCAGAAGGCAGAGGGAGCGCGTCTCATGAAACATGGATCCCCCGCGCTGCAAGTTGTGGATGGGAATGGATCCAAGTGAAACAATTTTTGCCGAGGCGAATCGGAACGTTCGTTTTCTTTCCCTCTACGGTAAATGGCGTGGCCCGCGTCGTTTCGCGCACCCATTCCCGAATATTCTGGAAGAAGGAAGATAGCCCCACTTCTGAGAGCTCCATCGTCTTTGGATTTTGGTAAATCTGAGGAAAACTAAATTGGAGGCCCCAAAAGATGCTTTCCGCTCCCATCGACATGGGACGAAAAACTCCATCGAGGGGCGAATAGGCAAAATAGTGGGCTTGTACTTGCACGACAGGCTGAGCAATTTTCATGAGGTAGCGTTCTTCCCCTACTTTTTGGAGCCAGAGAGCGTTAGGATCTGGAGAAAAAGCGCAGGCGAGCGTGCGTCTTAGCTCGGCATCGGTGGGGATGCGCCCCTGCTTAAGAGCTTCGATCCAAGAGGCGTATTCATCGAGGAAAAAGGATTTTGCCATCGGAACTTGGGAAAGAGAAATCACCCCTGTCAGCGGATAGATCTCAAAGGGAATGGAAAAGAGTTTTTCCAATTCCTCCCGATCGCAGAGAACTTGGAATTTCAGCCACTTAGATCCTTGATAAATCCCCTCTTCTGAGGGTGTTGAGATACGAAGAGTCATGATGTTTGCAATTCTTTTTTCGAAAAACGGGAAAGGAGAAAAAGGATCATTACGCCGATGGAAATATAGGAATCGGCCAGATTAAAAATGGGGAATTCATAGCCCCAGAAAGTAAAGTGGAGGAAATCGATCACATGGCCATAGCGCCAATAGTCGATGGCATTGCCAGCCGCGCCGGTGACGATAAGCCAAAGGGGGAATTTTGCCGTTTGCCCACGATGGAAAACCAAGAGATAAAGCACCAAACCAAAGATGATCGCCGCCCTGATTCCAAATAAAAGTCCTGAATGGCCTGCGAAAACACCCCAAGCCGCCCCGCTATTGACAATCGTATTGAGAGAAAAGGTGATGCCGCCGAAAAGTCCTGAGAAGATCCCAATGCCCCCGAAGGGATAGAAGCGGCCGCTGAGCCAAGGAATATATTCGAGAGCGAGTATTTTAGAGGCGATATCGAGACCCAGCAAAAAAACAAAAAGGAAAAAGAGCCGCTTGCTCATTAGATCAGCCCTTTTTCAAATTTCTCTTGCGCCTTCACCGTCATCGTCGCATAGGGAATGGCTTCCAATCGCTTGAGGGGAATTTCCTCTCCCGTGATATCGCAAATGCCGTAATTTCCCTCTTCGATCTTCTCTAAAGCGCGATCGATTTGGCGGAGAAGGCCAAATTCTTTGTTGGTCACTTCTAAATTAATATTTTTTACGAAATCGTCGGTTCCCTCGTCTGCCGAGTGCTGCGAATACCCCTTCGCATCATCGGGTTCGGTCACCTCTTTTTTCGTTCCCTGCACGGCGCGTGTTACCTGTGCTCGCAATTCTTCAAGTCTTTTCTTAAAGTGGGCAATTTCATTTTTCTTCAATGGCATGGGTCGTTTCCTCTTCCTTAAATGCGCCCTCCGGGGCAATTGATTCGATCGCTTCCAATAATTCTTTAATATCTTTAAATCGCTTATAGACACAGGCAAAACGGATATAGGCGACCACATCGGTTTCTTGCAGATGCTTCATCACTATATCGCCGAGCTCCCGGCTTGTAATTTCCCTTACGCCCCGGGCCATTAAATCGGCTTTAATCTTATAGGCCAAAGCTCTCACCTGATCATGACTTACCCTCGTATGGCGGCTGGCGGCATCCATCCCATGGATCAACTTCTCCTGCGAGAAATCCTCAAAGGTGCCATCCCTTTTCTTCACCTGAAGGCTCAAATCGACCGTTTCAAATGTCGTAAACCTCCGCATGCACTGGCAGCATTCTCGTCTCCGCCGAATCGCGTTGATTTCGATCGCATCGCGCGAGTCGGTCACTTTTGATTCTTCGTGGTTGCAAAATGGACAGCGCATAGAAATTCAAACCTAGGCGTCAAGCCTTTCCTTTATTTAGAGTGTTAAGAGATTTTTGTGAATCCTTTTCGTGCGCATCGAATATATCAAAAGGCTCTCTCCCTTTTCAAGACAAGAAAAATAAATTTTAAAAGGAAATATTTATATAAATAAATTATAACAGTTTGTTGTTTGACATAAAAAACAGTCATTTAGTAAAATAAACAGCGAAATTAAAAAGGAAGATTTGTTTTAATGTCAGTTACACCTTCACTTTCCTCATCTCACAATTCATTAGAGTCCTCTTATGCAGCTGCAGTTGAGGCATCTTTATCAGACTCAACTCCTGCTTCTAGCACATTCTCTGCACGAAGATTGTCTTTACCTCTCGCACGCGTTTCTCCATGTTCACCTCCCATCATTCATTCTTCACGTACGACTACTTCTTCCAAACGTTCTTCTTATTCTTCCCTTACATATCCCCACGGACCTCGTGCCCGTCGATCCCAAGATCATTCACCACCCATAGTATTTGATATTCCTCCCAATATACCCCGTCCTCCTGAGTCTCCTAGTTTACTTAGTTTATTTTCTGTTTCTAGTCTTCCGATTCTTGAAAATTCTACGAAGATACTTGAATCTCTGATTAGAGAGCAAAAATGGATAGAAATACTCGACTTCCTCGAAGAGAACCCAGACCTTCTGAGTGAAGTCCTGCACGAAGAATTCCCCTTATTTCCCGATCTTTTGCAAGGCATCAGGCTTACAAAAGATGCTAGGGTTTCTGCGGTTTACAATGCTCTTTTGCATTCTTCTCATATGGGCGACTTAATGCCCCGGGAGCTTACTTCCCTCATAAAGACTCCCAATCCTTCTGAGGATATTACGGCGGATGATTCAGATATTCTGGACAGAACCATTCAATTCAGCCAAACAGACTCTTTTGCAAAGATTCCAGAATCAACCAGACTTTCAGCAGTGCGGAAAATTTTTGAACACCATCACGAATCCATAAAAAAAGCCTTCCTGAGCGGCCCAGATTTTATAGACCTAAAAAAAACTCCACGACACTACCAACAAACAATTATCCGAGATTTTTTCAAGCGCCATGCGCATGCTTATCATCACCCAGCCGAAGCCGTCTACCCCACCCCCGCACTAGGAGCCTCCGTCTTGGATAAACCAGCCCTCAGCTCCCCCGCCCTGATGCAATAGGGATGAGGCCTTGCCGCCTTTATCCTTTCCCCTTCACCCTTTATCCTTTTTTTCGGAGAGAGTGGGATTCCCCTCCAAGCGGCCCGCTGCGCGTGGCCGTCCGTCGGGCCGGTTCCGGCCGGTTTTCGCAAAGCAAAAACATCGGCCTGCACTTCGAATCCCCTACGCCGATCCAAACTGTTGGATCGGCTTTTCTCCTAACGGAGAGAGTGGGATTCGAACCCACGAAACGCTTTCACGTTTACACGCTTTCCAAGCGTGCTCCTTAAGCCACTCGGACATCTCTCCAAACAAAACGGTGTTAAAGAATAACCGATAGCTTCTTAAGAAACAAGTTCCCATCTTGCAATATATCGCCGAAAGACCGATAGTTTTTAGCGAAAGCTATGTTGAAAAGAATTTTTTTGATTTTTCTCTGTTTTGGCTGCAGCCGAAACGCGCCCCAACCCGAGCCCCGCTCCAAACCGATCGTATTAGTCAGCATCGCCCCCTATCAGTTTTTGGTGGGCCGTATTGCGGGAGAAGGCATTGAAGTACAGGCGGTCGTGCCGCCTGGGGCAAATCCACATGCTTTTGAGCCCACCTCTCATCAAGTCAAAGAAATGGCTGAAGGGGTGATCTGGTTCCGAATTGGAGAGCCGTTTGAAGAAAAGATTCTGCCGGTATTGAAGACGAAAAATCGGGAACTGATCGCCTACGATTTAAGAGAGGGAATTCAACTCATTGAAGAGGGGCATTCTCTAGGCTGCTCTCACTGCAGCATGGATCACTTCGATCGACACATTTGGCTCAGCCCAAAGTTGGCGATTGCGCAAGCAAAGGCAATTGAAGGGGTTTTAAGTGAGAAGTTTCCAGAAAAGAAAGAGCTTTTCCAACAGAATCTAGAACGGTTATCGGCCGAGTTGCAGTTTCTCCATGAAGAAATTGTAGCTCTTTTGGAACCGATTGTGGAACGAGTGATTCTGGTTTCTCATCCGGCCTTTGGATATTTCTGCCAAGATTATCGCTTTGAACAACTCTCTGTCGAATATGAAGGGAAAGATCCTCGACCTAAGCACCTGGAACAGGTTTTGCAACAAGCCGAATACGCGGAAGTAGCCCTTGCTTTGCCTCAATACAATAACAAAGGAGCTCAGTTAATTGCAGAGAGGCTCCACGTACCCGTACATCTCATCGACCCCTATTCTGAGAATTACTTTGAGACTCTGCGAAAACTAGCCCATTTGATTGCAGACCCATCGAAAGATTATGAATGATTTAGCCGTTGAATTAGAACATCTCAGCTTTTCGTATGAAAACCTTTTGGTTTTAGAACGGATCGATTTGCAAATCAAACGGGGGGAATTCATCGGAATCATGGGGCCGAATGGAGGGGGAAAGACAACGCTTCTCAAGCTCCTCATGGGGCTTCTTGCGCCAAAACGAGGATCGGTGGCGATTTTTGGCAAACACCCTTCTGAAGTATGCACAAAAATCGGCTATGTCCCCCAAGTGCATCGCACCGATCGCGATTTTCCCATCACTGTATTGGAATTGATTCTTCTCGGGGCCCTCTCGAAAACGTCCTTTTTAGGTGCTTACCCCATCGCTGTCAAACAAAGAGCTCATTATTTAATCGACCGTCTAGGTCTCACCTCTCATCAGAATAGATTGTTCGGCTCGCTCTCTGGAGGCCTGGCGCAAAGAGCCCTGCTCGCCAGATCTTTGCTCTCCGATCCCGAGCTCCTTCTTTTAGATGAACCCACGGCAAATATCGATGCTCCTTCCATTGCAGTGATCTTTGAGCTGCTGGAATCGTTGAAGAGAAAAAAAACAATCTTGATCGTCACCCATGATTTGCGCACCATCATCGAGCGGGTCGATCGCGTCCTTTGCGTGCAAGGCCAGGTAAGTTCCTTCCTGCCAAAAGATGTATGCGAGCATTTCGCCTTGGGTCTTTACCACACGCCCCTTTTGGGGATTCATTCAAAAAAAGAGGCGCAGGTTGTTCAATCTATTCTTTGACAATGTTTTTCTTCAAATGGCCCTTTGGGCGGCTCTTCTGGCCTCCTTTGCCAGCGGCGTCATCGGTTCCTTTGTCGTCGTGAAGCGGATCGCCTTCATTGCGGGGAGCATTTCCCATTCCATTCTGGGCGGGATGGGGTTCTGCCTCTGGCTGCAGCGCACCTATCACATCGCTTGGCTCGATCCCCTCATCGGCGCTTTTGCCGGTTCAATCCTATCGGCGCTGATCATCGGCTGGATCCATCTCCACTATCGGCAAAGAGAAGATGCGGTGATCGCAGCTGTTTGGTCGACCGGGATGGCAGTGGGCGTGATCTTCCTCTCTCTTACACCCGGGACGAATGTAGAATTAATGAATTTTTTATTTGGCAATATCCTTTGGATCCATCCGCGCGATCTCTGGATGTTGGCTGCTCTCGATGGGCTGATTTTAATTCTGGTCGCTCTCTATTATCGCCGCTTTCTCGCCCTTTGCTTCGATGAGGAACAGGCCCTTTTGCAAGGGGTGGCTGTCCGGCGCCTCTATCTTCTTTTATTGAGCCTGGTCGCCATTTCGATCGTTTTGCTGATTCAAATTATTGGGACCATTCTGGTCATCGCCCTCCTCACCATCCCGGCCCTAGTCGCCAGTCTTTTTACCAAACGGCTCCATGTGATGATGGGGGTAGCCAGCGCCCTTTGCGCCCTCTTTTGCTTCCTAGGCCTAGGCGCCTCTTACACCCTCGACTGGCCTCCCGGGGCCACCATCGCTTTGCTTTCAGCCCTCATTTACCTTTCTAGCCTACCTTTGAAAAAGAAATTAAGATTCACATTGACAAAGGCATCCCCTCTCCAGTAATATTTTTGGCAATTATTCTGGAGGAATCATGTACGCAATTATCGAGACAGGCGGAAAACAGTACCGGGTCGAAGAAGGGGACGAACTTGAAGTGGAACTCTTGCATTCTGAAGGGGCTGTGAAATTTGATAAAGTTCTTTTGGTCCATGATGGAAAGGCCCCAAAAATTGGGAAGCCCCACGTGGAAAAATGCGCCGTACACGCAGAAGTGATCGGCCAAACAAAAGGCCCTAAAGTCGTCGCTTTCAAATACAAGAAATGCAAAAACTACCGCCGCACTGTCGGACACCGACAAAAATATTCCCGTGTGAAAATCACTAAAATTAGCGCTGCTTAAACTGGAGAGCTCTCATGGCACATAAGAAAGGACAGGGTTCAACCCGCAACGGACGCGACTCTCGCTCACAACGCCTCGGCATTAAGGCCACCATGGGGCAATTTGTCACAGCAGGCAGCATTCTCGTCAGACAATGCGGCACCAAGTGGCATCCATCCAAAAACGTAGGAACCGGAAGAGACTATACCCTATTTGCTCTCGTAGATGGGATCGTCACCTTCCGCAAAGGCGCAAAGACCCTCGTCTCCGTCGTTCCGCAGCAGGCATAGATTGAACCCCCATGTTCGTCGATACAGTCACTTTATCTCTATCGGCGGGCAAGGGCGGCAATGGCGTCATCGCATGGCGCCGTCAAAAGTTTATCCCTAAAGGGGGCCCTGCTGGAGGCGATGGAGGCAATGGCGCCTCGATTTACCTCGAAGCAGACCCTCAAGTCCATTCCCTCGAAGATTACCGCAACCGGCGCATCATTAAAGCCCAAAATGGAAACGATGGGGCTGGCAATGACTGCACAGGGAAAAATGGCAAAGATCTCGTTCTGACAATTCCGATGGGAACCCTCGTCAAAAATGCCACCACGAAAGAAGTCCTCTTTGACTTCACAGAAGCGGGTCAGAGTTGGAAAATCTGCGCAGGAGGCAGAGGCGGCAAAGGAAATAGCCGTTTTAAAACCTCCACACACCAGGCTCCCTTTGTTTGCACGCCGGGAACTGCCGGCGAAAGCGCTGAAATTGAGCTCGAACTAAAACTCATTGCCGATGTGGGATTTGTCGGCATGCCCAATGCGGGCAAATCGACTCTCATTTCCGAGCTCGCCCATATTCAAGTGAAAATCGCCCCCTACCCTTTTACAACCCTTCGCCCCAATCTCGGCATTGTTCAGTTTGATGATTTTTCTCGCATCCTCATCGCCGACATTCCTGGAATCATTGAAAAGGCCCATGAAAATAAAGGCTTAGGCTTTGCTTTCTTGCGCCATATCGAGAGAAGCTCCACATTGGTCTACCTGATTGAACTCGCTCCTCATGAAGAGCGGGATCCCTTTGAAGAGTTTCTCATGCTTCGGCGCGAACTCAAAGCCTATCATCCCGAAATGATGGAAAAGCCCTTTGTGGTCGCGCTCAATAAAATCGACCAAGAAGGGGCTGCAGATCTAGCGGTTTCCTTCCGCGCCCGTTATTCATTCGATCCCTCCACTCTCTTTGAGATCTCCGCAAAGGAAGGAATCGGCCTAGAGCCTCTTAAAGAAGCTATCCGTTCTCTGGCCCAGCAAAAGCTGATCCGTTTTTACTAGCCCGCTACCCAAATAGGTGACAAACGGCCGGCTGCGGCTTTGCCATATTGATCCTCCTCCTCGGCCTAGCCTTCAGCTATGGCCCTTCGCCCATTCCCCAAAAACGATGCGTTTTCGGGGGCCCCTGGGATCCGGTCGGACCGCTTCGCTTCAATCTGGCTTTGCCTCGCTAGGGCCGTTTGTTTACACCTATTTGCCTAGCGGGCTAGTAGCATTCTCCTGAGTAGGAGAATTCAAAAGCCCATTAAACAATCGCTCTACATTTGGAGATGAAGGATTTAGCGACAGATTTCCTAACGCAGTATCTAGATCCGCAGTGAAAGCAAATAAGTTATTGGTATGCAAATTGGGAAGAGTGACTGGCGTAGATTCCATAATAAAAAATTCCACAGGAGATGATCTTTGAAAGGGTGGCGCAGGATATCTTGGCGCTGGCTGAACGAGTGGGCATGGGCTTGAAATACATTCCTGACGGTTTGACTGGGGTGAACCAGGCGGCTGCGTAAAAGGTGACCCGCTTGAATGGCTCATTTGTGGGCCATAATTGGGATTGGCGAATTGAGGATTTGGCAGCAAGGGTTGAGAAGGGGGGCCATAAGGTCTCATCCAGGGAGGAATTGACTGGGGGTATCCCATGGGGTGAGAAGAGGAAATACAATTTCTTGGATCGTTGCTTGGCGGAGTGTAAGAGGGGCCGCAAGGCCTGGCCCAAGGAGGGATTGGCTGCCGTCTCGGCGATACATATTCTTCATTGGGACCTAGGGGATCGGTGCTATAAGATTTGGGATCAAAATGAGGATTAAATAATAGCCTGATGGCAACAAAAGTAGTCCATCTGTGTGCAAAAAAACAGTGCTCAGCCCTTTCGCATTTTCTACCCGCCAAAACATGCTTACATAGAACTGCCTTACGCCTTAAATCAATATTCAAGGTGGAAACGAAGGATTGAATGCGGTAAATCGCTTGTTTAAATACTTCTGGATACGTTTCCGCTATTTTTTTTTGTTCATGGAGGCTCATGGGTAATTGCCCATCGCCAAAGACCTGGTATGAAACAGAAGCCATACATTCGCTGATTTAAGCGAAAAAGTTTAGCCGATCCCCGATTTTCTTTTCCAACTAGAAATCATCGCCCAGGAATTTTATTACTCGTGCAGGATCATTTTGCAAATCTTCCAATTGTTGCTGGACTAGAGAAGGGCGCAATTTTCTGGGCTCAGGGATAGCATAATTTCTCGGATCTGGTCTAACTACGGGACGAACAGAATGTCCCAACTGCTCTGGAGTAAAAATTCCCCTATGGACATAAGGCTCAGGAGATCGATAGGGAGGCGGAGGGGTTACCGATGGGCGGGGTGCAGTGATATTTATATTCATCGTTTGCACATGGATGACAATTGGGGCTTTCTCTTCAGCCACTGTTTTCTTGGATGCAATATACCATTCCCGTTTCCCTTGCCCTCCAGGTATTCTCCGCTGCGCTAGATCGCCAGGATGCACCCGATTACAATGATCTCCATATACACATGCTTTCATGCGGTCACCACAAAAAGCCAATTTAAAATCTCTATTTTTCGATAGATTCACTGCAACATAAGTAGTGATTCTATGAGCAAATCTACATTCTCTGTATTTACATACATTTCCACTGACTACAGTTCTACATAGAGATGTTTTATCTTTAGGATCTTGAAGTGTAGGTCCAGCAATGATTTGAGTCTTTCTGATTTCATCTTCAAATGTTTCAGGATCCGCGACTGCTGCGGCTTTCTGCTTTTCAATTGATTGTGGGAGTTGGGTATCATAATTATAAACAGTTATACCGGCCATATATTCCTTTATTTTTAAAATATCAGAGCTAATTATACTATGTTTTTTAATAGAGTTCAATTACATAATAAATGACTGAGGCTTAGTAACTTAAGATCATCCCGAAATTATAGCGGGAATTGGAGGGATTATCAAACCCTTTATGCCAGAGTTGAAACCCATAATCGAGGCGGGCTGTGAGGTAGCGATCCACTTGGTAGCGAATGCCAGGGCCCACAGAGGCGAGATCGCGAAATTTATGTTCTCCGGGGAAATTTTTGTGATTCCCCCCAAAGCCGTAGTCAAAGAATGCGAGAAGATAGAGTTCATCTATCATTTGGCAATAGCCAAGGCTTTTCATCGGACTAAAATGGGGCGTTTCCAAAGCGACATTGACAATTCCCGCATTGTCGAGATTCAAGATCCTCTCTTCAAATCCCCTCACTGCATGATACCCTGTCATCGTAAACTGCTCGCTGGGGAGAAGATTCGTTGTCGAAGCTTGACCAGTTATATCATAGGTAAACCAGCCATACCTAAGTTTACAGGCATAGGAATGGGCCAATTTTAAATAAGCATAGGTGCTTCTAGCCCCGTAGCGAAATTCTTGGTAGGCTCTGCTCGTGTCTGCATGGGTCATTCTTCCAGGGCTGCCATAAACTTCAAAAACAAAGACAGCTTTTTGTTTGGGATTGCGGATGCCCAATTCATATCCGAGCATAAACTGGCTGATATCGGCCGTTCCATTGAATATTTTAGTCCCCGCGAATTCGAGGAAATTATTTGTCTCTTTGAAATCATAGCCAATGATCAACTCTTGCATGATATGCGTGTTGAAAAAAAGAGGGATTCTGTAACGGCCATCCACTTGCCAGCTATAGCCCTTATTCTTAAATCCTGAGACCTCGAGATGGGGCTCAATCTGATCATAGCCTCCCCAAAGAACTAAAATATGGCGCCAGGGCAGCGGCAATCTCGCACTCGCCGTATGGGCATAAAACACATTCCAATTGGGAGCAAAGGTAAATTGATAGGAAATCTGCCCATCTTTGAGAACGCTTTTGCCAAAATTAAATCCAAAAAAGAGGCGATTCCGATTTGTAAATGAGGTTCCCGTATTATCGGCCCCCATGTAGACGCGGTAAGGCCATCGATCGGCAGTGATGAGTTCGATGTCGGTTGTCCCAGGATTAGCTCCAGGGGTAAAAATCGCATCGGTGCGCCGAAAGGGATTCAAATTCAGCCAGGCGATATCTTCCAAAATCCGCTGCGTCACAATCGGTTCTCCAGGGCATGTCCGGATCATTCCCTTCAGCCAATTGCTGGGGAAATAGCAATTTCCAATCGTTCTTATCTCCCCCAATTTTGCCTCTTCAACAACGATTTGCAAAATGCAGGCGGTCAACTCTTGCTGCGGAACAGAAATCACCACCAGTTGATCTTTCGATTGATAATAAGAGGAAATGGCCTCTTTAATTCTTCGAATCGATTCTTTGGTTAAGGGCTGGCGAAGGAATTCATTGAGAAAAGAGCATCTGTTCTTCTTCAAAAGGCAGATGCCTTCTATCCTCACCCCCTCGAAAGATTCTGGAGCTCTGCGGACTTTACTCCAATTGTCCACAATCAGAATCCCCTGCAGACAACCGATCAAAGGCTTCTCCTCTGGAATGATCTTACACTCATCGCCCCAACCAACCATCGTCAGACAAAAGAGCAGCAAAAAGCGGAGAATCATTGTTTCATCTCCTGCCTTTCCCATGCATGAAGATCATCTAACATAGGAGGATTTTTCCAAAATGGACCGTGTTCAAATTCCTCATATGTCTCATCGATGCGCGCCCATTCGCCTGACATCGTCGATTTTAAGTAATAGAATCGGGACTGCGCTAAAGAAAGGCGCGGCTCATCCATCCATTTGTGTTTCATCTTCGCCTGAAGCGACTTTCGAAATGCCTTTCGATTCACATAAACGGCAAACTCCTGCACCCACAGCCGCTCTGGAATCAATGTTCTGATTTGCTGCAAAGCCTCCAAATCGGATTCGATAAAATCTTTGGTGCCCGATTCCTCTGAAGTCTCAAACAGATTTAAGAGAGGGCTAGTTAAGAAGACGCGGCTGCCGACTCTTCTTACTTCCGTAGCATCCCCCCTCCCCTCCCGATTCACAGCCAGAGCGTAAAAGTTATCTGCAGAACACCTCTCCGCTGCAGGCCGGATCAAAATGTCGGGATTATCTGAAGATTGCAAAATCAGCTGCTCTCCCTTCACCACATTTTCAGAGGCGATTTTCCCCGAATCGATCACCCTTTCCGCACACAAGAAAACTCCATCTGCCTGAATGAGCCCCCGATTTTCAATCGTTCCCCGGTCCCCACTTAAAACAAGCGACTCATTCTTCATGAACGCCTGCTTGTCTATTTGAGCCGTCGTGCCCAAAAAAGTCGCCACCTGGATCACTCCCTGAGGACCCACTAAAATTCCCTGAGGATTCACCAAGAATACTTTCCCATTCCCCTCAAGCCGCCCATAGATTGCGCTCGCATCTGGGCCCATAACCTGATTGAGAATCACAGCCTCTTTGCCCGGCTGAACAAAGCGGGTCTCCTCTGCGGCGCCTATAGAAAAATCTTGCCATTGGACAATCGCCCTCTCGCTCCCCTGATGAACAGTGAGCGTTGCGGGATCGTGGCGGCTAAAGGAGACATCCCCCGCAGAGACAGACTCTCCGCTTGGATTTGCGCACGCCATGATAGGAAACAACAGGACCCAAAGAGAACGCTTCATCTCCACCTCGAAAAGAAGGATCATTGATACAACAAAAAATTTAATTGATCAATCGGAAAAATTTTCTGCCCCCAAAGACTCTATAAATAATTATTTGAATATAGAGTTTTAATCGCATGCAATTTAAAATTCTTATTAAAAACGGAGTTTAATATGAATCCTAGTGAACCTTTATTTGGACCCTACCAGCCCTATTATCAATCCGAAATATTTGACCCAGATAATCCACCTAAACTATCTAAAAAGGGAAGGATGATCATTCAACAAGGAGCCGCGCCCAATGAATACGTCGCGATCTTTAGAGAAGCTGCAGCTCAATTTCAACAAAGAAAATGGTTTACTGCAACGGCTCCAAATGACATCACATGCAACAGACATTTCTATGATTCATTTCGAGAATTCCTCGAATTCTATAATGCGGACGTAAATGACAATCCTACAAACCTAGATTCGCCAAAATCTGATTCCAAAGTGGAACCGCACAAGCCGGATCCTACTCTTAAACAACGGCGCTCGGTCATGATCATAGGACGAAAAAAGGATTAAAATGTCTTCCGCCCCCCTATTCGGTCCTTATCAGAAGTACTATGATCCCATTCCAAGAAATGTACCTCCACTGCTTGAAAAGGGCATGATGGTCATTCATCCAGGGATCAACAAGAATGAATATGTCGCGATCTTCCAAAATGTGGATAATTTAACCCAGAGAATATGTGTTTATGTAACACCCGAACACTTCTTTTGCGATAAATGGCCCTATTTTTCATTTCGGGAGATTCTGAATGACTATCGTGCAGAAGTAAATGACCCTTCTCCTACGGAGGAGCTGTTAGAAGATTCAAAAACGGCAGAGTCACCTCCGCCGCCTAAACGTTCTATTCTCGAAAGCCTTCGGGAAAGACGAATTCTCATGCAACAAAGAGAAGCTCCATCTGCAAACTCACCTCTCCCCCTCAGCTCTTGGGCTGCAAAATTAACATCGATCGTCATCGCAGTGGCGAAAAATCTAGATGCCGCACAATCAGTGATTGATCAAGTCCAAGATCGAAGATGGTATTGCTCGTGCGAGGTTCTTGCCGACTTACAAGTTCTTACCCTTGCGGCCTTTAACAACCCAAATACATTCGCGATTTTCGCGAATGGAACTAGCGAATACCCTTATAGGCTGATTAGTTATAATAGAAAGAGTGCTCAACCCCTAGATCTCCTCTTCCGCATCAAAGGGGAACATATCCAACCCCAAGGATCTGAGCTAGCCTACACATTTCCAGGCTTCTTGCTCGCCCACAGTCTCGACACTAACAGCGGCATTCGCGCATTGATGAATAAATAGAAGGACAACAAGATAAATAAGTTTATTTGGATTGGAATTTTTCTATCGAGATTCTTATGTGGAGAAATACCAATTATCCCTCTAGAATTTCTCGATCTGCCTTCTTATCAAATATCGATCCCCTCACAGGGAAGCTCTATTTAATTGATTTAGAAGATGTCCTGGACCTAAAGGCCATCTCCCTTGAAGATCCTGAAACTCAAATGCTTTTGGAATACAATCCAAAAGATTACCTAAAATCTGTTTCTTCCTTGACCCAGGAAAGATAGCGCGGATTCCCCTTCAAAACATCCACCTGCAAGATTTCAGGAATTTCATAACTTCCCTTCTCCAGAATGTAACTGCAGATGGGCTCAAGGATCACCTTCACCTCTTTCCCCTCTTCGATTTTCCCTTCCCAGCGATAAATCGATTCAATTTCAGGGAAGATTGAGGCGCAAGCGATCAGGTGTTTATCGAGCAGCCCAAAAATAATCTTCTTGGCCTCTTCTCTATTGCGGCAGGTCCAAAATATGTAGATCATAGTTTCTTTATCCAAAAACTCTTCTAGAAGAATACAGCATCATTTTCCTTTTTTTGGACAAAAAATTGGCCAGAACTGGAATCGAACCAGCGACACAAGGATTTTCAGTCCTCTGCTCTACCAACTGAGCTATCTGGCCATAGTAAAAGGCCAAAGCATAGCTGGTTAGGAGGATTTGATTCAATTTTAATCTGAG
>DATIHQ010000022.1:0-29208 GCA_035480535.1 Chlamydiales bacterium
AGTGTGACGCTCCACGGAACGTTGGTGGAAGTGTTTGGCGTGGGGGTTTTGATTCAGGGAGAATCGTCGGTGGGAAAAAGCGAAGCGGCTCTGGGATTGATCGAGAGGGGACACCGGTTGATTTCCGATGATGTGGTTCGGGTTAAGAAGAAAGAGGGTTCCTATTTAGTGGGTTCGGGACCTGAATTGACGCGCCACTTAATGGAAATCCGAGGCATTGGGATCATCAATGTCGCTCATCTGTATGGAGCGGTTTGCGTTCGCCCCGATAAAGGGATCGATATTGTCGTGAAACTCGAAGAATGGGATGACCAACATTTTTATGATCGAGTCGGTCTCGATGAGAAGTTCATCGACATTTTGGGAATTAGCGTCCCTTATCATGTGCTGCCCGTCAAGCCGGGCCGCGATGTCGTTTTACTTCTCGAGACGATCGCACTGAATCATCGCTTAAAAGACATGGGATATAATTCCGCTAAGGAATTCAACGCAAAACTTTTGGAAACGATCGCTCGTAGACAGAAAAAAAGGATCTCACGTGAAAATCGTGCGTAAAGTCAAAGTGAAAAATTCGTTGGGGCTTCATACGAGGCCCGCCGCTGCTATTGTAAAATTGCTTCAACCGCGCAAATCATCTGTTTTCTTTACCTACAAAAATGAAACGATCAATGCGCGAAGTATCATGAGCATTTTGATGTTAGCGGCAAAGAAAAATGCGCTTATCGTCGTTACAGTAGAAGGGGAGGATGCCGAAGCCACCGTGGAGCATCTCGCCGCCGCATTTGAATTGGAGTTTGGGGAAAAGTAATGTCCGATCATGGCGAAGAAGTCATTCTGCGCGGGCTGCCGATCAGTAAAGGGATCGGCATTGGCTTTCCCGTTTTCTTCGCAACAGTGGATGATGAAATCCCCGAAATCTCCATTTCAAAAAAAGAGATCGATAAAGAGATCGATCGCTATCGCAGAGCGCTTGATTTAAGCCGCCAAGATGTGGAAAAGCTGCAGAAGATGTCGCTCCATGAAGGGCCGCCTGAAATCGTCTCCATTTTGGGAACGCATCTGGAAATGATGCAAGATCCCCTCATTACAAGCGTGATTGAGGATCGGATTCGGGAGAATCAACAAAATACAGAATCAATTTTCCGCGTATTGATCGAAGAATATAAACAGCGCTTTAGCACTTTGACGGACAATTATTTCCAAGAGAGGGTGCGCGATATTGTCGATGTCTCAAGACGCATTCTCGGCCACTTACGCCCGCTCGAACGAGTGCGCATGGCGGAGATGCCCAATAACTCGGTGATTTTAACCCATGAACTCGTCCCTTCTGAAACGGTGGAGGCAAATGCCTCGCTGGTCAGCGGATTTGTCACTGCAGCGGGCGGGATCACTTCTCACGCAGCCATCATTGCGAGAGCCAAGGGGATTCCCTACGTCGCGAATGTAGACATAAAATTGCTGAAGCGGATCGAACTTCACTCGATCATCGTCGATGGCTCGCAAGGCATTGTCATCATCAACCCTTCCAAACAATCGCTGAAAAAGTATCAGGAGTTGAAGAGGGGCTATCTTGAAAATTACAAATTGCTGAAGAGCGCCTCCCATCTAAAAGGGGAGACGATCGACGGATATGAGGTGAGGATTTTCGCTAATCTGGAAAATCCCAAAGAGATCGATCTCTTGCTGAAAAATGGGGCCAATGGAATTGGTCTTTTCCGCTCCGAGTATCTCTTCCTTTCTAGAGCTGAATTCCCCTCCGAAGAAGAGCAGTTTCTCATCTATAAGCGAATGGCCAAAGCGCTCAAGGGAAGGCCCCTCGTCATTCGGGTCTTTGACATTGGGGGGGATAAAAAGATCAACCTCCTTCCCGATCATCCCGATGCCAAATATTTCGAAGACATTGGCGATGAAATGAACCCCGCTTTGGGATGCAGGGCGATCCGTTTCTTGCTTCGCTACCCCGAACTTTTAGATACGCAGCTCAGGGCGATCCTCCGAGCGAGCGCCTTTGGGGATATCCATGTTCTCATCCCAATGGTTTCCGATATTTCCGAGCTGCGCGAAGTGCGCGAGCGGATGAAAAGGGTGCGGGAAGAATTAGCGACTAAGAATGTCAAAATGGCCAAGGAGATTCCGATTGGCTGCATGATTGAAGTGCCCTCCAGCGCCATCATGTGCGACGCTCTTTCTCAAGAAGCCGATTTTCTCTCGATTGGGACCAACGATCTCATTCAATATGTCCTGGCAGCAGACCGGAGCAATCCGGCCACCTCTGACATCTATTTCTCCACCCATCCCAGCATTTTGCGCCTCATCCGGATGGTGGTCTCTTCGGCCAATAGCGCTCGCAAGCCCGTGATTCTCTGCGGAGAAAGCGCCGCAGATCCCGCGATGATCCCCATTCTCATTGGACTGGGCATTCGGGAATTCTCTGTTGCGGCCCGCCACATTCCTCTCGTCAAACACACCATTCGCAAATGGCGCATCCTCGAAGCCTGCCGTCTCGCTGAAGGGGCTCTCGAATATGTCTCCGCCAAAGAACTAAAACAATTCCTAGCCACCGAAACCGTCCGTTAGGCTCAGGTGTAATTAACGGGCTTAGGATCTGGGACGTAATGCGAATATCAGCGCAGAGGGAAAGGGCAGAGTGAGAGAGGACGCAGAGGAAAAAAAAGCCGGGACCCTGCCCGGAGTTAGAGAGGCGCCCTCTCTTCCTCCAGACGTAGTCTGCCAACTTAATTCTCTGCGATCTTTCTATCTCTGCCCCCTACCTCTGCGCTGATATTCGTATTACGGCTCACTTCTTAAGTCTGTTTGATAACTACTAGCCCCAGGGCATTTTGGGGAGTGTTGGATTTTGGCTTTCGATTTTCTTGGCCGCATCGTCAAAAGCGCCTAAAATCAAGTCTTGCAAGCCCTCAATGTCATCGCGATTGACGCAATCGGGCTGGATTACAATCTTTTTCAATGCCTTCGCGCCATTCAAAGTGACCTTGACCAGTCCATTGCCGGCGCTTCCCTCGACCATTGTATCTTCGAGTTTATCTTTCATTTGGCCGAACTGCTCTTGCATCATTCGAGCCTGCTTTTTCATTTTGGAAAATCCACTTCCCATGTCTCTCCTAATTCAGTTTTATCGTCCCTTCGAGTTCCACTGCTGCAAATCGCAGTAAGGTATCATAAGACCGGCCATCATTTTTTGGAACAGTCGGGGGGGCAATAGCCGTTGCTTTAACTGGAAGATCGACTGTTGCTTTAGTCGGAGGTTCAACTGCCGCTGCTTTAACGGGAAGTTCAACCGCCACCGCTTTGAAGGGGTCGAAGGGGACTGCTTTTAATGAAATGGGGCTAGGTACCACTTCTTGAAGAACGAGCGGAGGTTCGATAAGTTGGGGTGCGGCGGGTTCTAACTTAGTTTCGGGGTGCGGGGGCGGAGCCCTCTCCGGGGTCCCCGAACAATGCATCATTGTTTGGGGTGGGGCGTTTTCAGATTTCATAATTCTGATTTCAGATTTTTCCCCTTGGAGTTCAGCTAAACGACGTACCAACACCTCTAGGGGAATTTTGTTCTTTGTGCGGATGATTTCGAGAAGAATCGACTCGAGAGCGATGCGGGGGAAGGAACTTTTGTGCAGCTCAGTGTGGATGAGAGTGTTGAAGATAGTGAGGCATTGCGCTTGGGTGTAAAGGCGCGCTGAGGCGGCGTAAGGGGAAGAGGGGTCGGGAATGGTTTTGAGGAGGGTGAGGCGGCGGTAGTGTTCAATGAGCTGCTCAAAGAAGTGGTTGAGATCTTTGCCCGTTTGAAAGAGTTGCTCGACGAGCTCAAAGGCGAAGGCGAGGCGGAATTCGGAGAAGGCTTGGTCGAGGGAAAAGAAGAGCTCTTGCGGGACGAGGCCGAGAGATTGGCGCACCGCGGCGGCGGTGACGGGGCCTTCTGCAAAGCAGAGGATTTGATCGAAGAGTGATTCGGCATCGCGCAGGCTCCCTTCGGCAAAGGAGGCGATGAGATGGAGCGCTTCGGGCTCGGCGCTGCGGTTTAGGTCTTGGGCGATTTGCTGGAGCTTAGAGACGATGAGGGAGGGGGAGATGCGGGCAAGCTCGAAGCGCTGGCAGCGGCTGATGATCGTGGGGAGAACTTTGTGCGATTCTGTCGTCGCAAAAAAGAATTTAGCGCGCTCGGGGGGCTCCTCGAGCGTTTTCAGGAGGGCGTTGAAGGCCTCCTTGGTGAGCATATGCACTTCGTCGATGATGTAGATTTTATATTTGCCATGGCTCGGGGCATAGCCGACCGTCTCATTGATCTGCCGAATGTCGTCGATCCCTCGATTGGAGGCGCCATCGATTTCGATGACATCGAGCGATTGGCCTGAGAGGATTTCGAGGCAGGAGGGGCATTGGTTGCACGGCTCGAAATCAGGGGTTGGCTGGGCGCAATTCAGCGCTTTGGCGAAGAGGCGGGCGAGAGTGGTTTTCCCGACTCCGCGCGAGCCGCAAAAAAGATAGGCGTGGGCCACTTTATCAAAGCGCAAAGCATTCTTGAGGGTAGTGACAATGGCTTCCTGCCCCACAACATCGCGAAAGGCTTGAGGTCTATATTTCCGAGCAATGACCTGATATTTTTGTTTCATGTATCTTATTTTCAGTTGCTTGCGTTTTAATAGCTCTAGGAATTGATTATACAGGTTTAGAAATTTTAGAGTAAATCGAGAATTTGTTATAGTAACACTATGTACAATAATCGAGATCGGATCCGGAATGAGTGGCAGCAGTGGCTCGCCTCCAATAACCGGGGATGGCGCCTCGTGGTGGGCTTTGTCTGCGCCATCTGCCTGGCTCTCTTTCTTCATTTCCGCGAAGTGCGGCTCGAAGTGCTCGAGCTGAACACGACTGCGGGCCGCTACATTGTCGCTCAGACAGACTTTGAATTTCCCGATTATGAGACGACGATTGTCTTGAAGCAACAGGCGATGCAAGATGTCGGCAAGATCTTCCAAATCGACGATAAGCAGATCCGCGAGGCGCGCTACCAGCTAGAAGATACGTTGATTCACAATAAAGAGTGGCGCCGCGCAGCGCCATCGAGCACGTTTGAAGAAATGTACAAAGCGGCCGATCAATTGGAAACTCATCTTCTGGAGGCCCGTTTTACCGATCCCCGCACCATCCAAAAAATCAAAGAGCTCAATCTCTCCGATTCTTCTTATTTTGAATTCATTCCCGAAGAAACAGAGGCCTCCATCGTCCTTCCAGATGATTTTTGGAACCGGATCACCCAATTGGTCCTCCAAAATGATGCGTTTCATCGCGAAGCAGTCTTCTATGTGGTCCGCTCCTTTCAAGAAAGAGGGTGGATTCTCTCTGAAGACATCGCCCTGGAACATTCGCTACGCGCTCAAGTGAGCCGGACTGTTCCTGAAAAACTCACCCGCATGCAAGCGGGAACGCGCCTGATCGATCAAGGAGAACGAATCACCTCGCGCCATTTGACCATGATGCAGGCGATGAAACAGGCGATCTCTGAAAATCGAAGGCTTTGGGATCCTCTCACCATCATCGCGAGTCTACTTCTCTCGGTGATTTTTATTTCGATCAGCGCCCTTTATTTCCGGATCAGCCAACCCAGCTTCATCCGCTCGCTGCAGCAAATCGCTCTTTTTGTTTGCATTGTCATCCTAACGCTCCTCTTTGCCAAGCTGACGGAATATGTCCTTTTGAAGAGCACTTCCAGCGTCATTGAGGCGGTGCGCTACCCGATTGTGGCTCCTTTCGCGACGATTCTGATTTGCATTCTCCTCTCGCCCCGCACAGCTCTTTTCGCCGCGACTTTCCTCTCGATCATCCTCTCGGTCAGCCTCGCCGTCGATCACAGCCGATTTCTCGTCCTCAACCTCGTCACCTCGATCGTCGTCATCATCAGCACGCGGGGACTCCGCAAGAGAAAAGAAGTCTTTGGCGTCTGCATGAAATCATGGCTCAGCTCCATTCCCGTTCTCTACGCCTATGCGCTCAGCGAAAATCACCTCATGAGCTATTCCCTTCTAAACGACATCAGCGCCTCTTTTGTCTTTCTCATGGCGACAGCTGTGATCGTCGTGGGCCTTCTTCCCGCGCTCGAGTCGCTCTTTGGTACTCTCACCGACATGACCCTCATGGAATACATGGATCCCAGCAATGAACTCCTCCATCAATTTGCCATTGAAGTGCCGGGAACCTATCAACACAGCCTTGTCCTCGGCAATTTAGCTGAAACTTGTGCCCAATCGATCGGGGCCAATGGTCTCTTCTGTCGAGCGGCAACCCTCTATCACGACATTGGCAAAATCAACAACCCCCAATTCTACACCGAAAATCAACAAGGCACCGTCAATATCCATCAACTCCTCACTCCTCTCGAGTCAGCTCAAGTGATCATCTCCCATGTAACTGATGGAGAAGCGCTCGCCAAAAAACATCATCTCCCCCAATCGTTCATCGACATCATCCTAGAGCATCATGGAACCACCCTCGTCTACTATTTCTATCGCAAGCAGCTTGAATTAAAAGGGGGCAGAGCCGACGAAGTCGATGAAAAGCAATTCCGCTATCCGGGCCCAAAACCGCGCACCAAAGAGTCAGCCATCGTCATGATTTGCGACACCATTGAAGCTGCTTCCCGTTCCATGGATGAGATCAGCGAATCCACGCTCATTGAACTCATTGACCGCCTCGTCGCCGAAAAGGCGGAAGATGGGCAATTCGACGACTGCCAGCTCACTTTTGAAGAGCTCGGCCGCGTCAAACGAACCCTCGTCAAAACGCTCCTCCTCACCCACCACATCCGGATCAAGTACCCTAAAAAAGAAAAACCCTCCCATGCATGAAAAAGATATTAACCACAGAGATCACAGAGAGCACAGAGGCGGGTGGAAGCCCCCCGCGCCCCCCATTTTTTTCTTTTTCTCGGTGTTCTCGGTGGGCTCGGTGGTAAATTTTTTTAGCGGAGGCTTCTATGCATGAAAAAGCCACTTTTGCGGCAGGGTGTTTTTGGGGCATTGAGACGGAATTCCGCAAACTGCCCGGCGTCATCGATGCGCAAGTGGGCTACACGGGCGGCCACACGAAAAATCCCACCTACAACGAAGTGTGCGGCGGCCAAACAGGCCACGCCGAAGCCGTAGAAATCCTCTTCGATCCCAAGATCATCTCCTATGAAAAACTCCTCGCTCTCTTTTGGCGCATCCACGACCCCACTTCCTACAATCGACAAGGCCCCGACATCGGCTCCCAATATCGCTCCGCCATCTTTACCCACAACGCCCACCAACTCGAAGCCGCCCTCAAATCGAAAGCCGCCCTCGAAAAGTCAGGCCAACACATCGTCACCGAAATCGCCCCGGCCGGCCCCTTCTACCGCGCCGAGGAATATCATCAACGCTACCACGAAAAGCACGGCGGCAGCTGCGGGATCTAACGCCTATTCCGCCATTTGGTAGTAGGCTTCTTTCTCCAATCGAAAGAGAAGAAGGTCTTTTCGCAAAGTCCCGCCGAGATGTTCATAGAAAGAAATCGCCTTCTCATTCCAGTCAAAGGCATGCCACTCCATTCTGCAACAGCCCATTTCTTTTGCGTAGCGGGCCAATTGTTTGAGCAATCCAGAACCAATGCCATGGCCTCTTTCAGAAGGCCTCACGTATAGATCATCGACATAGATCAAAGGAGTGCCCTGATGGCCGCTAAAACCATAGAAATAGAGAGCATAGCCCACAGTCCCATTTTGATTTTCTGCTAGCTCTACGTGGTAAAAAGGAGTTGGGCCAAACCCATAGCGCTGCAGATTTGCTTTCGTCACAGGCAAAATCTCTCGATCTTTCCCCTCAAACACGGCCAGCTCGCAAACAAGCTCATAGAGAACATCTAAATCTTCCAGCCGCGCCGGTCTTGTTCTAAAAGACTCGGTTTCCAGGCTATAAGCTTGACTGATCAGGAGCAAGAAATGGAGGATATATTTCATAGTTTGTCAAAGACCAGGATGCTGCTTTTGAGCCAGAGATGCATGGGGTTTGCCAACCGTCTTAATTTCAAGGTGGCTTCTTCGTTATATTTACATCTATTCTCTCTCTCGAAAATGGCTATGATTTCCTTATTTGTATAACAATTGCTATTCGGTCCGGCTTGGCCTGGAATCGCGCAGCTCATGGCAATCTTACCGCCCGATTTTGTGAGATGGATCAGTTTTTTTATAAAGACCTCTTCCTCACCGGGCAGAGTTTTTGAAATCGCTTCAAAAGAAGTGACGAGATCGTATTTCTTTGCTGGCTGGAGTTCAGAAAGAGTGGCTAATTGAAGGTCTTTGTATTTATTCACTGAGGCTGGGCTAAAATCAAAACCATCCGCTTGAAAGCCCGCTTCTCTAAAGACTGCGGGATATTGCCCTCGTCCACCGCATTCGAAATCAGCAACTGAAACTGAAGAGGACCGGAAATAATGACGGCACAATCCCACGAGCGCGTCAGCGAGGTTTTCATTAAAATGGTTTGAGTGCACTGAGTTGTTCTTCCAGCCTTTTAGGCCCAGTTTCACATTAGGCACTCCCGTTAGACATCGAATTGCTTCTCCTTTCGGCATGCTCCACAGCGCTTTAGGAATCCAATCGGTATACACTCTTGTCCCATAGATGCTTCCAGGCAGGGCTGCCAGAGCTGCGAATCCAATAGTCCAAGGATTAAAAAAACCCACTAAGGTCCTGGCGAGGATAGAAGCTACGAGGCTTGAAGCGGCAATAGACGTGGAAACCATGGGCCCGTAAATTTCAGAGGAAGTCAATGGTTTACTGGAAGCAGATTCGAATGCTCTTTGTCGCATCGTTACAGCGGTCATAAAAACTCCTTTAACTTAAAGTGAGGAGAAGCTTTGCAATAAATTTAATTTAGGTCAATCTGATTTGAACATTTCTTTGAGGAAGGGAAATGGCTAAGGAGTTGGAATTTGTCCCTTATGGGTCATCTTAGCTAGGATGCTTTTGATGAATTCGGTTTTTGCACGGCAGAAGGCCATCCCATTGTGTTCTGGAAATTGAAAAGCCAGCTTTTGCTTGAAGGCACCGTAGGCATCCCGATCCTCTGGATGTTCGCGGAGCCAATCGCGAAATTTAAGGTCCTGTGCAATCAAAGGATTCCCTTCCTCAAAGAGGTGGAGATGGATGCTGGGAGACTCTTTTTTAAAGTACCTTCCTGTTGGAATCATTTCACCTCTCGTCTTAAACCCTAGCCGCTCCAGTGAAGTGGGATCGACGGATGCAAAACTCTTGACGACTGCGAGAATGTCGATCTTCGGCTTGGCATTTAGGCCGGGAACGGATGTGGAACCAATGTGGTGAATGGAAAGGCAGTTCCCATTCAGGGCTTGCTGGATCTGGGGGGACTCTTCTTCATATAGTTGGGGCCATTGTGGATCATAGGGGACGATTTGAACGCAATCGGCGGGGACGACCGTGTCTCTGTTCACAAAAGGTGACTGTTGTGTCGAAGAAACCATTAAAATCCTATTTACAGCATTTGAAGGGAAAGTATAGAATAGATGCCATTTCTTTTAGAGGGGAATTATGGGAAGCTTGGGTTTGCGGCTGGAAAAGACTCTTTTGCCACCGCCTGATGTTGTAAAGTGGAATCAGGGGGCGATTGAGCCGGTGAAGCTCTCGGTCGCAAAAAAGATCCAACATTTCGTCGTAAATCTATTTTTACTCATTGGAAACCTTCTTTCCATTCCCTTTTTAGCCGCTTATAGCGCGGCCCGTTATGTAGTCATGAAGGTGGCGAGCCTTTGCAAGAAGAGCCCGCCACAGGACAATGTTGTCCCTCTTCCCGATTCTGATTTAGCTGGGGGATTGCCGCCCCATTTTGGCACGGCCGATTCGTTCTTCCAAACTGGTGGGTTGGGAACGGATGCTTCCGCCACGCCGCTGGAAGGAAGAAGCAATTGGAACGAACGGCTCAATCCTGCCCACATCGAAGGAACGGAAGATAGAGATTATAAGAAGTTTTTCGTCGATGTTCTGGGCAATCCAGGGCCCTACATTCAACTCTTGAAAGAAATGGGGCAAACGGCCCATCGCTTCTCTCTGGAGTGGTCTGTCATCGAACCGGAGAAAGGGCGCTACGATCTTGAGGCGATTCGCCTTTATAAGCAGTTCATTCAGGCCCTGATCGCAGCGGGAATTACTCCCTATGTAACGCTCCATCACTTTGTTTCGCCAAAATGGCTGGAACCCATTTCCAAATCACTTCCCAAATCAGCCTTTGACAATCCAAAGGTTGTCGATGAGTTTGTCCGCCATTCTCTGGCTATGATGGAAGAGTTCCCAGAAGTGACTCATTGGATGACCTTCAATGAACCTGGCGTTTTAGGGATGCAGAGCTGCCTAATGGGCGATTACCCGCCTGGATTGAAAGGGGATTACGCCGCCAACGGAAGAGTGATCCGCAACCTCCTCGCCGCCCACTGCAAAGTCTATCAAGAGGCCAAGGCGAAATATGGCGATCTGAAGCAAATTGGAATCACCCATCAGTGGCTGAAATTCTTGCCGCTTGAAGGCAATCCAACGGAAAAAATGCTCTCCCATCATTTCTCCAAGAACCACAATGCGATCTATGAGTTCTTTAAGACTGGGAACTTCTCTTTACAGGCCGCTGGAAAAGCGAACGTCCAGTTCTCGATTCCGAAAGAGGAGTTTGAGCAAAATGGGAAGTTCATGGATTTCCTCGGCGTTCAAACATACGGATTCCCTCGTTTAAAAGCGGGCTTCAACGGCGGCAAAGTGCATCCAGGCTATAAGACGATCAATATTCCTCTTCTCGGCAAGTGGGGAATGGCCTTTGGATCGAGCTGCCGGCCAGGGGAAAAGATGATGAGCTTTGGCCCCCGCTACACGCCGGCTGATTTTGAGGTGTGCCTGAAAGAAGCCGCCGATCTTGGCAGGCCGATGGTGATTTCAGAGACGGGATGCGACGCGAGGATTCAGAAATTTGGAGACAAAGAGTTTAAAATCGATGATGAAACGCAGCGGGACTATTTTGAGAAAATCCTCCCCGTCCTGAAGAAATTCCAGGGACGGATCATCGCTTTCTTTGCCTGGACGCTTCTCAGGGGCCATCTCGAATGGAACCGAGGCAATTTCCCAAGGCTGGGATTGGTCGATGTAGTGAAAGTAGATCAAAAGATTCAGAGCTACCAGCTTTCCCCTGCAGCGAAGTTGCTCCAGCGAGTTTTCCACGAGCGCATGCGGCAGCCAGCTGTCCAGGTGGCCTAGAGACATTCTTTTTGAAATGCGGCTACTAGTTTGATTAGCCGCTTATCACAAGAGGCAATGGCCCGATCGATGTCGGTGTTTTTCTTTTCCATCACTTCGGCGTAGATCTTGACTTTGGGCTCAGTGCCTGAGGGGCGGATGACGAATTTGCTCCCATCTTCCAGCCAAAAGCGGAGTACGTCCGATTCGGGCAGATCGAGGGAGTGGGTTTTTCCCGTAATTAGGTGAGTTGCTTTGCGCAGTTGATAATCTTCAATCGTAATGATCTTTTGCCCATCGATATGCGAAGGGGGATTGCCGCGGAGATGGTTCATGAGCGATTCCATTTGCCTCATCCCTTCGGGAGTTTCGCTAAAGGCGAGATCGGTCAGCGATTCGCGGTGAATCCCATATTTTCGATAGATTTGATAGAGGCGATCGATGAGGGAGAGATTTTGTTTCATCGCCAGGGCGGCTGTCTCTGCGACAAGGCACGAGGCGGAAATGGCATCTTTATCGCGGACAAAGGTCCCAAAAAGAGAGCCATACGATTCTTCTGCGCCAAAGATAAATTGATAGGAATCGAAGCTCTTCTCCCAAATTCCAATTTTCTCTCCGATGTATTTAAAGCCGGTAAGGACATCGATGCATTTGCCCCCAAAACTCTCGGCGATCACCTTGAAAAGCTCGGTGGTGACAATGGTTTTGATGAACGCGGCATTCGGGGGAAACTCTCCTTTGGTGGTGAGCGATGTGCAGATGTGATGCAGGCAAAGACAAGCGGTTTGATTCCCCGTCAGGCGAACCGGTTTGCCTCGATCGAGCGCCACCACGCCCACTCTATCCGCATCGGGATCAGTTGCAATGAAAATCCCTTCTTTGAGCTGCTCCATCCCCAATTTCAGCGCCTTTTCATTTTCTGGGTTGGGGGAATGGGCATAGGTAAAGTTCCCATCGAGCGGTTTTTGTTTTTCGACGAAGGAAAGATGAGTATAGCCCCATTCTTTCAGCGCTTTGGGAACCAGGCGGATGCCGGTGCCATGGAGATTGGAATAGAGGATTTTCAAGGGGCTCCCCGAGAGCTCTGGATGCAATTGCAGTTTTTTTAATTCTGCCAAATAAGCCTCATCCAATTCCCCACCTACCTCTATGAAAGACTCTCCCATTTTTATCTGATCGGGACTTTGGATTTTGGCTGCCTCTTTCATGATCCCCACATCGTGGGGAGGCACTACCTGCGCGCCATCTTTCCAATAGACCTTGTAGCCATTGTATTCCGGCGGATTATGAGAAGCGGTGATCATTACGGCAGCGCTGCAGCCAAAATGGCGGCAGGCAAAAGAAGTCAATGGCGTTGGACAAATCTCCTTCGCTAGATAAACGCGGATCCCATTTCCCGCTAAGACGCGGGCTGTTTCTTCAGCAAATTCCCTCGAATGATGGCGCACATCATAGCCGATGAAGACAGAATGATTCTTCCCCGGCTGTTTTTTCAAGTAGTTAGCCAACCCCTGCGTCGCGGCGCCAATCGTATAGCGGTTCATCCGATTGGTCCCTACTCCCATAACGCCGCGCATCCCTCCCGTTCCAAACGCCAAGTCTTTAAAGAAGGCATCGGAAAGCTGTTTGGGATCGCTCTTTTGCATGCGGCGGATCTCTTCTTTCATTGCAGGATCAAATGGCCCCTCCAGCCATCTCTGAATCCGTTTTTCAATCTCCTGATCGATCATGCTTTTTCCATGTTCGCCAACATTTCTTCTAGTGTCGGAGGGGGCTTTTCTTGATCAAGGGGTTCCGGAGAAGGTGCAGGATTTACCGGAATTATCTTTTCTGGTGGGGGATCTACTCCAGGAGAATAAATTCTGCCAGGAAAAGGTTCGATGACTACTGAAGGTTTGCGAGCTGCTGGTGAAATACTCATCTTCATACCTCAAAAAAGGTTGTAAAAAGATTAGTTCAGAGTGAAATTCTGATCCAGTTGAAAATTAAACTGGTCATGCCTTATCTTAGAAGCCCTTTTATAAAAGAGGATGAATGGCCGCTCAAGCTATAGTACAAAAACCAGTTCAGTCGATTGCAGAGCTATCTCAAGAAGAAGTAATTAGATACAGCGCCTTTTGGCTCAAATTAGAAGCCAAATTAAAAGGGAATGTGCGCGTTCCAAAGGGATTGCTTCCAGATATTCTTGAAGTGGCCGCTGCGAGAGTGAATGAATTGGCGCTGCAGGAAAGATTGTTTTCTGATCCATCTGTTTGTGCGAGAACTATCACGATAAACATATTCGATCCTGAAACGCAAAAGGGTAGGATTGTGAGAGAGCACATCGTTTCGGACGTGGATGTTTTAGCGTCTAAAGTGTGAAATTCTGATCCAGAAGATTATCGAGATAGATCATGCATTGCTCTTGGATTTGAAGCGAGGGGACGAGGGGCGCATCGGGGTGATTGATTCCTTCGCAGCGGGCGGAGGCTTCTTCCCAATCGGAAGGGTCGCGGAGATTGTAGATCCACCAGGGAAATGTGCGGCATTGCGTGGGACGGGCGTCGTAGACGGTGCACTGATTATTTTTCAGGAAAATGCAGTCGTGAGAGCCGGGGCGATCGAGGAGGGCATATTGCTCTTCGATTTGGCGGCCATAGGTTTTAAGAAAATCTTGCGGGGTGAGTTGGAAGTGGTTGGATAGGCGATTTAAATCGGTTTCAGAGAGATAGACGTAGCCGGGGGAACCGGTGCAACATTTACCGCAGCCTGTGCACTTAAATCGAAGTCCATCGGAAAACCAGGGCTCATTCACTTCCATGAGAAGCTCTCCGCGCGCTGTTTTTGCCATTGGGAATTTTTCCAGTGATAGGCTTGGATGGTGCAGCCAGTGGGGGTGAGATCGATGAGGTTCCAGCTGCCATGCGCAGTGTGGGTGGAGCAGCCGCTGTCGAGAATGATGGGGAGATGATTGGGTTGGAGATTGGCAAGGGTGCGGCGATGGGTGTGGCCATGGAGATAGAGGCGGATGCGAGGATCGCGGGCAATGATCTTTTGGAGCTCTTCGCCGCGCAGGAGATTGCGGCGCGGCTCATCGTTTTGGAAAAAAGGATAGTGATTGAGGAGAAGAATCGAATCGGTTGGGGGGAGGAGCGCGAGAACTTCTTTTAGGTGGGTTTCGAGTTTTTGGGAAAAGAGCCCTTCGGAGGAATAGGGATTGGTGGCAAGGGCGGTGTCGAGAGCGATGATCCACCAACCTTTGGTGAGGGGATGGGCCTCCACTTTATGCTCTTTGAGAGAATAGGATTCGACAGGGTGGACAATCTCTTTCCGAAAGTTGGGGAAATAGTTGTAGAAGTGATTGTTTCGATCGCTGCGGAGCGTGTATTTATCGTGATTGCCTGGAACTGCAAGCCAGGGCTGAGAGAATTGTTTTACAAATTGCTGCGCCGCCTCGAATTCGGAGATGAGAGCCGTAGTGGTGAAATCGCCGCCAAAGAGAACGAGATCGACATCCAGGTCGCGGAAAAGCTGAGGAAGGGGAAGGAGTTGATCGGTAGAGAGCTCATTTCTTCGAAAGAGGAGCCAATTGAAAGTCCCTAAAAACCGTTTCGATAGGTGGCGAAACGGATTGAGAGGAAAATGGGTAAAATGAAGATCAGAAATTTGAACCAGGCGCATATCGAACTAGAAGTATAGCAGGGCGCTCAATTCAAAGGAGGGGTTTTCTTGTGAGTCGGATGGGTCGTCTTAGGCTTTTCTTGATTCTTTCGATCAAAAATGGGAACCCGGTGCTTCATCTCTCTATTCCGCTCATCTGGAGTGGGATCGGAAGGAACGTGGGCGAGCCCCTCAGCCCTTAATTTCCGCTTAGCAATTTTTTTAAGTTCACGGGGCGTTTGCTTACGGGGAGGAATATCGGGGGGAAGCGCGAGCCCCTCATCCCTTTCTAGGCGATGAAGATCGCGGATCACGCGCCGATTCAATTTCTTCAGATGGTGGGGCAGATCTTTCATACTTCACTTCCTTGCTTAATAATACTAAATTTGATGTTTTAATATCATTTAATTACACAAAACATTGCATTTAAGTCTGTTAATTATATTTTTTGTTGTAATAAATCGCTTCCAGTGGTTCTCTCGGAGGCGAATTCCTTTCCAATTGGGGATCCAGGGGGAAGGGAAAGCGATTTCTCCAGGGAGCCATCCGGGCTTCCAAAATTGCATTTGCCTCTTTTCTCTGCCGATGATCAGGTGGGGGATTTTCAGATACGAGGCGAGGTGGCCCGGTCCCGAGTCGTTGCCGATAAAAAATCCAGACTCATAAATAAATGAGGCCAAGGCCTTTAAATTTGGGAGATCGGGTCCGCCCCACCGGAACCGCTCAGTGGGCGGGACGAGGTAATCGGGTTCATAGCCATGGGCATCGAGCCAATCGGCGATTTTTAGGAATTTCTCTCGAGGCCAGCTCCTTTCCTCAGCGGCGCTGGTTGGATGGATCGCCACTCTTCGCTGATAGCGGCGGTGGATAAGCCCCGCTGGGGCCTTCAATCCATTTTCCGATGAAATTTCGGGCAAGCGGAATAGAGTCTGAACAGCTTCCATCACATTTTCCACCATCGTCCGATTTTGATCGCAAACAAAATCAAATCCCAATTTTAAAGGGCCATGTTTTGAGAGAACGTGATTGCCATAAAAAGTATAAATGGGGAGATCCAAAAAATGGATTTTTCGCGCTTTGGAGCTATTGTCATGTTGCAAGAAGATTGCATCAAAGGAAGAGAAAATTTGGGGGATTCGTTCGAGCTCGGGTTGGGAGGCAAAATTCCCGGGCAGCCAGTTTCCAAATTGGGAAAGGTGGTTGCTAAAAGTGGTCGCTTCAAAGCCAAATCTTTGCAGCTGATGCGAAGCGATCTGAAGAATGAGCGCATCGCCGATTCCGGGCGCGCAAACAACAGCGATCTTTTTCATAACTTAATATTTTAGCATTAATCGTAATATTTTGGTTGGAAGAAAAGAATTTTTCCAGAAAGAGGGAGCAAATGGAGTTGAAACGTAGCAGATTCAAACGATTTTGTCTCTGCCAAACCCGTTATGAGATTGATGGCGGTTGTTTGTCTAAATCCTTGCATTTCGAGAGTTTCTTGCGCCGCTTTTTGTCCAAAATTGATCGCTAAAATTCGGGTAAAGCCATTTTCTTTTGTCCGATAGATTAAAATCAGTACCTCTCGGTGATAGGTTTGCGCGACTTCAACCAACTCCCCATTTTGGATGTTGTGATCCCGCCTCACTTGGAGAATTTGTCTCAATCCCGATGCAAAAGAGATAGGATTGGTGAGCTGAATGGGAAAACTGGCGTAAAGAGTGTTCTCATTGCATCCCATCAAATCAAAGCGACTCGATTGCCCCGGAAGCGCCCCCAAAAGATCGGGAACGGAAAAAGAAAAGGCGCCTGGCTGCATCGCATAGAAGAAAGCCAATAGCAAATGAGCCTTTGCAATGGAGTCTCTCTGGTTCGCATAATCTTCCAATCCCAAGGCACCCGCGCAATAGCTCACCCAAGTAGCGGGGGGAGATTCTTCCCCTTGCTTTTCTCCCAGGCGGGCCATGTCTTCTTTCATCAGGCGCCTGCGGAGAACTTCTCCTGTGAAGTACTCTTCATAGTAGCGGAATTTTTTCTTTGGATTTTCTACAAGCTCTGTCCAGTCGCAGGCAAAAGAATCAGGAGGCTGCAAAGCATGAACGAACCGCTGCGCCGCCACCTCTTCTTCTAAATAAAGGCGATAAATCATCTTCAGCGCTTCGGCATCTTGCGTCACCAGCGCATGCAAAAGAGCGGGGCGCGTCAACCCATCGACCAGCAAATCGGCAGAGGCTTTTTTATAATTCGCCAGCCCTCCCTTCACTTCTTGGGCGCTAAAGGCTCCCATTTTTCGGATCCAAAGGGAGAGATTTTCCTGTGCATAACTTTCCAGATTGGCATCGAGGTGGAAAATCTTCTCCCCCAATCGATGATAGGAATCGAGGCTATCTCCTGCGGCCAAACGCATCGCGGCAAAGGAAGGATCGAGCCAATCGAGCACAGGATCTGCTTTATTTTCCTTCAAATAGATCCAGCGGCGCATCTTCCCGTCCACGCCATTCACCCGATCGGTCGCATTCCATTCGCTCTCCTTCACATAAGGCGTATCATGCCCCGTAATATATCCCTTTTTCTGCAACCCCTGAATGGATAACCAAGGAACATTCGCCGACCATTCTCCTTTTGGCACCAATGGCAGCAGCTTCCAGTCGCTCTTTTCAATTTCGACCAAATGATAAAGACCTGGATAATCCCCATGATTTTTCAACGCCAACCCAAAATCAGTCCCGACTCCCGTGCTTCCCCCCACCGTATCGCCAATCAAGACAATCCCTCGTTTCTGCAACAAAGAAGCCAACTCTTTCCAATCCGCCTCGCTGCCCCACCGCGGATCAATCCCAAGCCCCGTCCGCTGCCCGCCTCCCTTTTTCAATCCCACCAATCGAATGCCCTGCACACCCATCTCTCGCAGCGCCTCGACAAATGACTCATTGGCTAGCGTCATCAATACCGATTCGCCACACTGGGGTGCAATTTCTTTTAGATCGATCGTAAACCAAATGGAGGCCATATCCAGCGTTTTCTGAATTTGCGGCAATCTAGAGGGCGTCGCCGCTTTTGCAATCTCGAGTGTATACAATTTTGAAACACTCTCCGCTTGCTGCAGCATCGACGGCTGCTCAACATTCGCAAATAGGACAAGAGGCAGGAGAAGAAGAGTACGCATTTCTCCTTGATTAGCTTTTAGAAAGGGAAAAGTCAATGGAAGAAATTCAGAATTGACTTTTGATAGTTATAGGAAGTATTTTTTTATTCCATATGGTGTCCTTTTCTCAACCTACTCTCAATCCTGTAGATATTCTTTCTCGTTTGAGCTGGAACGAGAGTGATGACTTGGAATTTAAGTCAGCAGGAGGGGGAGTTCCTGGAAGTCTATGGGAAACCTACAGTGCGATGGCCAATACACGAGGTGGCGTTATTCTGCTAGGTGTTGAGAACGATGGTTCTGTCAGTGGTATAAGAGACATTGGTAAGATCAAGAAAAATTTCTGGGATACGATTAACGACCGAGGAAAAGTGAATATCAACCTTCTTAGTAGCAGCGATGTCCAAGAAGTTGCACATCTGAAAGGTATGTTACTTGCTATTCGTGTTCCTCGCGCCACTCGTTATCAAGGTCCAGTATTTATTGGGCAAAATCCGCTCACCGGAACTTATAGGAGGAATTCAGAGGGAGATTATCACTGCACCGAACAAGAAGTCGGTCGAATGCTGGCAGATCGCGCTCAAGAATCTGCAGACAGTCGTATTCTTGAACATTTCACATTGGATGATCTTGATCTCCTCAGTTTACAACAATACCGTCAGCGGTTTGCTTCGCATAAACCAACCCATCCATGGTTAGATGAGGATGAAAAAGGATTACTTAGCAAACTTAATGGGTGGCGTTCATGTCGAAGTAGCGGCAAGCAAGGGATAACTGTAGCTGGTTTGCTAATGTTTGGCAGAGAAGAAGCTCTTCGTGAAGCACTTCCTCAATACCATGTGGATTTTCGTGAAAAACTCTCCAATGATCCTGCGATACGTTGGACGGATCGCCTCATGCTGGATGGAACCTGGTCTGGAAATCTATATCAATTTTATGTGCGTGTCGTTCAAAAGTTGGCGGTAGATCTAAAGCTCCCTTTTCAATTAGATAGTGACTTTTTTCGCAAAGGGGAGACTGTCGTTCATGTTGCCATCAGGGAAGCCCTGGTAAATGCGTTGATTCACGCTGACTATCAAGGCCAGGGGGGTATTGTAATCGAAAAATATCAGGATCATTTCGAATTCTCAAACCCTGGATCACTACTAATGTCAATCGACCAGCTGTTATCTGGCAACATAAGTGAGTGTCGGAATAAATCTTTGCAGACCATGTTTACGATGATCGGTGCAGCAGAAAAAGCGGGATCTGGCATTGATAAAATACGAACAGGATGGAACTCTCAGCATTGGCGGTCTCCAATGATCAGAGAGCAGATGCAACCTGATCGTGTATTGTGGGGGCTGCCGATGGTGAGCCTAATCCCTGATGAGGCGCTAGCTAGACTAAAGAAGCGATTCGGAACAAAATTCTCAAAATTCAATCCGTGGGAAATCCAAGCTCTCGTGACTGCAGATATAGAAGGTTATGTAGATAATGCCAGGATGCGCCAAATCACCAATAAGCACGCGGCAGATATAACCAAACTCCTCCAAGACCTTGTCGGTCAAGGAGTTTTGATCCAGGATAGACAAGGACGCTGGACGCGATATCGTCTTCCTCTCGAGGTTCACTCCGTACATAAGGAGGCCCACTCCGTACATAAGGAGGTCCACTCCGTACATAAAGAAATAAATGACTCCGTACATAAGGAGGAAGTGCCTCCAGATCAATGGGATGCTCTTCTGATAATCGCAGAACCTGCTAGGCAAAATAGACGACTACCTCCTGTTGAAATGGAAAAGGCCATTTTGAGGCTTTGCCAAGGTTGTTGGCTTACCAGGAAACAGTTGGGTGATCTGTTAGACAGGAACCCCGATGGATTACGTTCTCGTTTTCTGACGCAAATGGTAGGTCATAAATTTCTTCAGTTGCGTTATCCAGATAAGCCAAACCGCGCAGATCAGGCATACTCGGTTTTATAATGGAAAAGAAAGATGCGTAAGATATTTCTGTGCGTGACGATCTTCTGCTGCTTTCCGCTAGCGCATGCTGTGGAGAGGGGTGAGGATGTCGTCTATCGTCTCTTCGAGTGGTATCGGAATTATAGTGAGAAAGCCGAGGCTGTTCCAACGATCGCGGAGTTGGAGTGTTTTTTCACTCCCGATTTCCATGTGATTAGCAATGGAATAGAGGTGTGCACTAGTTGTCGAGACTATCTCCCTCATTTTTCTACTCTGAAAAATAACTGCCGTTCTGCAAGAACATCGCCATTTCTTGAAGAGCCAATTATCTCTGATGACAAGGTCGTTATCCGCTACAATGCAGATGTCGAGGAAATATCAGGCCGAAAAGTGCAACTCCAAGTCATCGCTATTCTTACCCTTGAACAAGGAAAGATCTCCAAGTGGGTTGAAGTCCTCCATGAAACCAGCCCCATCTATTGGTAAGATGAGTGAATCCAAGGTATTTATGCAGCAACTGCTGCATTAATGAAGTTCTGAATGTCTAAAGCAGGTGGTTAGGTGGTCGTTGACCATGCCGGTGGCTTGCATGAAGGCGTAGCAGATTTTGCTCCCCACAAATTTGAATCCATGTTGTTTTAGATCTTTTTCCATTTTATCGGAGATTTCCGTGCAGCAGGGGATGTCCGCTTTGTTGACCCAGGTGTTGCGGAGCGGCTTGCCATCGGTAAACTGCCAAATGTAATTGTCGAAAGTTGTGTACTTGCTCTGGATCTTGAGGAACTCTTTTGCATTGTGGATCGCAGATTCAATCTTCAGCCTGTTTCTGATAATTCCCTGATTTCCGAGTAATTTGGTGACGTCCGCTGAAGTAAACCGGGCCACTCGGTGGGGATCGAACTGGGCGAAAGCCTCTCGAAAATGGGATCGTTTTCTGAGAATCGTCAGCCAGCTCAGGCCAGCTTGCATCCCTTCCAGAATGAGGAATTCAAAGAGCTGCCCGTCGTTGTGCAGCGGGCAGCCCCATTCCTCATCGTGATAGGCGACATAGAGAGGATCGTCTTTACACCAAGGACATCGGTCCAATTCATTCCTCTTTTGCATTGGCGATGAGCGCCTCTGAGAGGAGCACGATGCCAGCCATCGAAACTGCATGGGTGAGGCTGTTTTTCACCACTTTCACCGGGTCGATGACGCCTGCTTTGAGAAGATCTTCCACTTTCTCGGAGAGGGCGTTGAAGCCGAAAGAGGCGGCTTTTTTCAATACTTCTTCAAGAAGAAGCGAGGGGTCGTAGCCCGTGTTAGAGACGATTTGCTTGAAGGGAGACTCGCATGCGCGGAGGAGGATTTGCGCGCCCACTTCTTCCTCTTTGGAAAGCTTGAGCTTGGCACATGCTGCACCCGCTCTAAGAAGCGCTACGCCGCCGCCAGGGACAATCCCTTCTTCGAGGGCGGAACGAGTGGAGTTGAGGCTGTCCTCATACATCTGCTTTTTCTTTTTCATTTCCGACTCTGTGGGAGCGCCGACGCGGATGAGGGCAACGCCGCCTTGGAGCTTGGCTTTTCGCTCTTCCAGCTTTTCTTTGTCATAGGTAGAGGTGGTCGTCTTGATCTCTGCATCGATTTGGGCAATGCGCGCGGCCAGCTCTTCAGCAGATCCTTTGCCGCCAACAATCGTTGTTTTTTCTTTGTCGATGACGATCTGATCGGCTGAGCCGAGGACGTCGGTTTCCACTTCCCGGAGAACGAAGCCTTTGTCTTCCGTCACGAACTGCGCGCCGGTAAGGATGGCGATATCTTCAAGGAGCGCTTTGCGACGATCGCCAAAGCCGGGAGCTTTGATGGCGGCGACTTTTAGCGTCCCGCGCAATTTATTGACAACGAGCGTGGAGAGGGCATCTCCCTCTACTTCTTCCGCGATGATGAGGAGCTCTTGGCCGGCGGCGGCGATTTGTTGCAGAAGAGGAAGGATCTCTTGAATGGAGGAAATTTTCTTGTCTGTGACGAGGATCGCGGGATTGGCCATTTCGACGATGAGCTTTTCTGCATTGGTGCAGAAATAGGCGCTTAAATAGCCTCGCTCAAATTGCATTCCCTCTACAAGTTCGATGGTCGTCTCTGTCCCTTTTCCCTCTTCAATGGCGACGACGCCTGTTTTGCCCACTTTCTCAAAGCATTCGGCAATTTTTTGCCCCACTTCTTGGTTGCCCGAAGCAGAAACGGTGGCAATATTGCGGGTATCTTGAGAGTTTTTGACTTCGAGAGACATGGCGTCGATTTCTTTGAGCACTTTTTCCAAGGCTTTGTCCATGCCCCGCTTAATCGCAATGGGATTGGCGCCAGAGGCGATGTTTTTTACGCCTCCCTGCACGAGCGCGCGAAGGAGAATGATGCCAGTTGTCGTCCCATCGCCTGATTTTTCTTTAATCTTGGCGGCGACTTCTTTCCCCATGGAAACGCCCATGTTGATGAAGGTGTCCTTTAATTCGACATCTTTTGCGATGCTATTCCCATCGCTTGTGATCGTGGGAGAGCCCCAGCTCGTTTGCAAGCCTACACTGCGCCCTTTGGGTCCCAAAGTAATGGCCACAACATCGGCGAGTTGATCGATCCCTTGCTTGAGCGCATTACGCGCATCTTCTTCAAAAACGATTTCCTTAGCATTTGTCATAAAATCCTCAGTGGTTCAATCCGCATGGAAATATCCAGAGCGGGGGCTGAATGGGTTAAAGCTCCGATGGAGATCCCGTCGACACCTGTCGCTGCATAAGCAGAGAGAGTTTCGAGTGTAATTCCACCCGATGCTTCTAAATAAACTTTTTTCTGGGAGCCAGTTGCAAAACTCGCTGCTCTGCCCAAATTTGATGATTTTGGCGCCGATTCGCGCTCGCCGCAAGTTGACATATCCGACCGGCCATAGGCAACTTGCGGCGGGACCGAACTCGGCGGCAAAAGCGCGGATTTGGGCCAGCATTGGAGTTTTGCAACTGGCTCCTGGTTGCATTGTACACATTCGCGCACTTGTTGTGGCGACATATTATCCAAAAGGATCGCATCTGCTCCCGCTTCTACTGCTGGAATAAAATCAGCAGGGGAGTCAATTTCCACTTCAATCCGATGTTTTGGATAGGCGATTTTCGCCCTCCGGATGCAAGAGACAAGATCACTCAACGCAAGGTGATTGTTTTTAATTAAAATCTGATCGGCTAAATGGAGGCGATGATTGGTGCCCCCTCCCATGCGCACCGCATATTTTTGCAGCGAACGGAGTCCTAAGATTGTTTTTCGGGTATCGAGAATCTGGCACTTCGTCCCCTTCACTTTTTCCACACACTTTGCCGTCAATGTCGCGACGCCACACAAATGCTGCAAAAAGTTCACAGCCACTCGCTCTGCGCTTAAAAGAGAATGAGCCGGCCCTTCTACTTCAGCCAACACACTCCCTTTGTCATACATCTGGCCATCTTCTCCCAATACCTCGACCTTCAACTCCAGATCGCGCAGCTGAAAAATCCGCTCAATCCACTTCAAGCCCGCCACGCAGCCCCGCTGCTTTAACACAACCCGCGCCCGCGCTCGCAGCCCTCCCGGAACACAGGCAATCGATGTGAGATCTTCATGGACAAAATCTTCAGCAAATTCCCGCAGAATTAGCGCATCTATCATAAGAACAAACAGTTTACTTCGAATGGATCTGTTTGTAAACCGATCTTTTGGGGACGCCTTTCAGCCGCGCCGCCTGCAGAACGGCCTCTTTCAAGGAAAGACCATGCAATTCCTGCAGCATTTCGACCAGCTCTTCCAAACTCAGCTCCTCCTCAATCCCTTTTCCCTCTCCCAAGCACAGGACAATTTCTCCTTTCGGCGGATGCGCCTTAAAATGGGCCGCAAGCTCTCCCGGCTTCCCCCGCCTGCATTCCTCAAACATCTTCGTCATTTCTCTCACCACAGCGACCCGTCTCTCCCCATCCAACGCCTCAATCGCCTCCAAAGTCTCCACCACTCGCTCAGGACTCTCAAACGCCACCGTCGTCCCCGGATAACCCAATGCCTTTCGCAACACCTCTCCCGCCTTTCTCGGCAAAAAACCTAAAAACTGGAAGCGGCTCGTATCGAACCCGCTCATCACCAGCGCCTGAATCACGCTGCAAGCCCCAGGAATCACGCTAAATTCCACCCCCCGTTCCACACAAGCCTGAACCAAGATCAATCCCGGATCGTTAATGCAAGGGGTTCCAGCGTCTGAAATCAGGGCCAAATTCCGCCCCCCTTCCAGATCCGCCAGAATGCGCTCCAGCGCCTCCCGTTCCTTAAACTTATGATAAGAGATCAATGGTTTCTCAATCCCATATCGATTCAGCAAAATAGAGCTACGCCGCGTATCTTCGCAAAGAATCGCGTCGCATTCCTGTAAAACATGTATAGCTCGGTGAGAAAGATCTTCTAGATTCCCAATAGGGGTAGCGACAATATATAACAAAATTTTCCTTAAGGAGGGTACTTCTGCCTTCTGCCTTCTGCCTTCTGCCTTCTGCCTTCAAAAAGGTGGCACTCAGATTCGAACTGAGGAATGGAGGCTTTGCAGGCCTCTGCCTTACCACTTGGCTATGCCACCACAAAATGTGGCGTTAATTATGCGATATAAAAGATTAGGCGTCAATTTTTATGGCTGGACATCAGAAGGTTTTGGGCTTCTTTGGTTGCCGCGAGGGCCTTGTCGAAAGGAACGTCATCTACTTCGCCAGGAGCTTCGCGAGTGATTAGTTTAATTTGATCAAACTGTCCGGCAAATTCTTGTAAAACGGGCCAAATTGCCAAGATTGCCTGCTTCAAAGGATATTTATAGGCAATGCCTAAAACAGGGAGTGCGACCGTTTTGGCGTCTGCTTTAACAGCGAGACGGAGAGCTGCTCGAATTGCTTCCTGCAATTGTTTTTTATGTTCTTCCGAAACAGTTTCTCCCCCCTTCCGATCGAGTCGTGGACCCACCGCATGGATGATATGTTTGATCGTTGGGTTTGAGATATTCCCTTTCCCCGTGATGACTGCAGAGCCAATTTCGATGTTTTGAATCTTTTTTTGTTTTTTCAATTCTTCGTTGAGGTAAGTGGTTCCAGCAGCATCAAAAATTCTTGTGCAAAGACCTTTTCCTTTGATGAGTTTCTGGTTAGCTGGATTCACAATGGCTTCTACATCCTGCCCTAATATGTCTTCCTCTTCTAGGGTAAATTTTGTGCCATTCTTTCGAACTTCATAGACGTTCCCAGGAAGGGTTTCATCAATTTCCATTTCCTCTGAAGGAGGAGAAGAGTGAGAAACCTGAACCGATTGGGATGAAGGGGAATAGAAGTTCTTTAGAGCGCCTTTAATGGTGGCATCAATCGTCCCTTCTCGAATAGCTCGAGAATATTGTTGGAGTTCGGAAGAGGCCGGAAATCTTTCGACAACTGAACTTGTTGTACTCGTTGCAGGAATCGTCGCGGTCACCTGGTCTGTTTGGTCTAAAGTTACATCTAAAGTTGGTATTCCTGGTTTAAAATGCGAGCTAGGGGAAAAGCTTGCCAAAACGGCTGTGAATATAGCAGCCACATCGGCATCTGTAAGGGTCGGGGTATTGGGAACATCAACAGTAAGACGATATTGGTAACCGTTCCACTGGATCTGACTCACAATCTGTCTTTGTGGTAAAGAAACTGGGGGATTCACTGCAGGGAGTGCCTTTATAACAAGTGCTTCCGTAGGTTGATTTGAATCCAAAGGCAGAGTTCTTGGGGTTAGTGGATCAGAAATAGATCGAGGAGTTTCCTGTAAATCGCGTGGGGCCGTAGCTACTGGAAAATGGAAATCTGATTCTGATGGTATTGGCAATTTTGGCAATCCGTCTGGTAGATCAACAGTGTCAGATGATTGAGATATTGGGACGCTCGAAGCTGCAGAAAAGGGGTATGGAGTGAGGGGACGTGTAGCTGGGTTAGATTTAGCAGCTGCGTTTGTAGCCTCTGCTGGATCATAAAGTTCATCAACTTCTGCGTCTGTTATAACAGACGGCGGTTGGCTTGGTGCAGCTTTTGGAGATTGCGGCTCAACTGGCGGTTGACGGACGGTTCGCAGTTCGATTTCTGCAGGCGCGGGTTTTAATTGAGATAAGGGCAGAGGGGGAAGGTTCTGCGCTGGCTGTGGGGTTGGGGTTGATTGTTGTTTTTTCGGCGGGTCAACGACAAGAGTCTTTGGCTCCCCAAAAATTCGACGAAATATTCTGGTTGGTAAGTTAGGGCGATCATCAGGTACTTTACATCCATTGCGCTTAAAATCTTCCGCTGAGATGACACGTGGACCAAAGAAGTAGTTGTTCATTTTAGAAAAAGGGCCGGGTTTTTTGGGAGCAGTAAAAGTAAAGACAGCAGCATCCGGATTCGTAGAATCGAGTTCATCGGTGGGGGTTCCACGAACAGGTGTTCGTAAAGTAAGGTTAGAAGGAGATGTCATATTATTATCCCGCGACAGTTCTGTTTTTGGAGGTTCTTCTTCTGATAGGCCTCCAAAGAAGGCATCGTCTATTCTAGAAAGAAGGTTGGATTTTTTCGTAACAAAAGCAGCACGACCCGGAGCCGTGAGATCGACTGTAACAGGTTCCTCGATAGGGCCTTTCCCAAGATTAGAGCCAATTGGTGTAGACGTCATAATATCATTATCCCTTTGAATTATTATAATACATTTGTGGTTAAAAATCAAATATTTACTGTTGTGTTATTATAGTTTTAAGCCATTTAGGGTCAGTGACTTATATTGTTTTCTTGGCGGGGATTTAGAAAAAGCGCTATATATGATGACTTGATTTAAGAGGATCTCATGAGAAACTGTCCCATTCACCAAATTGCTGGAGCGCTAGGAGTGATTTGCGAGGAGAAACTCCAAGTGACTGGCTACCAGATAGATAGTAGAAGGGTAGGGGAAGGGGAGCTTTTCTTTGCCTTGAGGGGGGCGAAGGTCGATGGCCATTCGTTTTTAGGGGAGGTAAAAAAGAGAGGCGGCATCGGGGCAGTTGTGGATAGGGGATATGAGGGGCCCGATTTTGGTTTGATCCTTTTTAGGGTGGGAGATGTGGGGGAGAGCTTGCGGGGGTTGGCGCGCCATTTTGCCAGTCAGTCGAAAGCGCAGGTGATTGCAGTGACTGGATCGGTGGGAAAAACGACGACGAAGGAGTTTATAGGCACGCTTTTATCGGGCAAATTCCGGGTGGGGAAAACAGAGGGGAGTTATAACACCAAATTGACGCTGCCGATTACGATTTTGAATAGGACGGGATTGGAGGATGTCTGGGTCTTGGAAATGGGAATGACCGAGCCGGGGGATATTCGAAGATTGCTGGAGATTGTCGTTCCCGATGTGGCGATTTTGACGAAGATTGCCTTAGCGCATGTGGCGGCTTTTGCTGGGGGATTGGCTGAAATCGCAAGAGAAAAAGCGGCGATTTTCACCCATCCAAAGACGAAGAAGGGGATCTTTTATCATGGATTGAATGAATACCCGGAAGCCGTTGCATTGATGGGACAGGAAAAGGTGAGTTTTTCTTTAGAGGATCGGAGTGCCGATTATTTCCTTTCTTTTTCTGAAGGGAAGTATTTAATCGATGAGCGGGGGGTAAGAGCCTATCAATTCCACTTGCCTTTTCATCAGCCCCATGTGCTGCACAACTTTTTGGGAGCCGTGAGCGTGGCTCGGCAGATGAAATTGGAATGGGATGAGATCAATCAACAAATTGGACAATTGCAATTGCCGAAAATGAGATTTGAGCAATTTGAAAAAGAGGGAGTCACCTTCATCAATGACGCCTACAATGCCAATCCCGATTCAATGCGCGCTGCATTGACGAACCTTCCTGAACCTAAGGAGGGGGGAAAGCGGATCGCCGTTTTGGCGACGATGGTGGAGTTGGGATCTTATTCAGAAAATTCCCATCGAGAAGTGGGGCGTTTGGCCCATACATTTTCCGATCACCTTTTGGCTATTGGGCCGGAAGCATTGGCCTATTGCGAAATGTTCGATGAGGTAAAAAAGCCGGCAGAACATTTTTCCGATCATGAAAGTTTAACGCAAAGACTGAAGGAATTGATGTGCCCAGGCGATGTCGTTTTGGTGAAGGGCTCCCGCCGTATGCAGCTGGAAAAAATCTTTGAAATTTTAGGAAGATAAATGCTTCTTTTTCTGATCGAATGGCTGCGCGATTCTCTCGATTGGAAAATCCCGATGGCATTTACCTATTTTTCTACGCGGATGATTTTGGCGGCGGCCACCTCACTTCTCCTCTGCATTTTCCTGGGCCCCCGCTTTATAAAGAAGCTCTATGAAATGAAAATCGGACAGGAGATCCGGAGTGTGCAAGAATGTCCGCTTCTCGCTGAATTGCATGGGAAAAAGAAGGATACGCCGACGATGGGGGGAGTTCTCATTCTCTTTTCAATGGGGACGGCTCTCTTCCTATGGATGGATTTGCGGAATGTTTTTACGCTGATTCTTTTTTTGACTACGCTTGTGCTCGGTTGTCTGGGCGCTGCCGACGATTACCTAAAGCTGCGCTTTAAAAACAGCAAAGGATTGAAAGCGCGGAAGAAAATGCTCTGCCAAATAGGCTTTTCCTCTCTCATCGCCCTTTATTTACTCATTCCCGCCTTTACAAATGCCATTGCGGGAGAGAAATTTTTCCGCCCTCCCACGGCTAAAGAGCAAATTGTAGAACCGCAAGAGGGGAAAAGACCCATCATCCGCACGCTCACCCTCTCGACGCAAGAATACATCGAGCAATTCTATCTTCCCTTTTTCAAGGATCCAATCGCGATTCTCCCAACCATCGCCGCTTTTTTCCTCATCGTTTTTGTGATTACAGGAGCTTCCAATGCTGTCAATCTGACTGACGGCCTAGATGGCCTAGCCGCCGGCTGCCTAGTCATGGTTTCCCTCGTCCTGGCGCTTTTTGCCTTTCTCTCTAACCACATCGATTTAGCTCGCTACTTAAACATTCTCTACATCGAAGGAAGTGGAGAAATCGCCGTTTATCTCTTTGCGCTGGCGGGGGCGGCTCTTGGATTTCTTTGGTACAACGGCTATCCGGCGCAGATCTTTATGGGAGACACGGGATCACTTGCCTTGGGCGGAATCATCGGAGTTGCAGCAGTCCTATTGCGAAGAGAAGTGCTTCTCGCCCTGGCAGGTGGAATTTTTGTCGCAGAGGCCTTCTC
>DATIHQ010000023.1:0-1830 GCA_035480535.1 Chlamydiales bacterium
AACGGGAGAACTTTTGGAATCGATGCGGGGCGATAGTGGTTTTATTGTGAATCTAGGCCATGGAGTCAAGCCCGATATGCCAGTGGACGCCGTGCGATGTCTGGTGGAGACGGTAAAAGGTTTTTATTGATATAACATCTGGGCATGGAATTCAATATCCAGGGTTTGACCCAGGCAGAAGCGGCGGAGCGGCTCAGGAAATATGGCCCCAATTCTTTAAAGCGGCCTGAAAGGGCGCGCGGGCTGCGTCTATTTTTTTCCCAATTTAAAAGTCCTTTGATCTTGCTCTTGATCGGCGCTGGGATTCTTTCCTTTTCTTTAGGCGGCAAGATCGATTCGAGTATTATTTGCACCATCGTCGTTTTAAGCGGTTTGCTGGGTTTTTTTCAGGAGCGGGGCGCCATCCATTCGCTGGAGAAATTGCTAAGGCTAGTTGAAACAAAAGCGATGGTGCGGCGGGAGGGAAAAGAAGAGGAAATCCCGCTAGAGCAGGTGGTGGTTGGCGATATTGTGGTGTTAAATGCGGGGGATGTTGTCCCTGCAGATTGCCAAGTGATCGAGGCAAATCGCCTGTTTGTCGATGAATCGACGCTGACGGGAGAAAGCATTCCTGTTGAAAAAGGGAAGGAGCAACCCCTTTTCATGGGCACAGTAGTGGCCAGCGGAGTGGCGACAGCCGTTGTGACGGCGATTGGCAGATCGACCAAATATGGAGATATTGTAGAAAAAAGCCGCTTTAAGCCGCCGGAAACGGCCTTTGAAGTGGGGGTGCGCAAGTTTGGTCTTTTTCTCTTGCTCGTAACGGTGATTCTTGTCGCCGCGATTTTTATCGTGAACGTATTCCTGCATCGCCCCGTTTTACAATCGTTTCTTTTTTCCTTAGCCTTGGCTGTTGGATTGACGCCGCAGCTATTGCCTGCGATCATTAGCGTAAATCTCTCTCACGGCGCCCGAAAAATGGCGCAGAAAAAAGTGATCATCAAGAGGTTAGCCTCCATCGAGAATTTTGGCCAAATGGATGTTCTTTGCACCGACAAGACGGGAACCATCACGATGGGGAAAATCGAGTTGGATCATGTGACCGGAGTCGAAGACAATGAGAGCGAAAAGGCGGCCTTTTTCGGCTATGTGAATTCCAAGATGCAAACAGCCTATACAAATCCGCTCGATCAAGCAATTCAGCAAAAGATGAATTTCGATCTTGGCGGGTGGAACCTGATCGATGAAATCCCCTATGATTTCAATCGAAAGCGGTTGAGCGTCATCGTAGAACATGAGGGGCATGAAATGATCCTCGTAAAGGGCGCGGTTTTGCCAGTTCTCTCCGTTTGCAATCGGGTAGAACTTCCCGATGGAAATGTGATTTCTCTCGATGAAAGAAGAGAGGCGATTGAAAAATTCTTCGATGAAAAGAGCAGCCAGGGATTTCGGATTTTAGCTGTCGCTTATGGGGAAGGGAGAGAAGAACAGGGATTGATTTTGCTTGGATTCTTCTATTTTCTCGATCCGATTAAGCCCGATATTCAGCAAGTTGTGGAAGAGTTAAAAAAGAAAGGGGTCAATCTAAAGATTTTGAGCGGCGATTATCACGCAGTCGCGCGCCACATCGCTACGGCATTGAATTTGCCTCATGCCCAATTGATCACAGGTAAACAAATCGAAGAGGCCAGCGATGAGCAATTGATAAACATCGTCCGCGAGAAAAATATTTTCGCCGAAATCGAACCGGGCCAAAAGCAGCGGATTGTGATGGCATTGAGAAATGCAGGGCATATCGTTGGCTATTTAGGCGATGGCGTGAACGATATTCCGGCGCTTCACAATGCAGAT
>DATIHQ010000024.1:0-52008 GCA_035480535.1 Chlamydiales bacterium
TTTTGGAAAAAGATCACTGTTGAAAGAGAGAGGGTGGCAGTGGCAAAGCGGGAAAGGGTGGCCATGAGAGTAAAGAATAGCCAGGCGAGTAAAATGAAGAGAATTCCCAATTTCAGATGATAGAGAGGGGGATGTTCATGATGAGGTACGTCCATAAGTTTCTTTTTAGTAGGGAAAGAGTTTCCTCACAAACAAAAAAAGGGTTTTTAGGTATACTTTAGGGCTATGACTTGGATTCCACTCAACGTACATTCTCAGTATTCGATTCTCGATTCCACCGCTTCTGTCACTGCTTTGGCAGAGAAAGCAAAAGCCTATAAAATTCCCGCTTTGGCTCTCACGGATGAGGGAAATTTATATGGAGCCATCGATTTCTATAAAGCTTGCAAGGCGGCTGGAGTCAAACCGATTATCGGCTGCGAAATTTGGATGGCGCCTGGCTCGCGATTGGAGAAGAAGCGGGTTGTGGGGATTCCAAATGGGTTTCCCATTGTGCTGTTGGCCAAAGATAAGAAAGGATTTCAAAATCTCTGCAAATTATCGTCGATCGGATTCTTAGAGGGGTTTTATTACAAGCCTCGCATTGATAAAGAGATCCTTGCAGCCCACTTTGAGGGATTGATTTGCCTTTCGGGCGGAATTCATGGCCCGATGGGATATCAAATTTTGGAAGGGGAATCTTTGAGCGCAGAAGTAGAATGGTATCAGAAGCTATTTGGGGAAGATTTCTATTTTGAACTGCAGCGCCATCCATTGAATGAAGCTGATTTGGGAGAGGAGAGCTGGCTGATTCAAAAGATGCGCGAATATGTCGCAAATCAGCAAAAGGTCAACGTAAAGCTCATCGAGCTTTCGAAAGCAACTGGGATTCCCGTTGTTGCGACGAATGGCATCCACTACATCGAACAGGATGATTGGCGCGCCCATGAGATTTTGCTCAATATCCAATCGGGAGAGCCTTGTGAAATTTGGGAAAGAGATTCTGCAGGCAATCCGAAAAATAAAGCCCCGAATCCGAAACGGGAAACGACATCGTCGCATGAACTTTATTTCAAATCGCCTGAACAAATGAGCGCTCTTTTCGCAGATCTTCCTGAAGCGATTGAAGCGACGATGCAAATCGCAGAAAAATGCAAATGCGAGCTCGATTTCAAGACGAAGCATTATCCTGTTTTTATCCCTCCCGCTTTGGAAGGGAAAACATATACAAAAGCGGAGCGATTAAAAGCAGCCGAACAGTTTTTGTACGAGCTCTGCGAAAAAGGCATTGCCACCCGCTACACTCCAGAGCGATTGAAGCCCGTGGCTTTGAAGTACCCAGCTCGCGATCCATTGCAGGTGGTGCACGATCGCTTTAAGTATGAATTTGAAATTCTCACCTCAAAGGGAATGTCCGATTACATGCTGATCGTGTATGACTTCATCTCTTGGGCCAAACGGCGAAATATTCCGATGGGACCTGGAAGAGGCTCTGCCGCTGGATCGATCATTTCCTATCTCATTGGAATCACGGACATTGAGCCGCTTCGTTTCCATCTCTTCTTTGAGCGATTCATCAATCCAGAGAGGATTTCTTATCCAGATATCGACGTGGACATCTGTATGGATAGGCGGCAAGAGGTCATCGACTATGTTGTTGCCAAGTATGGGAAAGAAAAAGTGGCGCAGATCATCACTTTTGGAACGATGAAAGCCAAAATGGCGATCCGCGATGTGGGCCGCGTACTCAACGTTCCCCTTTCCAAAGTAAATGAGATTGCCGCGCTCGTCCCCGAAGATCCCACGATGACGTTGGAAAAGGCGTTTCAGATCGATCCGGAACTCACGCGTCTGATGCAAAGCGATGAAGAAGCGCGCAGCGTTTTGGAAATGGCGAAAAAAGCAGAAGGCTCGATCCGCAACACGAGTACGCATGCGGCAGGTCTTATCATTTCCGCAAGTCCGATCACTGATCATATTCCCGTATGCATTGCAAAAGATTCAGAAATGGTCGTGACCCAATATGCGATGAAGCCTGTTGAAAGCGTCGGTATGTTGAAAATCGACTTTTTGGGATTGAAGACATTGACCTCGATTCAAAAGTGTGTCGATGCGATTGCCGTGAATACGGGGAAGAAAATCGATTGGGGCAACTTGCCTCTTGATGATCAGGCGACCTTCGATTTGTTGAATCAAAGAAAATCGCTTGGTGTCTTCCAGCTCGAGTCGGGAGGGATGCAAGATTTAGCGAAGCAGCTCCATATCGATACGTTTGAAGAGATCATCGCTGTCAATGCGCTTTATCGCCCAGGCCCGATGGATATGATTCCCTCCTTCATCAACCGCAAACATGGCAGAGAGACGATTGAAATCGATCATCCGCTCATGAAAGATATCTTAGCTGAGACTTATGGCGTGATGGTCTATCAAGAGCAGGTGATGCAAATTGCAAGCACTCTCGCAGGCTACACGCTGGGAGAAGGGGATGTGCTTCGCCGTGCGATGGGGAAAAAAGACAAAGAGGAAATGGCGCGGCAGCGAGAGAAATTTTTAGGCGGCTGTCAGAAGAAAAACATCGATGAAGAGACCGCGGGCCGCATCTTCGATAAAATTGAGAAATTTGCCTCATATGGCTTCAATAAGTCCCATGCCGCGGCCTACGCCTATCTCTCCTATGCTACCGCTTATTTTAAGGCCAATTATCCGGGCGAATGGATGGCGGCTCTCATGACTTGCGATCGGGACGATATCTCGAAGCTCGCCAAATTCATCGGCGAGGCAAAGGCGCTTCATCTCGCCGTGCTTCCTCCCGATGTGAATCAAGCGGGAAGCGAATTTAGCGCGACAAAAGAGGGCATTCGCTTTGCCATGTCGGGCATTAAAGGAGTTGGCGGGGGAATTGTCGAACTGGCGATCGAAGAGCGAAGCCGCAGCGGGCCTTATTTGAGCCTCTATGATTTTATTCAGCGCATCGATAAGACGCGCGTGGGGAAAAAACAGATAGAGATCCTCATCGACGCAGGATGCTTTGATTTTACTGGCTGGACGCGCGATGCGATGCGGGAAAGCGTGGAGGCGATGTATGAAGAAGCGTCTCGAGACCAAAAAGAAGCCTCATTGGGCGTCCTCAATCTCTTTTCTTTGATTGATGAATCTGAAAAACCATTTACCACTCCTCCGCCTGTTCTTAAGAAGTCGACCCCTTTGCAGCTCTTTCAGCGGGAAAAGGAATTGCTTGGTTTTTATCTGACAGGCCATCCAATGGATGGATATAAGAAAATTTTGGGACGGCTTTCTTGCGTTCCGCTCCAAGAAGTGGAAACCCTCCCTGATGGGACCCTCTTCCGCGCCGCTTTTGTGATCGAAACTGTAGCTACGAAAGTTTCCAGCAAGAGCCAGAAAAAATTTGCGATCCTCCTCATTGGCGATGGAATGGAGCGCTTCGAGCTCCCCATTTGGTCCGAAATGTATGAAGAGAAGGGAGCGCTACTCAGGGAAAATCAACTTCTTTTTGGCATTTTGCAGATTGAGCGGAAAGAAGGGTCGGTTCAGCTTTCTTGCCGCTATCTGGACGACCTCACGGCAGTGGATGAGGCGAGAATGAAGCTTTGCGATGATCTTTACGACAAGCTAAGAGCCCAATCGAAGGCCCCTGAACCTAAATGGAAAAGTAAAGAAAAGGGAGGCGCCGTGACCTCTGAAAAAGAAGAGATTGTTAAAATAAAACTTCGCCTAGATGCAAATCAGACCCGTCATAGCCATATCCTCTTGCTGAAAGAGCTCTTTCGCAGCCATCCGGGCAAATCGACCCTGGATCTTCATTTCCACGCGGCAGATCGGCGCATAGGGGTCGTTTCTATCGACTCCCAGTGGGGAGTAAAAGTGGATCGGCCCTTTCAGGAAAAGTTAAAAAAACTTGTTGAAGGAATAGGCGGGTTGACAGAATGAGAGAGATCGCCTACCCTTGATGGTGTTTTATGATAAAAAAGGCCATCTGTCTATTTCTTGCTTCTCTCTCCTCATTGGGGGCGCTCGAAGAAAACGAGCTAGTTTGGGACACCCCGCAAGGGTTTTCTGTGCAGGAGTACAATAGCGCATTGCAAGATGCGATTGCAGCCCAAGATTGGTGGACTGTTGTCGATTACGCGGAGATGATCTCTTATAATTTTCCCACCTCTCCATTTGCTCAAGATGCTTCTTTCGTGATCGGCGAGGCTTATTATGGCTTGGGGCAACTCGAATATTCGAATGAGGCATTTAGTGCCTATTTGAACTACCCATCGCCCAAACGCTTTGAAGATGCAATCGAATATAAATTCATGATCGCAGAGCAATTTGCAAATGGAGCGAAGAAGCGGCTCTTTGGCTCTCATAAATTGCCCGCATGGCTTTCAGCAAAAGAAGATGCTCTAAAAATTTACGATGAAGTGATCGCCGCCCTGCCTCACTCAGAAATGAGCGCCCGATCGATGTTGAGCAAAGCGAAAATTCAAGTTGAGTTTGAAGATTATAAACCGGGGTTGGAAACGCTTGATCTTCTGATTCGGCGATTCCCGAAAAATGATTTGGCGGCTGAGGCTTTTCTAGAGAAAAACCGCATTTATCTCTTGCAATGCCAAGCCCAAAATCTCGATCCAGATCGGCTCGATCTCGCCGATGTGAATTTGCGCAAGTTTCGCCTCGCCTTTCCCCGAGAGCCTCGCTTGGTTGAAGCGGAAAAAATCTTGGCGCAAATGCAAGAAATCTTTGCTCAAAACCTCCTCGACACCGGTTATTTTTTTGAGAAGACTAAAAAAATTCCCGCTTCCATTATCTACTATACCAAAGTGATCGCCAACTATCCAAACACAGAGGCGGCCATTGCAGCTCGTCAAAAACTTGAAGCTTTACAAGCTGCTGGCAAGTTTTAGTTATCTCATTTTTCTTGCGGGATGCGGCTATCGCTGGCAGCCCGAATATCCCTGTAGCGAAAGACCCACGATTACAGTTCCCTTTGTGCGTGGAGATGAAGATGGCTCTTTGACAAATGAGATCATCCGCGCGCTCAGCACATCGGGTTTAGCCGATGTGCGCCACTCAGGAGGGGATTATCGCCTCCAAGTAACGATGAAAGATTCTCAATTTGAGACAATCGGCTATCGGAGAGACCGCCAAAAAATCACCGGAGAAATTAAAAAAAATCTCCTCGCATGTGAAGGAAGGAAAACGTTGAATATTGAGGCCATCTTGTTTCAGGGAGAACAAATAGCTTATGGGCCTTATCAAATTTCAGCTCAAGCCGATTATGATTATGTGGATGGGGATTCCTTGCAGGATTTAACATTTATCAGCGCTACGGGAGTTTTCACAACGGTATTGCCTTTTTCTTTAGGACAGCTCGAATCGAATGAAACGGCGCAAGAGGCAGCAACCCGGCCTATCTACGCAAAGATTGCTCAAAAAATAGTCGACGCCCTATCTTCTGAATGGTGATAAAGAAAACCTTCTCTGCAAAACTCGATCAACTTCATTCCATGCTCCATTGGATTCAGAATCAACTGGTTCCGATGCAGTATGATCAGGCAATCTTGAGCAAAATCGAATTAGCCTCTGAAGAGGCTCTCGTCAATATCATTCACCACGCATACAAAGACCGTTCGGGAAAAATTGAAATCGAAGTAAATTCCTTTCCTGGGAAAAGGGTAGAAATCTCGATCCGCGATCAAGGTCCTCCGTTCAATCCTTTAGAATATTCTTCAAAAATAGACCTAAATGCCTCTCTCGAAGATCGGGAAGAAGGGGGACTGGGAATTTTTTTCCTACTCAAATGTATGGATGAAGTACGTTACGAGAGAGAAAAAGGATCTAACGTCCTGATTCTTATCCATTCTTCTCAAACAAAGTAAGAGTTGCCTGGGTTTCCAGCATATCCACGAGATAATGTTGTAGAACCTTAAGGACATAACGGGGGGTATTATAGACGCCTCGAGTCATGAAGACGACCTCTAGATGCGCCTTTTCTGGATGATTCAGAGCGATCAGCACATAGGTCAGGGGTTGATCCGTTTCCATTTTTGGAATGATCCAGATGATGAACTGCTCATTGAAAAGAGTCACTTTCTCCACACTTTCAATCACATGGAAATATTGAGTTAGGTCATCGGGATCTGATTTATCATCATGAAGGACGCTCAGTAAACCTTCATCGTAGAGGAATTTAAGATCAATAAGAGAGATTCCATCATGGGCCCACAGCGGGAGATTGCCCATGAATTCTTTATAAGCCTCTTCGATTTGCGCTGGGTTGAGCATCTCTTCCTCCCGTGAATCACACCGTTCCCTCAGATTAGATCATTTTTGAGGACTTGTCAAGTATGGATTTTGCCCCCCTTTTTATTGACTGGGGAAAATGAGTTCGGTAAGATGGTCTTTTTTTCTGGAAGTATGCGTTTCTTTTTGATTTTGATTTTGATTGCGATATCCCTGCATGCAAAGCCTTTAAATGTTTCAGTGACTGCGCATTCCGCAATTGTCATGAACGCAGATACGGGGGCGATTCTTTTTGAGAAACAGGCTTATGTCCCCGCCTATCCTGCGAGTATCACAAAGATCGCCACAGCTCTCTATATTTTAGATCAGAAAAAACCTCTCATGAACCAGATGGTGACTGTTTCGGGAGAAGCTTTGAAAATGAAGAATCCTAAGAATCTAAAAGAGGCTCCTTCCTATTGGCAGGAATCTGACGGCAGTAGCATGAGGATCTTAAAAGGGGAAGTGCTTTCGGTAGAAGCTCTTCTTCATGGATTGATGCTGGTCTCGGGAAATGATGCGGCAAATGCCCTAGCTGTATTTTTATCTGGGTCAGTCCCAGCCTTTCTCGAAGAAATGAATGCTTATATAAGAAATCTGGGATGTAAAAATACCCAGTTTTCCAATCCTCACGGCCTTCATCATCCAGAGCATTTTACTACTGCTTACGATATCTGCCTCATCACGAAAAAGGCCCTTCAAATTCCTAAATTTAGAGAGATTGTTTCAAAAGAGACTTACCTTAAGCCGAAAACGAATAAGCAGCCTCAAGGAGAAATTGAGAATTTTAATTCCTTAATCAAGCCGGGGCGCCATTATTATTCAAAAGCGATTGGAGTGAAAACCGGATTTCACTCCGCAGCAAAAAGTACTTTGGTGGCTGCTGCAGAGCATGAGGGGCGCACATTAATTGCAGTTCTTTTAGGATGTGAGAAGAAAGCCTCGCGATACGTAGAGGCGACCCGTCTTTTTGAGGCAGCTTTTGCCGAGCAAAAAGAAAAGCGGCGCTTATTGGGACCTGAAAATATTTTTACGCAAGAAGTTCCTGGATCCAAAACTCTCCTTCACGCAGCCCTGACAAAAGAGCTCGCCATTGAGTTTTTCCCAGCGGAAGAACCTGAATGTAAAGCGGCTTTACATTGGAATTTCCCTCCTCTGCCCATTCGCAAAGGGCAAAAAGTGGGCGAAATCAGAGTTCTCGATGCAGAGCAAAGGCTCTTGCAGAAAGGAGATTTGATCGCTCTGCAAGAAATCAAAGGGTCTTTCCTCTTAACTCTAAGAGAAATGTTCGTCAAGTTTTTCGAATAGTTCCAGCCATTTTTCTAAAGGAAGATTTTCTGGGCGGGCGCCCTCGTTGACGCCGATGGCTGAGAGGGTTTCCTTTTTGATGCCAAGAGAAGTGGTGACCATCTTTCTTCTTTGCTGAAAGGCCTTTTTTACTAAAGAGAAAAAGGCTGTAGCGTCGACAGGGGGTGGGGGTTGGAAATCAAACCGGATCACGGAAGAATCTACTTTGGGACGGGGGTAGAAACAGCTGGCGGGAACTGAAATCAGGCGGCGAATCCGAGTATAGAACTGAATAAAAACAGTGAGAGGGCTGTAATCTTTGCATCCGCAAGAAGCAACGATTCTCTCTCCTACCTCTTTTTGGACCATGAGGGTCATAGATGAGAAGAGTTTTGAAGCTTGGCAGATCTTACCCAAGATCGGCGCTGTGATATGATAGGGAAGATTGGCGACGACTTTTAAAGGTGAGCGCAAATGTTCGAGAGGAAACTTGAGGAAATCGGCTTCTACGACCCGGAGTCGCTGATCGGAAGTTTGAAGGCGGATCAGCTCTCGTGCGAATGTCCGATCCATTTCTATGGCCAATACATGGGCGCCCGCTGAAAGAAGCTCTGCTGTTAAGGCTCCAGGCCCAGGTCCAATTTCCAAAACTGTGTCTCCTGGACGAATTTCCGCCATGTCGACAATTTTTCGGACAATATTTGGATCGATCAAAAAATTCTGTGAAAGGCTCTTCTTGGGACGAGCCCCGATTCTTTCTAGAAAAGGAATTAATTCAGATAAGATCATTCAAGAGAAAAGGGGTGTAAGTCTTCGGGCACCGCCTGTTTCAAATGAGCGGGATCGAAACCATAGTGTTTGCGTAGTTTTTCGAGATACTGCTGCGACTGTTGAGCAACTGCTTTTTCGAGCAGATGATTTCGGAGTTCATTGGACATTGTATCAAAAGCAGGTGCAGGATGATCCTCTTTTTGAACGAGATAGAAAATACGATAGACTGTTTTTTTATCGACGCGGCTCAATTGAAAGGATGGCTTGCTATAAGTGCCAGGATTCAAAGGCGATAGAGAAGCTCTATGCACTTCAGAGAGATCTTTATCTGCTGCGACATATTCTTGGGAGAGCTGTACAGAGACAGTTGGAGTTTCAAACTGTTTGAGCTTTTCAGCTAGCAGTTCTGGGCTTTGATTTTGGGGATTGGTTTGAATGAGGAATTGATAGAGTTCATCTGAAAGTTTTTCATCTGCCTGATCCGCTCGGATCGAGATGACGCGATAGGTCCATTCTTGAAAGGGAGGATTTTCTTTTAAATAGAGGCGGTAGGCTTGTCGGATGTCTTGAGGGGTGATATTTTGCATGGCTTTAGACTGGACGAACCACCAGCTCATCCGGTGGACAAACAATTCATCCTTTATCATTTTCCAAGTTTCATCGTAGGTAAGGCCAATTTTATCTAAAGTGAGCATCACATTGGGGCCAAACCGTCTCTCCAGCTCTTCCCGGACTTCTCCATCTGTCAACTTCACTTCTTTATCCACTGCATCGGCCAGCATCAATTCATGATCGATCATTTCCATCAGAACGCGGCGCCAGCTCAGTTGATAAAATTGAAAACGGGCTTGATTCGATTCAACGAGCTGAGGGTAATTTTGATGGAAGAGGAGATCCATTTTCTTTTTCACATCGATCATCGAGATCGTGCGCCCATTCACTTTCGCAAGAATGCTATTTTGAACTGCGATCTTTGATTCACTCGAAAAATCGACGTTGGGCATCGCTGCAGATAATGCCCCCGCACAGATGAGAAATAGAAAAAAAGTTTTATTCATAGACGACGATTGTACCAAGGTTAAATTTTTCTGAATAGTGCAGAATAAAAGCCATCCATTCCCCCCTCTTTAGGCAGAAGAGAGAGGGGTTCTCCTTCTAAAGCTAGAGGATGATGTTTTAAAAAATAGGTTGTCTGTTCTTGATTCTCTTCTGGCAATAGGCTGCAAGTGGCATAGACGAGGCGCCCCCCTGGTTTTAAAAATTCTACTGCCTGTTTCACGATTTCCCGCTGTTCTAAAACGAGCCGTTCTACCATGGCCGCATCGATTTTCCACTTTGCATCGGGGTTGCGGCGAAGAGTCCCCGTCCCAGTGCAGGGAACATCGGCGAGCACCCAGTTGACCTTGCCGCGGATTGCCGCTAGCTGCGGATGCCCAGGAATTAAGGTTTGTGCATTCTGGATTCCAGCGCGCTTCAATCGCTTGCTGGCTTCTTGTAAGACCCAGGGTCGAATATCATGGAGATAAATTTGCCCTTTTCCTTGCATAGCTGGAGCAAACGCGAGCGTTTTGCCGCCCGAGCCGCTGCAATAATCAAGGACATGTTCCCCTGGTTTACATTGGACAAGATTCGCAATGAGCTGACTTCCTTCATCCTGCATCTCAAAAAGACCCTCTTTAAATTCAGGAAGAGCGAATAAGGGAGATCTTTTTTTGAATTGAAGCCCAGCTGGGGCCTGCTCGCAAGGCGCCACCTCAAATTTTCCTTCAAAAATTCGGATCAGATCCTCTCGGGTCGTCTTCAATAAATTGGCGCGGATTGTGGTAGGCGCTGTTCCATTGAGGATATGGCAAAGAGAGCGAGTTTTTTCAGCGCCAAAAATAGCATAAAAACGTCCATAAAGAAATTCATTGACTCCAAGACGGGCCGGTTCTGGAATCGTCGGATCCTTTTGCCACTCGGCCATCTTCCGAAAGCAGAAGAGGCGCTCCTTTGGATCGGGGGAGGGGCAAAAATGGTCGATCATCGATTTCCAGCGGACCATGCCATAGAGAGTTTCCCCGATCGTTCTCCGGTCATGAGCGCCAATGCTTTTGTGATCGCGGAGATAGTGGCTCAAAGCGAGATCGAGCGGTTTCATCGAATCGGCGAAGAGGCGTAAAAAAGAAATGATATGATGATCGCAATAGGAAAGTCTCATGGGGGAACATTTTAGCCTTTTAAGTGCTCATAATCTAGAAAAATATGTGTAGTTTTGACATTCTTAAGATTTCCAGGAGTTTTATGAAATTTATCCGCATGTTCACGATTGTTCTCGCCCGATTTTTTATCGGGTTGATCTTTTTAACCGCTGTGATTAGCAAAATATTGAATTGGCACGACACCGAAAAGTCATTGATGAATCAACTTTGCGAATGGCAGACCTATCTTGGGTTTTCCGAAGCGGCTCAAAATTGTTTAGCTATGGTAGCTCCTTGGACGCCCCTTCTTCTTATCACAGCTACCTTGTTCGAAATCATCGGTGGGCTCTTAGTCATTCTCGGCGTCAAAGAAAAATTGGGGGCTGCACTGCTTATACTTTTTTTGATCCCAGTCACCCTCATCATGCATCCATTTTGGTTCGAACAAGGCCCCATGCAGGAAATGCAGACGATCATGTTCCTTAAAAATCTCGCCATTTTAGGAGGCCTTCTTTTGATTCTTGTATTTGGAGCTCAAGCGAAAGTAGGTGGGGGAGATCCTTTTCAAACGATCAAGTTGGGATAAATGCTATTCTGGCTGCTCTTTAGTTTTTTTCTCGTCGCTTTTGGCCAGCCAGCCTGGGTTCCTGGATTTGGACTATTTGCCGGCTGTTTAGGCTTTGCTCTCTTCTGGCGCTCCATGTTTTTTTTCCCCCGAGCTCGCGATCGCTTTCTCCTTGCAATTCTTTGGTTTGGAGCTGTCCAGGGAATTCAACTCTCTTGGATGACTTCGACTCTCTACATGGGACCTTTGATCCTCTTTGTTTACCTTTTCCTATTGCTGGGGCTAGGCATTCAATTTGCATGTCTCTCTTTCCTGGTTCAGCCTCCCCTTGATTTCCGCCGTTGTTTAGCCATCGCAGGCGTCTGGGTTTGTTTTGAATGGGTCCGCCTCTACTTTCTTACTGGCTTTACATGGAATCCCGTAGGCCTGGCTTTAGTCGATTCTCCTCTTTCCCTTCAATGGGCCTCCCTCTTTGGAATCTATGGCCTTTCGTTTTGGGTCATTCTGGTCAATTTGACCGCCTTAAAAGCATTTTTCCTAGAGAAAACCAAGCGGAACATTGCGATCTGGGCGTTTCTAGCTCTACTGCCCTATGGATACGGCTTCCTGCATTTACATTGGATCGAGCGAAGCCACCCCTCTTCTAAGAACCTATCCGTTGCACTCGTTCAAACTGGATTGCTACCCGAACAAAAAGATTATCAGAAGCGATATGCTCATGTTTTTATTCCTCCTCTTGAGCAGTGGGAAAGGATTTTACGTTGTCTGAAGGAAGAAAAAAAAGTTGATTTGATCGTATTACCCGAGGCATCTTTTCCCTATGGCGCTTATCGAGACCTCTTTCCTTTCCATTTGGTAAAAGCTTTCTGGATCGACTTTTTTGGAGAGGAGGCTATCCGCGATTTTCCACCTATCCAAGCTCCCTTTGGAAATTCGCACAGCGTAAATAATACATTTCTGGCTCAAGCGCTGGCGAATCATTTTCAAGCCGATGTTATTTTAGGTCTAGACGATCATGATCTAAAAAAAGATGCGAAATACAATGCGGCCTTTTATTTTTCTCCTCAAGGAAACAGTCCTGTCCGATATGAAAAAAGAGTTTTAGTTCCCGCCACCGAATATGTTCCTTTGAAAAGCTGGAAGTTCATCGCTCGTTTCCTCCGAGAGGAATTTGGAATTGGCGATGCGTTTGAACCGGGAACTGAGGTAAAAATTTTCCAAGCCTGTATCCCCATCGGTGTTTCAATTTGCATTGAAGAGATTTATTCTGGATTGACTCGCGATTTACGCAAATCAGGAGCTGAGCTTTTCGTGAATCTATCCAACGATGTTTGGTTCCCAAGCTCTCGACTTCCCCAACAACATTTTGACCATGGCCGAGTCCGCGCTGTTGAAAATGGCGTTTATATTGTGCGCGCTTGCAATACGGGGATCACTGGAGGCGTCGACTGTTTTGGCAGGCCATTGGCTTGCTTGCCTGTTTCGGAAACGAAAGCAGAAGCTCTCTATCTTTCTTTGCCGATCCGCTCTTACCACACTCTCTACACTTGGTGGGGAGATCAGGCGATTTTGGGATTCAGCGTCCTGTCGATCGCCTTTGGTTTCTTAGGCCGGAAGAAAAAGTTGCCCTAAATCAAACTCTCGGTTAAGTTTCTAGCTAAATCCGACGTTCTCACCATGCTATTATACGGGGTATGTTTTGATATCTTCTGACTCTGCCGAGATGCAGAAAACACTTTCGCGCAAAGCATCGGTTTCCGGAGTCGGTCTTTTTACAGGCGAAAAAGTTTCATTGACCCTTTGTCCTGCACCTGCAAATAGCGGAATTGTTTTCGAACGAGTGGATCTCCCCGGAAAACCTGAAATTCCAGCCCATCTCTCTTTTGTAAGAGAAGCTCCCCGATGCACAAGGCTTGCTTCAGAAAAGGGAAGCATTTTTATGGTCGAACATCTTCTTTCGGCTTTGTATTCAATGCAAGTCGATAATGTTCGAGTTGAAGTGCAGGGACCCGAAATTCCCGCGGGAGATGGAAGCGCCAAGATTTTTGTCGATTTGATTGAGAAAATTCAATTGAAATCATTGGGAATCCCGCGCCAGTATGCTCGGATTTCTCAACCTCTTTTTTGGTCTGAGGGCGAAGTCCATTTAATTGCATTGCCCTGTCCTGAATTTCGATTGAGTTACACCATGCATTATCCTCAGTCGACAGTTCTCCGCTCCCAGTATTATTCTCTTTCTTTGAATCCGAAACGGTTTGTGGAAGAAATCGCCTCATGTCGCACATTTTCTCTTTACGAAGACATTCTCCCCTTTATTGAGAAGGGGATCATTAAGGGAGGCGGACTTGAAAATGCGCTCATTATTAAAGGAGATCAAATTCTAAATCCTGAAGGAGCTCGTTTTCCGGATGAAATGGTTCGGCATAAAATCCTCGATTTGATCGGAGATTTGGCTCTCATTGGAGCGCCCCTGCACGGTCATATCATTGCTGTTCGATCGGGTCATGCAAGCAATGTCGCGTTTGCGAAGCTCCTCGCAAAAACCGCAAATCTGGAGAGCTGTTAATGGCAGAGCGCACTTATATTTTTAATGCGAAAGAGATCGAAAAGATTTTACCCCATCGTTATCCATTTCTCCTCGTCGACCGGGTTATTTATTTAAATTTAGAAGAGAATGAGATCATCGGGTTGAAAAACGTTACAGTCAATGAGCCCTTTTTCCAAGGTCATTTTCCCGGTGTTCCAATTATGCCGGGCGTTTTGATTTTAGAAGCCTTAGCGCAAACGGGAGGCATCCTTGTGCATCAAAAAGGATATGACAAGAAAATCGCAGTCCTTTTGAATGTAACGAATGCAAAATTCCGCAAGCCTGTTTTACCCGGCGATGTGCTCCATTTGCATGCAAAAGGACTCCATGTGAGTGGAAATGGAGGGAAGATCAGTGCGAAAGCAATGATTGGGGATCTCCTCGCAGTTGAAGCGGAACTTAGTTTTGCCCTTGTAGATAAAGACCAATTGTAAAGCCAAATTGAACACGGATTTCCATGTCTAACCAACACCCTCTTGCCGTTGTAGAACCCGGAGCCAAAATCGGTAAAAATGTCACAATCGAACCTTTTGCAGTTGTAAAAAAGACAGTGACCCTGCACGACAATGTAGTGATCAAATCGCATGCCTATATAGATGGGAATACCACCATTGGAGAAGGGACGATCATCTGGCCTAGCGCCAGCATCGGAACGAAAACGCAGGATCTCAAATTTCGCGGAGAGACGACCTATGTCGTCATCGGTAAAAATTGTGAAATTCGCGAATTTGTCACGATCAATGCTTCATGTCAGGAAAATTCAACTGTTCGAATTGGCGATCAATGCCTCATCATGGCTTATTGCCATGTAGCGCATAATTGTGAAATTGGAAACCGCGTTGTCATGTCCAATAGCGCCATGTTGGCCGGCCATGTAATCGTAGAGGATTGTGCCATCATTGGCGGAATGACCCCCGTCCATCAATTCTCCCGCATTGGGAGCTACGCGATGGTGGGAGGATTCAGTCGCGTTCCTCGCGATGTCCCCCCATTTACAGTCGGCGGCGGCTTTCCCTACAAGTTTGGCGGCATCAATATCATCGGTTTAAAGCGGCATAAATTTCCCTTGGAAGTGCGGATTGCTTTGAGCAAGGCCTTTAAAATTACCTACCGGTCGGGCCTTCGATTAGAGGAAGCGATTGCTCAAATTGAAAAAGAGATACAACCCCACAAAGAAGTTCTCCATTGGATTGAGTTTTGTAAATCCTCAAAAAGAGGATTGATCGGACTGGAAGGCATAACCCGCTCAGGCCATGTTCCCGGAGAACCTGAAGAGCAGTATTTCGAGGAATGAAAATTGTCTTTTTCGGCACTCCCTATTTTGCAGCGGAAATTCTCGGCTACCTATTTGAGCAGGGTGTCTCCATTGCAGCCATTGTCACGCAGCCTGATCGACCCAAAGGAAGGGCTCTACAACTCGCTCCTTCGCCTGTCAAATCGGTCGCTTTAGAAAAGGCCCCTCACATCCCCATCTTACAACCCGAAAAAGCCTCGAACGAAGCATTTCTTGCCGAACTTACTGCTTTGAAAGCAGATCTCTTTGTCGTCGTGGCCTATGGACAAATTCTTTCCCAAAAACTCCTTGACATTCCCCCTCTTGGGAGTATCAATGTCCATCCTAGCCTTCTCCCTAAGTTTAGGGGTGCAGCTCCTATCCACCGAACGCTGATGGAGGGGGAAACAGAAACGGGCGTTGCGATTCAAAAAATAGTTCGACAGCTCGACGCAGGGGATGTCATAGCGGTCGCAAAATTTGAAATTCCTATAGATATGACATTTGGGGAGTTGGAGGCCAAACTTTGCGAGATCGCAAAGCCGCTGCTTCTTTCCGTTCTTCAAAAAGGGATACCTCTAGGCACTCCCCAAGACCACAACTCGGCCACCTATGCATCAAAAATTGAATTGGAAGAGGGGGAAATCGACTGGACCCTCGATTCAAAATATCTCCATAATCTCATCCGGGCCTTTTCCCCTCGTCCCGGGGCCTGGTGCTGGGTCCAATCTGGCCCCGAGAAAAAAAGATTGAAAGTCCTTCGTGCTCAATGGCTTCCATCCTTGAAAGGAAAGCCGGGGGAGATCCTTTCTCCTTCTGATGCGGTCGTCGCCTGCGGTGAGGGGGCTCTAAAGCTTCTTCAAGTACAGCCAGAAGGGAAAAAAGCGATGGGCGGGGCCGACTGGCTGCGCGGTCAAAAGTCCATTATATTCAATTAATCTTACTATCTTTCCATTTAATTCAGGCTTATTTATTATTTGTGATAAATAGGAAAAACTTTTTATGGCTGAAATTGTAAATTTAAATATAGAACCCAATCCAGACGCGAAACTATCTGCTTTTCAGCATGTCAGTAAATTTACGACTACATCGATTGGCGCTCTTCGAACCATCCAAGCGACGAGGAATATTTGCCGAGGAGTGAACGCAACGCGTGAATTGGCAGGCAGGGCTCCTTCCAAGCAGCTAACTCAAATTGATTCAGCATTGGGGATTGGAATTTCTGCCCTTTCCATCCCTCGGATCCCATCTGTAACGCAAGATGCAATTAAATCAGTCGCTGATTTAGGCAAAAAAAGTTCAGTCCCTGGCGCTTTTAGACGAAAAATAATCAAAGCGACTCATGATATGGCCGATATGTTGGCGATTGATTCCTATGCCGTAGCTCTTGCTACAAGCATTCCCGTTCTAAGAACAGTTGGCTCTACTTTCGATCTCGTGGCCGATGCTGCGGACATTGAAATTCATGGAGAAAACATCCTTAGATCAAAAAAACTCGAAAAAGCCATCGCTAAAGAAACCAACATGGAACCGGATGAAAAGAAACGCGCTCTGAAAACCAACCAAGAGACGAAAAATTTCGATATAATGAAATTTGCCAAAGGCGTGCTTGCGACTCTTGCGGGTGTTTTGGGTCTTGTTGTCTTTGCAATGGGGGCTCCTCTTCTTCCAGCGATTATTTTTGCGATCATGGCTTTAGCAACTGTAACTCTTGCAATTTCCAGCCAGCTCTACAAACAGTCGCGGCCAAATCTATTGATCGATCACTCTGTTGTCCACGTAACCGCTTAGACATTTCTTTACATTAATGCCATGCGAACTTATTATGTTCCGCTTTGAAAAAACCGGAACCAAAGGTGATGTATGGCAAATGTGCAACCCGCAGTTACAGTAACTGTTGATAATCTCAAGATCAATCTGTTCAATAATAAAAAATACCTCGATGAAAACGGGGGAGTGGTTTCTAGGAAAAATCACTTCATTGATTTTTCTGAATCGGCAAATGGCGCATTTCGCATTTTGCAATTTTTCGAAAGAATCACGAGAGCCGCTACTGAAATATTGGATAAACTCGGCAGCTCTATGAAAGGCTTCTTCAAAGGGTTGGCTGGCAAGTTTACCCTGGCTTGGACCATGCTTACAATTCCTCGCCTTCCAAGCGTTACGCGACATATGTTGGCTTCCTGGAAGAATCTGAAGGAAAAGGAAGGGCCAGGAACGATGCCTGGAGCTTATTGCCGCAAAGTATTGGAATCAGTGGATAAGAGTGCAGATGCGACTGCCATGTATTTGTATGCAATTTCTCTCGTCAGCGGAAGCACTGCTTTCAAAATTGCTGGCGATGTGCCTGATTTAGTGCATAACGTCGCTGGTGCGACAACAGGCGCACAAGATCATCTAAAGGCAAGCAAAATATTGCAGAGCGCGGTAGAAGCAGGCGCCGATGTACGTATACAGAAGGGATTGAAAGACACAAAGAAACTCACCTTCTTCACTACGATGAAAGCGGTTTGTTCTGCTGTAACGACTGTTTTCGCCCTTTCTCTTTTAGCTCTTGGCGGCCCATTAATGCCCGCTATTGCGATGATTTTGGTTGCCCTTGCGGGAACTTGCTTTGCAGGCGCTGCAGGCGTTTTCGAAGCGGGAATGCAATTCAAGCCAATCAAATTCTTCGATACAAAACACGTGCAAGTTGCAACGGCAATTGCCTAAGCTTTTCCATGGGCGCTGGATCTTCCAGCGCCTCCTTAGTTTATCTATGAAAAAATCTTTAAAATCACCCGAATGGATCCTCGTCATCAGCCTTCTCGCCATTCTCGCTTCCATTGTTCTGATTGCAAAAATCAATGTCCATCGAGCCATGATTGCGATTTCTGAGGCAGATCTTAAGCCATCCGAGATGGTGGCTGTCCTAGTTGAGGGAGCTGTCCGAAAGCCTGGAATCTATCAAATCATTCCTGGAACTCCCATCCAGAGTGTTTGCAAAAAGGCAGGTCTCAAGCGGTATGCAGATCTAAAAAAGATTGATCTCACAGCGAGAATCGAGGCGCCGACCCATCTTGTGATCCAAGAATTGTCTGAGATCGAGGTGGCAATTGCTGGAGAGGTTATTTTGCCCACCCAACTCCGCCTTCCCATTGGGACGCGTATCTGCGATCTCAAGTCAAAAATTCAATTAACTGAGCAGGCCGACTCTGCCTGTTTCAGGAGCCGCCGTCAGCTTAAAGATGGGGAATTTTTCGAGATCCCAAAAAAAACGGTTGAATAGAATCCGCCACCTCTCGTATGATCCTACAGCATATTAAATCAGTTCACGCATGCCACCCCAAACGACAAAGTTTGCGGGTTAAGCGCGGTAGGTCAAAGAAGCTTGAGAGAACGAAGTTTCTCCTTTTCGCTTCAGCCAATTTGTGCTCGCTTGCTGTTCTGAATGGAAATTCTGAGATGGAAAAGGAAAACCTATGTCGCTGACATTGATTGGCCAGAAAAAAGGTATGGCGCAAGTCTTCGATCAAGATGGCAAACTGATTGTCTGTACGGTCATTTTGGCTGAGCCGAATACGATTCTGCAAATTATGCGCAAAGAAAAGCATGGCTATAATGGGATTCAGGTCGCTGGCATGCCAATGACAAAATCTCAGGCGGATCGTGCGAAAAAGCCCATCAAAGGTCATTTTGCAAAATCACAGGCAGAACTATGCCGCGTGGTCCACGAATCGCGCCTAGATGACGTCGACCAATACCAAGTCGGTCAAAAGCTCGATGCGAGTGTTTTTGCCGATGCAAAATTTGTCGATATCGAGGGGATGACGAAGGGGAAAGGCTTCCAGGGAGTCATGAAACTCTTCAATATGTCTGGAGGACCCGGAGCCCATGGTTCTGGATTTCACCGCCATATGGGATCGACAGGGATGAGATCGACTCCAGGTCGTTGCTATCCCGGCGGCAAGAGAGCCTCTCGCATGGGTGGCGATCGCCATACCGTCCAAAATTTAAGAGTTGTCGCAATCAAGGGAAACCTTCTTTTAGTAGAAGGCGCCGTCCCTGGTGCGCGAAGCGGCGTTGTCTACATTAGAAAAGCAAAGAAGAGGGGATAAAACCGTGGCAACACTTAAAAAGTATGATCTGACAGGGAAAGAAATCGGCACGATTCAGGTTGATGATGCCCAACTAGAGGCAACGGCCCATCCTCAGTCAGTGAAAGATTATATTGTCGCACTCCGGAATAATGCCCGTCAGTGGTCAGCCAGCACAAAGCGGCGAAATGAAATCAATCGCACGGGCAGAAAGCCCCACCCTCAAAAAGGGCAAGGCCGTTCACGGCAAGGGGACTTAGCTGCGCCTCAATACAAAGGGGGCGGTATCGTATTTGGTCCTAAGCCAAAGTTTGATATCCACGTCCGTATCAATAAAAAAGAGCGCCGCGCCGCCATTCGGGCCTTGGTTGCAGAAAAGATTAAAGCCAACCAAGTTCACATTCTCCACAAAGTGGAAATGAAGCATCCGAAAACAAAGAAAATAGCCGACTTCTTCGATAAGATCGAAAAAACAAACCGCCGCGTACTGGTCCTTGGCGAAAGCAAGGGAGCCAGCGGTGAAATGGCAAATCCCCATACAAATTTTGTGAAGAGTCTCCGCAATCTCCCTAAAAAAGAGTATGCGATGCTCCCCCAAGTGAATGGGTATGAATTGGCTCGCTGTCAGGAACTCGTAGTTCTCGACTCAGCGGTAGATGAATTTCTCTCGATTTTAGGTGTATCATGAAGAATCCTTACGACATCATCAAAGGCCGGCGTGTGACGGAAAAGAGCCGTGTTCTGGAAAATCTACAACATGCAAAAAGCAATCGTTCAGTGAGCCGCTGCAATACGCCGAAAGTCGTCTTCAACGTCGATCCTAAAGCCAATAAAACGCAAATTGCCTGGGCGCTTGAACAGATTTACGCTGACAAGAAAATCAAGGTCATTTCTGTAAATACAGTGAATGTAGGTTCGAAAAAAAGACGCGTTCGAGGATTTACAGGGAAGACAGCCGGATATAAAAAAGCAATTATCACGCTTCGTCCCGGCGACGCGATAGACGAGCAAGTGTGAGGAATTAGACTATGCCGAAATTATTTCGACCCACAACTCCAGGACAAAGAAAACTAGTCCTTCCAGTGCTCTTGGAATTAGCTCCGAGTGCAAAGCCAGCGCCCAAATCGCTTTTGATTAAAAAGCGGCGCACGAATGGACGCAATCATAGCGGGCACATCACTTGCCGCCACAAAGGGGGCGCGCATAAAAAAATGTACCGGCTGATCGATTTCAAGCGCGATAAGGAAAATATTCCAGCCACTGTCGCATCTGTGGAGTATGACCCCAATCGATCCGCTTTGATCGCCCTTCTCCACTATAGAGATGGGGAAAAGAAATACATCATTGCTCCCCAAGGAATCAAAGTGGGCGATGTCGTTTCAACGAGCGATGAGCCTCCATTTAAAATTGGATGCTGCATGCGGCTTAAATTCATGCCGCTCGGCTCTGTCATCCACAATATTGAGTTACGCCCTGGAAAAGGAGCTCAAATGATTCGCTCCGCCGGTTTGTCAGCGCAGCTTTTAGCGCGCAGCAACGGCTATGCGACGGTCAAGCTTCCTTCAGGAGAAGTTCGCCTCATCCATGAAAATTGCAGAGCGACTTTTGGCGCTGTTTCAAATGCGGAACACAATCTCCGCGTGATCGGCAAAGCGGGACGTTCCAGATGGATGGGCGTTCGGCCCACAGTTCGCGGCGTTGCGATGAACCCAGTAGACCACCCGCATGGCGGGGGAGAAGGACGAGGCAAGGGAAATCATCCACAATCCCCTTGGGCTCAATTTGCAAAAGGGTTCCGTACCCGTCCGAATAAAAAAACCAGAAAATGGATAGTAAAAGAGCGAAGGTAGTATGGGAAGATCACTGAAAAAAGGCCCATTTGTAGACCACCATCTAATGGCTAAGGTCGATAAAAACAACAAAGAGGGCGCGAAAAAAGTCATTAAGACTTGGTCGCGACGGTCGATGATCATTCCCGACATGGTCGGGCATACATTCGATGTCCATAACGGGAAGAAATTCATTACCGTTTACGTTTCCGAAAACATGGTCGGGCATCGTTTGGGAGAATTCTCACCTACGAGATTCTTTAAAGGACACCCGAAGAAATCAGCAGCAGCAGTAGCTGCCGCAGCGGGACCTGCTCAAACGCAAGCGGCTGCACCAGCTGCAGCGCCAGCTGCACCAGCTGCCGGAGGGGGATAACCGATGCAATTTGCTAAATCGATTACGAAATATGTGAGAATATCGCCGCGCAAAGCCCGTTATGCTGCAGATTTGATTCGCGGCTTAAGCGTAGAAAAAGCCTCTCTTCAACTTCTTTATTCGAAGTTAAGAGGGGGACGCCTTTTAAAGAAGACGCTCGATAGCGCTGTGGCCAATGCGGAAACGCAACTGGATGCGCGCCGCGAGACATTAAAAGTACATGAAGTCCGAGTCGATCCGGGCCCGATCCTGAGAAGGGCAAAAGCTCGAAGCCGAGGTTCCTCCGTTCCAGTGAATAAACGGACGAGCCATTTTACAATTATTGTGACGACTGAGACCCCGCAAAATTAAGAGAGAAGAACTATGGGACAAAAAGTATCGCCGATTGGATTCCGCCTCGTGCGCCGCAAGAAGTGGCTCTCCAACTGGTTTGCAAATAAACAGGAATTCGGGGGACTGATCGGTGAAGATTGGAAAATCCGGAAACTTCTCCTGACGAAACCTGCATGCCAGGGAGCCTCCCGTTTTCAGATTAAACGGATGAGCGGCAAGATCGAAGTCACGATTATCACAGCGAGACCTGGATTGGTCATCGGGAAGAAAGGATCGGAAATCGATGTGCTCAAGAATGAGCTCCGAAATCTGACTGGAAAAGAAGTCTGGATCGAAGTGGAAGAAATTAAACGACCCGATCTCGATGCAAAACTCGTTGCTGATGGAATCGCGAAGCAACTCGAGCGGAGAATTCCCTTCCGCCGCGTATTGAAAAAAGCGATGCAGACTTCGATGGATGCAGGAGCAGCTGGGATTAAAGTTCAAATTGGCGGACGAATCGGCGGAGCTGAAATTGCTCGCGTCGAATGGTATAAAGAAGGGCGAATTCCTCTCCATACATTGCGCGCCGATATCGACTATGCAATGGGACGTGCAGAAACGACGTATGGATCGATCGGGGTTAAAGTTTGGATCAATAAAGGCGAAGATGTGATCGCTCCCGTTAAGCCTGCTATTGCGATGGGAGGCTAACCATGGCAACAGGTCCAAAGCGAACGAAGTATCGGAAGCAGCAAAAAGGAAAAATGACCGGCCTCGCTAAAGGCGGCGCCTACATTGAATTTGGCGAATTTGGGATGCAGTCGCTCGATCGATGCTGGCTGACAGCGCAGCAGATTGAAGCTTGCCGCGTCACCATTTCCCGCACCTTTAGCCGAAAAGGGCAAGTTTGGATCCGCGTATTCCCCGATAAGCCAGTTTCCAAAAAGCCGGCTGAAACTCGAATGGGTACAGGAAAAGGGGCTCCAGATCACTATGTAGCGACAGTCCGTCCTGGAAGAATCCTATTTGAAGTAGGCGGCGTTACGCGAGAAGAAGCGCAAGAAGCGCTTCGGCTCGCAGCGGCAAAATTGCCGATTCGGACAAAATTTGTCGATCGATTGGAGAGAGTGTAGACGATGGCTAAGCAGAAGAAAAAAAAAGAGACAGAGTTGAAAGATCAAACGATCGCCGAGCTACAAATTTCAGCGAAGGATCTCGATCGGGAAATTTTTAAGATGCGCAATGAACTCGCGACCCAAAGAAAATTGGAAAAACCGCATCAGATGAAAGAAATGCGAAGAAATAAAGCGAGAATACTCACGCTTGTGAGTCTGAAACAAAAGGGGATCGCATGAGCGCAGAGACTCGAGGAAGCAGAAAAGAGAATATCGGCACTGTCATCTCCAATAAGATGGAAAAGACAGTCACGGTAAAGGTAAGCCGCAAGATGAGACATAAGAAATATGCAAAAGTCATCGAGCGAACAAAGAAATATTACGCACATGACGAGAGCAATGCCATCGAAGTAGGCCAGAAGGTCCGTATTATGGAAACAAGACCTCTGTCCAAATTGAAGCGATGGCGCGTCGTCGAGGTTCTTTAACAGACTAAGGGATAGTATGATTCAACAAGAAACTGATCTGGAAGTGGCGGATAATACCGGTGCAAAGCGAGTCCGCTGTTTTAAAGTCCTCGGTGGCACGCGAAAACGATACGCGCGAGTCGGAGACATCATCGTATGCTCTATTAAAGAAGCCGATCCGAAGGGAACGGTGAAAAAAGGGGAAGTGGTCAAAGCGGTCGTTGTCCGCACGAAAGCCTATATTCGCAGACCCGATGGCTCGCTCCTCCGCTTTTATGACAATAGCTGCGTGATTATCGACGATAAGAATAACCCCCGTGGAACCCGAATCTTTGGACCCATTGCCCGCGAAGTGCGCGATGGCGGTTTTATCAAGATCGGTTCCCTGGCTCCTGAGGTGATTTAATGAGCAAATGGATACGAAAAGGCGACCGCGTCCTAGTGATCGCAGGAAATGACAAAGGAAAGACAGGAGAAGTTCTTTCTCGCAGCGAAGACCGCGTATTGATTCAAGGAATCAATGTGCGCAAAAAGCACCTGAAACGGACGCAGCAAACACAAGGCGGGCGAATTGTGGAAATGGAAACTCCCATCCACATCTCGAATGTATGTCTCTGCGATAAAGAAGGAAAGCGCTTAAAGGTAAGCGTAAAACAAGATAAGAATGGAAAACGGGAACTGGTTTATAAGGCCGGTGGGAAAGAATCCGTCTATCGTTCGGTTAAAAAACCTGCATAGAAGAGAGAAGCATGTCCAGATTATACAAGAAATTTAAAGATGAACTTTTTCCTCAGCTACGAGAGCGGCATCCCGACCGCAGCCCAATGTCTTTGCCTGTCTTGAAAAAGATTGTTATTAGCATGGGTCTTGCGGAAGCGCTTAAAGATAAGAATGCACTCCAAGAACATAGCGATGAATTGGCTATGCTGTCTAGCCAGCGCCCTGTTGTAACTCGTTCTAAAAAAGCGATTTCCAACTTTAAATTACGAGAAGACCAACCGATCGGTCTCATGGTGACACTGCGCGGCAAACGGATGTATGATTTTTTTGATCGATTCTGTAATATCGCCTCTCCTCGAATTCGCGACTTTCGCGGGTTCAGCAAGAAGTGCGATGGAAGAGGAAACTATAATTTTGGAATTAGCGACCAACAAATCTTCCCCGAGATCAACCTCGATAAGGTGAAAAGAGCTCAGGGAATGAACATCACGGTCGTGACTTCCGCAAAGAATGATGAAGATTGTATTGAACTACTGACCCTTTTGGGTTTTCCATTTAAGTGAGAGAGAAAAATTATGGCATTTAATGATCCCATTGCTGAGCTCTTAACGAAAATCCGCAATGCAAAAAACGCACAGCATCGCTACGTCGATTTAAGCTCAAGCAAGATCAAAATCAGGATTCTCGAAATTTTAAAGGATCATGGTTTCATTGAGAATTTCTTAGTGAATGATGAGAAGCATAAAATTCGAGTGTTTCTCCGATACACAAAATCGCGTGAATCGGTCATCCAAGGTCTAACGCGAATATCGACCTGTGGATTGCGTCAATACATTGGATACGATCGAATCCCTAAGATTTTCAATGGGATGGGAATTGCCATCGTCTCTACACCACAAGGGGTGATGGACGGCGAAACGGCCCGCAACTTGAAAGTTGGCGGCGAATTTCTGTGTACGGTTTGGTAAACGGAGAACAGAGACTATGTCAAGACTAGGAAAAACTCCAATTTCTATTCCGAAAGGAGTGGAAATTAAGACGAGCAGAGAAGGACTTTTGACCATTAAGGGTCCAAAAGGATCTCTCGAGCTTAAGCTCCCCACTGGACTTCATTTGAAAATTGAAGGGACCGTTGCCATTATAGAGCGGGATGAAAAGGTAGCTCCAGACGGAGCTCTGCATGGACTGTTTCGATCCCTTCTAAAGAACAATGTAATCGGTGTTTCTGAAGGGTATGAGGTCAAACTCACCCTGATTGGAGTCGGGTATAGAGCAAACGTCCAGGGCAGCAAACTCGATTTACAACTCGGCTATTCCCATCCGACCGCGCTCAATATTCCTAAAAATATTCAAGTAGCCGTGGATAAAGGCACTGCGATCAGCATTAAGGGAGCCGATAAGAGAGAAGTGGGACAATTTGCTGCGGCCGTTCGAGCGATGAAGCCGCCCGAGCCTTATAAAGGCAAAGGGGTCCGCTATGAGAACGAGTACGTTCGCAAGAAAGAAGGCAAGGCAGCCAAAGGTAAAGCATAATTATGGATAACGCTCAAACAAGAAGAATTAAAGCGAGAAAATCACGCGTCATGCGTGTGCGCAAAAAGATTTTAGGAAGTGCAGAAAGACCCCGTCTTTCTGTCTCTAAAACAAACAATCATATCTATGCGCAGTTAATCGACGATGAAAAGTCTGTCACTTTGGCTGGAGTGGGAACCCTTTCGCAAGAAGATTCCTCTTTGAAGAAAAAGTCAAAAAAAGCGGCTCTCGAAATCGGCAAACAGATCGCTGGACTTGCGAAGAAGCAAAAAATCAACTCTGTCATTTTTGACCGAGGTCGCTATAAGTTTCATGGGGTCATCGCCGAGTTGGCTAAGGGCGCTCGCGAAGCTGGCTTGCAATTTTAACGTTAGGGAAAAGAGATGGCAAAATACGCTGAGAAAAAACGGCAAGAAGATTTCGGAACTGAATTTGAAGAGAAAGTTCTCTACATCAATCGCTGTGCAACAGTCACCAAGGGCGGCCGCAAGTTTAGCTTTTCTGCGCTCATTCTCGTAGGCGATGGACAAGGTCATGTAGGCTACGGATTCGCGAAAGCCAACGAGGTGTCCGATGCCATCCGCAAAGGATCAGAAGCCGCGAGAAAAAATATATATACCATTGAAATGGAAGGGTCTACCATTCCTCATGAAATCTATGTCGAATGGGATGGAGCCAAAATTTTGCTGAAGCCTGCGCCTGCTGGAACAGGCATTGTCGCTGGCTCTAAAGTCCGCTCGGTGCTTGAGCTGGGTGGCGTAAAAGACGTCATTGCAAAAAATCTTGGATCGAACAACCCACTCAACCAGGTGAAAGCTACTTTCAAAGCATTCTCACAATTGAGAAATCGAGAAGAATGCTTTGCAGAGAGAAAAGGAGTCCATTCTCATGACTAACCTAGCAGAATTAAAAAACACTTCTAGACCCAAAAAGAAAGTGCAGCGCATTGGTCGCGGCATCGGGTCTAAACGAGGAGCCACTTCAGGACGAGGCGGAAAAGGGGATAGCGCTCGGCAAGGATATAAAAAGCGTTTCGGATATGAAGGGGGACAAGTACCTCTTTATCGAAAATTGCCGATTCGGGGATTCACTCGAGGCCGCTTTGCAAAACCAACCGCAGCGATTGCCCTATCCACTTTAGAAGCCTATTTCGTGGATGGAGAAACGGTCAACCCAGTTTCTCTTCGAGAAAAAGGACTGGTTGCTCGCCGCGTTACTGGAGGGATCAAGATCCTTGCCAATGGCGAACTTACCAAGAAAGTGAAAATTGAAGCGCATAGCTTTTCTGAGGCTGCAGTTGAAAAACTGAAAGCGAAAGGGATTTCCTACACCGTTCTAGACTAAAGCGAAAAAATATGATCCAAGCGATCCAGCGCATTTTTGGGATTCCAGAACTTCGGGTAAAGATTTTTTATACCCTGATTCTCCTTGCTGTATGCCGAGTTGGGGCTTATATCCCCGTGCCTGGCATCAATGCTGAGGTAGCCATCAACCTATTTAAATTTGCGACAGGGGGAGGGCAAAACCTCTTCCAACTCGTCGATATTTTTTCAGGCGGTGCGTTTGCCAAGATGACGCTATTGGCTCTTGGGGTCATGCCCTATATCTCTGCATCGATCATCATGCAGCTATTGATCGCTTTGATTCCCTCCATGCAGCGGGAGATTCGGGAAAGCCCAGATCAAGGGCGCCGCAAGCTCTCCAAATGGACCCGGATGGCCACCCTGATTCTTTCCCTCTTCCAATCGGGCCTTTTTGCGAAATTCGCTGTGAGGATGAATCTTTCTAGCCCAGGCATTATCGTTCCAGAAATCGTCGATATACAAATTTTTGGGTTTTCTTGGCTCTTTTATCTGACCGTCATGGTCACGATGACAGCGGGAACGCTCCTCCTCATGTGGATTGGAGAACAGATCACTGAAAAAGGGGTGGGCAACGGAATTAGCTTGATCATCGCGGTGGGGATTCTCGCTTCCTTCCCAAGCACGATTGGCTCCATTCTCAAGCAATTGAATCTCGAATCTCAAGAAGTAGGTCAGCTGACCTTTGCCACTTTAGTGGTCCTTTGCTCCCTGTTTGTCCTGATTGTCATCGGCACAATTTTGATTATCCAGGGCCAAAGACGGATCCCTCTTCAATATGCAAGGCGGATTGTAGGACGCCACGAAGTCCAAGGCGGGAATTCCCATATCCCCCTCAAAATTAACCATGCAGGGGTCATTCCTGTGATCTTTGCTTCAGCCTTGCTGATGTTCCCAGCTACAATCGGGCAATTCATAGGCAAAGGAACCTGGATGGGGCAAATGTCCAATTACCTCTCTCCCGGCTCTTGGGTTTATATGATCTTTTATGTTATGTTAATTTTATTTTTTACTTACTTTTGGACTGCAACCCAATTCAAGCCCGACCAGATCGCCTCAGACATGAAGAAAAATGGAGCCTTTATCCCCGGCATTCGGCAGGGAAAACCGACCCAGGATTACCTGGAAGCGACCATGAGCCGAATTACCCTGGCTGGCGCCGTTTTTCTCGCCATCATCGCGATTTTGCCGACAATGATCGGCCGGTTCATGGGCGTCGATGCAAATATTAGTCAATTTTTTGGTGGAACCTCTCTCTTGATCCTCGTAGGAGTGATTTTAGATACGACGAAACAGATTGAGTCTCATTTACTTATGAAAAGATATGAAGGCTTTATGACAAAAGGGCGCCTAAGGGGCCGATAAGCCATTGTGATTTAACCAGTTTACATGCTATTTTAGTTGGAAGGATTTAAAAATATGCCTAGAGTCATCGGAATTGATATTCCAGACAACAAGCGACTAGAAGTGAGCCTGATGTACATTTATGGCATCGGCAGGAAACTCTCGAACCAGATCATTGAGAAGCTAGGGCTGAACAAGGATATGCGGGCGAAAGAGTTAAATGAAGATCAAATCGCACAGTTGAACGCCGTACTCCAGTCTGAGTATGTCGTTGAGGGAGATCTGCGCCGTCAGATCCAAAATAATATTAAGCGTCTGATTGGGATTCATTGTTATCGCGGCATGCGCCATCGTATCGGCCTGCCTGTACGAGGTCAAAGAACCCGAACGAATGCCCGTACGCGTAAAGGCAAACGCAAAACTGTTGCCAACAAGAAAATCTAATCAGAGGAGATGAACCTTGGCTAAGCAAGAACAAAAAGCACCGCCGAAGAAAGCTGCGGTCAGAGTTAAAAAGAAAGTTCAGCGCACAGTACCAGCTGGAATAGCCCATGTAAAGGCGACATTCAACAACACCACTGTTTCGATCACCGATTTGGCTGGCAATGTGATTGCATGGTCTTCTGCTGGAAAGTCCAATTTTACTGGTTCGAAAAAATCCTCTGCATTTGCAGCGACTGTTGCGGCGCAAAATGCCGCTAAAGAGGCGATGTCTGTAGGAATGAAAGAATGTGAAGTCAACCTCAATGGACCCGGCGCAGGACGCGAATCGGCTGTCCGAGGTCTTCAGAGCGCAGGACTTGCAATTAGCATCATCCGCGACAAAACACCCGTTCCCCATAACGGATGCAGAGCGCGTAAACGTAGACGTGTTTAAGTTTAAAATTTGAGGAGTTCTAACATGGCCGTAAAGTATGGCAAATTTGAGATGCCAGAAAAAATTAAATTAGATGAATCGAACCAAACGAGTACGTTTGCCCGGTTTATCGTAGAGCCTTTTGAGCGTGGATTTGGCCATACTGTTGGCAACGCCCTGCGAAGGATCATGTTAGCCTCCCTAGAGGCTCCAGCTATCCTATCGGTAAGGATTGAGGGAGTCCCTCACGAATACATGGCGATTGAAGGCGTCATCCAAGACATGACTCACATCGTCTTGAATCTGAAGGGTGCTCTCTTAAGAAGGCACACAACAGGAGATGATGTTCATCCGCGCGATATCAAGATGATTACAAAAGTTCTCGATATCACCGATGAGATGATTGAGAAGGGGGGCGGCTCTTATAAGGTCACTCTCAAAGACCTCATGGGGCAGACTGATTTCGAAATCGTAAATCCAAGCCATCACATCTTCACAGCTACAAAACCGATGACCAAAAGGATCGACCTCCGAATTGGATCTGGCCGCGGTTATGTCCCCTCAGAAAGACACACTGATTTTGAGCGGCAAGTCGACGAGATCATTATCGACTCTGCATTCTCTCCAGTCCGCTTAGTGAACTACTATGTAGAAAATACGCGCGTTGGACAAGATACAGACTTCGATCGATTGATTCTCGAAGTGACAACAGATGGTCGAGTCACTCCAGTCGAGGCGCTTACCTTCGCTGCCCAGATTGGGATTCTTCACTTCGAAGTGTTCGATAAAATTAAGACCCATGCAATTCACTTTGATAAAGGGGAAATGCAGGTCAATCGAGATCGAGATGAAGTTCTCCAGAAACTCTCTCTCAAAATCAATGAGATTGAGCTCTCCGTTCGATCGACCAACTGCCTTGCCAATGCCAATATTGACACGATCGGCGAACTGGTCGTTATGCCTGAATCTGAAATGCTCCGATTTAGAAACTTCGGCAAAAAATCCCTGACAGAGATTAAGCAAAAGCTCGATGAGCTCGGCCTTTCGCTCGGCATGGATTTATCGAAGTATGGGATCAACCGCGATAATATTAAGCAGGTGATTCAAAACTACGCACAAGAAAAAACGGGAACCCCTGAAGTATGAGACACGGAAAACACACCTTTAAAGTGGGTCGAACCGGATCCCACCGAAGCTGCATGCTTTCGAATATGCTCAAGTCTTTGATTGAGAACGAACGAATCACAACTACCGTTGTCAAAGCCAAAGAACTACGCCGTCGAGCGGATCGAATGATCACGTTAGCGAAGAAAAATACCTTAGCTTCTAAGCGACATGCGATTTCTGAGCTAAAAATTGCTTTCAATCGCCTAACGACGAAAGAAGCCAGAAAAGCCAAAACGGCAGGGGGGCAAGACGCCCATCCTCGCGACCGCCTGGTCATCAATAAGCTCTTTGGCGAATTAAAAGATCGTTTTGCTGGCCGCAATGGCGGCTACACACGCATCATTCGCAAAGCAGACCGAATTGGCGACAGCGCTCCCACCTGTTATATCGAATATCTAAAATAATTTTTCACCGAACCACCCATTCTCTATGGGTGGTTTTTTATTCCTTTACTTTAGCCAAAAAATAGGGTATGCTAAGCTTTTTTTAGACCCCAAAAGGTTCCTTATTTTAAGGACATTCTCTATGCCCAAGCGAATTGCTATCAATGGTTTCGGCCGTATCGGCCGCCTAGTTCTCCGGATTGCTTTGCAAAGACCCCATCTGCAAGTCGTCGCAATCAACGACCTGGTTCCTCCGGACAATCTCGCTTATCTTTTTAAACACGATACGGTGCATGGAACGTATCCTAAAACGGTCAAGGCAGAAGGCAGCAGCCTCATCATCGATGGCAAAAAAATTGCAGTCTCCGCAGAAAAAGATCCTGCGCAGCTTCCTTGGAAGCAAAATCAAGTCGATTACGTCGTTGAATCTACAGGCCGCTTCACTCATGTAGAAGATGCCAAAAAGCACCTTCAAGCAGGGGCCAAGCGCGTCTTGATTACAGCGCCGGGTAAAGAAGACATGCCCACCTATGTTATGGGCGTGAATCATAAAAACTACGATCCGAAAAAGGATTTCGTTCTCTGCAACGCTTCTTGTACCACAAATTGTCTAGCGCCGCTTTGCAAAGTGTTGCTCGACAATTTTGGCATTGAAGAAGGGTTGATGACAACCGTTCATTCTCTAACAGCCAGCCAACCCACTGTCGATGGCCCGTCTCATAAAGACTGGCGTGGTGGGCGCGCTGCAGGCTGCAATATCATTCCGGCGAGCACGGGGGCTGCAAAGGCAGTGATCCTCTCTTTGCCAGAATTAAAAGGCAAACTCACCGGCATGGCTTTTCGCGTTCCAACTCCTGATGTATCCGTTGTCGACCTTACGGTGCGACTCTCTCGAGATACAACTTACGAGGAGATTGGAAATGCTATGGACGCTGCCGCGAAAGCCGACCTAAAGGGCATCCTCGCGACGACGGATGAACAATTGGTCTCTTCAGATTTTATTGGTAACACCCATTCCGCTATTTTCGATAAGTTGGCAGGAATTGGATTGAATCGTCGCTTTTATAAATTAATCGCTTGGTACGACAACGAAATGGGATATTCCCATCGCGTCGTCGACCTGCTGGAGTACATGGCATCGAAAGAATAAAGAGCCAATTGCAAAACCCCAATTTCAGCCCAAATCCGCGCTTTTGCCGCTGGATTCGGTCCCGACACAAATTGCCTATGCCCCCTCGGATATGTCAATTTGCGTCGAGCGCGAACCAGCACCAAAATCATCGAATTTGTGCAAGAAAGCGGGTTTTGCAATCGGCTCTGACAACCAACAACCCCCCATTACTCCACTCCGAAAACCATTTAAATTACGGTATATTCAGTGAATTTTACACGCGAACCTATTATAGAAACAGTGATCACCCCCCGGGAAGGATGCAAACTAGTCGTCCGGAACAGCAAGGGGAATGGTCAGGAAGATTACTTTGTTGACGCAGTAGAAGTGGTGTCCTTTGGGCACTCCTTCTTTTTCCGCTCAAGTGAGCGGCCCAAGTCGTTTCTTGTTCCAGTCAGCGACTACGAGATCCTCGAGCTCAAAGAGACTCGCATGGTTCTTAAAAACGTCTCCACCGACCGCTCCATTAAGATTGGCGGCGGCCGCGAAGCCCCCCCTCCGCGCCAGCAACACAAAGAACAGGAGCCGCGCGAAGAGATTTCCGCTGACTCCCGTTCCTCCGAGCGTCCCCCAGAGCGCCCCCCGATGGATCGCAAACGGGACAAGCGCCGCCGCGGCCGCCGCGGTCGCGATCGCCACGAGCCCCAATCGCAGTCGCAGGAACCCTACTCTCAAGATTCTCAGGAGCGCTCACCCGACAGAAGCTTTGAGGAATCGCCCCTAGATGATTCTCCTGTTCGTTCTAGCGAAGAGGAACCTGTCGTAAAAGCTCCCTCTTTCATTTCGAAGCTTTTTCCTCCTCCACCTACCCTGATCAAGGACAATCTCAGCCGTTACAAAACAGCTGAATCACCAGATGGGGAAACCTTCTTCAAAGAAGGGAAGACTACCTTTGAGGAAACGGCCTTTGAAGAAGAAGACCGCCCGATTCCTAAAGAGACGGACGAGAATCCCTCTACAGAAGAATAATTTCAAGCCCGCATCCACAGCGGGCTTGTTTCTTTTTCCTATTTCGTCGTAAAATTTCTTCCTCTTGCTTGGATGGTGGAATGGTAGACACTGGGGACTTAAAATCCCCTCCGTGAATAACGGGTGTGGGTTCGAGTCCCACTCCGAGCATTTTAATAATCAGTGAGTTAAACTATTTTGTTGGCGCTGAAAAAAAGGTACTCGATAGAATCGAGCAGCTGAAAATGAGAGGGGTCGTTATTCAGAGGAAGGAGTTTTCGGAATCAATCCTGCTGCATCTTTGTCGTCTAATTCCAGAACCGACTTTTTCTTTTTCAGCCGTTTTTCAACGTTTTTAATCGGCTCAGCGGGCGGGATGTTTTCAGGCATCGCAACACCGATTTTAGCAATGGCGGCTCGAACCTCTCTTCCTACCATTTCGTGAGTCTCCATGGCATCTCTTTGATTCTTGATTTTTTCCAATTTGAGTTTTTCACGTGTGTGGGTCATCCGGAATTGGTTGGCCGCAAGTTCGGTGGTGTTCATTCGATCCATGAGCTGTTCTTTTGGAGCAATACCTTTGTGAGCCTTAATTGCATCAACTCCTATACTTCCCTCTTTGTATGGCTCCCAATCTCGACCATTTTACAGGCGCTTGTAAAATGGTTTTGAGGATCATTGCCGGACTGCCTGCATGATCCCATAGATTTTTTGATGGCTGGTTCAAATCCATGCCACTTAGAATAGCCTAGACATGACTGAAGATCGCGGGCACTCCAATATTCTATGCCATATTGATTGATCTTTTTTAGAGACTCAAAAGATGGGCTGTTGGGTGCAAGTTGAATGTCATTTGGCTTTTTCATGCAAATGTCCTCTGGAAGGGATTCTTAGAGAGGCAATTATAGATGTGTTCAAAATATTTCTCAACAAGGCTGAGATTTCCGGCTATTGTAATGTTTTTCTGGCACAGAAATGGCACACTCTTGGGCAAAACTTGGCAGCACGAGACGGCACTTAGCAACAAATCAAAAAGTGCTAAACATTTAAATTGGTTACTGTTAGAGTCTCTTGAGTTCTGACGATCTAATTCATTTTTAGGGTGAAGTATGTTGGGTAGGTGCCTTGTTGGTTTGTTTTTATGTGCCTCGTTGACGGGAGTTATTCTTCATAAACAATTTGGATTCATGCAACAGCCAACCGATGCACCTCAGAAAATGCCTGCTTTAATTGTTCAAAAAAACAAACTATTTGATGATTACGATGATTATCTTTATGCGCAAATAGTTGAAGGGAAATCTCTTGAGTCTTGGTCTGTAACTATAGCTAAAGCCCATGAGTTTTATGCTGACTATTTTTTGAAAGATTTAGACAAAAATATAATCATTGGCGATTTTGCATGCGGCGATGGCACCTCATTAAAAATATTCAAAAAAATGGGGATTAAAAACGCTATAGGTATCGAACTTGAAAAGGAAAAAGCTTCTCTAGCAAGCCAAGTTGGCTACCCTGTTTTAAACATCGATCTACAGAAATTGAGTAATCAATTTGGAGAAAAGTATTTTGATGTGATTTTCTCAGCACATACACTAGAGCATCTATATGATCCTATTTTCTGTCTTAAAAAATTCCATCAGTTTTTAAAGGATGATGGGTACTTTTTCTTAGTTCTCCCTTATGGGGCCGACACATTTGCGCAAGAATTACATAAAGTTCACTGTGCTTGTCATATTCTTGGATTAACTCAAGATGATTCAGGACATACTTTAATAAACATTTTAGAAAAAAATGGATTTAAAGTATTGGAAGTTAAATTTGACAATTTCAGAGAGTCAGAAATTTGGTTAAAATTAATAAAGAATTGACGGTTTTATACCAATGGAAATTTAGGAGAACATGGCTTCAATTTCTTGGAAGCTTTTTTGCTTTGTTTCAGGAAGCTTCCTATAAAAATAAATCATTCCAATGAAACAAAAACAAGTATAGATCAGAAATACCCCACTTAAAGAAAGGAAATGCATTAAAGGGAGGAAGGTGAGTGCAATGAGGTAGTTGATCAACCAGCCAAAAAACCCCATTAACGTCATCACGTGTCCTCGCACTTGCAAGGGGCTAACTTCCCCAATCACCATCGGGGGAATGGGTCCTGCGCCAATGGAATAGAATGCGATATAAGTCAGGACAAAGGTAATCGTAACCTGGTTGAGCCATGGCGATCCAATGTAGGAAAAGAAAGCGATTACAGCCAAGCTCACCCCCATTCCCAAGAAGGATCCAATCAACAAAGGGCGCCTTCCGAGTCGGTCTACGACCACAAAGGAGACGAAAATAGCCAATAAATAGACGATTCCTAAGATCACCGTAGCCAGCAAAAAGCTGCTCACATCAGCAAATCCCGCTTTTTCAAAAACTCTGGGAGCAAAAAAGAAAATTGCGCCCGCTCCAGACAAAGGCTGAAAGCAAATCAAACCCAAAATGATCCAAAATCGAGACCGAAAAGAGGGCTCTAACACGTTTTTCCATGAGGAGCCCTCTTTCTGCGGCTTTTTCAGGGTTTCTGGAATAAAAAAGAGCCCTACGAATTGAATAAGAGCTGGAATCAGCCCGAGGGCAAACATCACCCTCCACTCTCCCCAAAACCCCAAAAGATAACAAGCCAGATAAGCTAGCAGCGAACCTAAGGCAAGCCCCACCTGGTTCATATTCATGACGCTTCCTCTCGATTCCGCCGGAGCGATCTCCACTAGATAAAGAGGAGCGGCAACAATCGCAATTCCCGCTCCAAAACCAACCAGCAATCTTCCCAACAGCAATAGATAAAAATTTGGAGCCAGTGCTGCACCCAAACACCCGCCGAAAAACATCAAAACGCTCAGGAAAAGAACTTTCTTCCTGCCAAAATAATTGGCCAAAATAGCCGAAAACGAAGCCAAGCACATCCCAATCATCGTCACTCCAACCAATATCCCTTCTTGGAATCGCGTTAAAGAAAACTGAGCCGCAATAAATAGAAGAGCTCCTGCAATAATCGAAGTATTATACCCGTATTGAAAACCACTTAAAGAAGGAATTATCTCATTTTTTGTTATGCGCATACTAAACTCCTTTTGAGAGGGATCTTCTAAAAATAGAGTAGCCGTGGCGTAGGGAGAGGTTTTCTTCCAGGAGCGCATAGCGGGGGTCGCTGAGCAGTCTGGCACGGTTTGAATGGTTTTTGAAAGACAGTACATCATCCAGGAGAATGAACTTGGCGCCGTAGAGTTGATCGAGCTCTGCCCTGCCGGTGAATTCGGAGCCGTCGATGAGAACCATGTCGAAGTGGTCGATCTTTAGATCTTGCTTGATGAGCTCGATGCCTCGCTGCGGCACTGAAGACTGCTGCAGATATTCAATATCTTGTTTTAGCCAAGTGAAGAGTTGGGAGAGGGGCAGGCGGATCACTTCGGGGGGCGCATTTTCGTAGAAGGAGATGAGGTCGCTTTCTTGAGGGAAGGCTTCGAGGGGGACGGAGGAGACGTTGTAGCAGCGCACCTGGGGTTCGTTGATGTAATGTTGCTGGAGTTTGGCGAAGCGGCGTTTGGAAACTTCTACACAGGCCAGAGTGGGGCGGTGGGGGTTGTTTTTGATGCCGGAAACAAAAGCCGCGGTGCTTCCTTCTCCGCTGGAGGAGCCGATTTCAAGAATTGTCGATAGGGTTTCTGTACTTGAAAGGCGATAGATCGCATCGTAGAGGGCGTCGTTTTTTACTTCAGGGGCAATGAGGTGGTCGAGTTGGGATCGGTGCTTTTTGGCTGAATGTTTCGAACAGCTGGTAGAAAGAGCGAGCAGTGAGATCAGAGTTAGGCGTAAAAACATGGCCCTAGGATAATTTGGCGCTGAGTATTGATCAACAGTGATTTTTAAAGGACTGTCTGCTATAAGTTTAGGCCGAAATAGGGGTTTTATGTCAACGCAGACAGTGCTGGTACAGAGAGGGCAATCGAGCCTGATTACGACGGGGCTTGCCCTTTTCTCCATGTTTTTTGGGGCGGGGAATCTCATTTTCCCCCTCTTGATTGGCAAAGCTATGGGGGGCCAAATTTGGCCTGCCATCGCAGGTCTGGGAGTGACAGCCGTTGTGGTCCCTTTTCTTGGGCTGGGTGCCATGGTTCTTTTTCAGGCCGATATGTATCGTTTTTTCGGCCGCATCGGGAGAGTTCCAGGCATGCTGCTATTGCTGCTTTTGCAGCTGATTCTTGGCCCTTTTGGCGTTATTCCTCGTTTGGTCACATTGATGCATGCGATGACAAAACCCTATTTGCCTGAGCTGTCTTTGGGAATATTTAGTGTTTTCGCAGCGGTGGTCATTTTTGGATGCAGCTTTAGGCGGCAAAGGCTCATTGGCTTCTTGGGAGTCATTCTAACTCCCATTCTTTTGCTTTCTCTAGCCATCCTGGTCGTTGTAGGGCTTATGTTTGGCGCTCCATTGAATCCTGTGGCCCCGGCTGCGGGAGAGAGTTTCCTGCAGGGATTGCTCGGGGGATACAATACCATGGATCTGATCGCCGCTTTCCTTTTTGCCACGGTCGTTCTTCCCCATTTTCAAAAAGAGGAGGCGCCCTTAAAAAAGATGGTTTATTCCAGTATGATTGCCGCATTTCTTCTCTTTCTCACCTATGTCGGCCTCTGCTTGATTTCTGCGCATCATGGATGGATGTTGCAGGTGGCTCCAGAAGAGATGTTGAGCGCGATTGCGATCCGATTGCTGGGACCTGCTGGGGGATGTATTGCAGCGGTGGCGGTGATCACAGCCTGTTTGACAACGGCGATTACGCTGGCTTCCATCTTTGCCGATTATCTGCGAAAAGATCTTTGCAAGGAGAAAATTAGCCCCATAATTGCCTTGATGGCGACGCTGGCGATGACCACTGCATTTGCCAATCTGGGATTTAGCGGCATCGCAGCCTTTCTAGGCCCCATTTTGCAAGTGGTGTATCCAGGCTTGATTCTTCTCACCGTATTGAACATTCTTCACTCTCTGTATGGTTACCAGAGAGTGAAGTGGCCCGTCTTTTTGGCCTTTGCTGGTTCAGCAATGATTTATCTTATTTCCACAGGGAAAACTTTCGGGTGAGTTCTGAAACCTTGTCCCAATCGCCAAAAAGGACGATTCCATAGTAGATCAGATCGGCGTCCTTTTTTTGTTTCGTCCGCTCTATCTGCTCAAGATAAGTTCCCACGGTCATGGTATCAGTAAAATCGACGAATTGGATCCCCATTTCACGGGCCGAATTCCTCAATCCCCGAATCTTATTTGAATTGGCTTTCAAGATCATGAAAGGCATCTCCGAAATGAAAGGATGACTCCCCCCATCAGCGTCGATGTAATTTGTGGGATGCAGGGGCTCTTTCCCGATCTGGGCGCCAAATCCAATACACATATGTGCCAATGCGTTCATAATCACGCCCGGCTCGATTTTTTCATTCATTACGGCAACTAGTTTATTTGAAAATTGCATAGCTATTCCTTTTAATTTTTTTTGGTTTAATTGAGGATGTAATAGGAAAAGTTTTTGTTATTGCGCCTGGGAGCGCAGAAGGAGGAGGGTAAGAAAAAGCAAAGAAGGCTTTTGGTTCATGCAAACATTTTATCAAGTCGGTTTAAATGAATCAATAGATGTTTTTTTCTTGATTGCGGCTGGGAGAGGAGGGTATGCTCATCGTTCATGTTTAGGAGGATAGGATGAATATGATTAAAGGAATTATTGGGGCTATTTTGGCTGTGGGAGCTGTCCACGGGGAAAATAAGGAGTCATGCATGCAAGAGTATGAGATTGTACAAAAACCAGCGATGAAAATTGTCGGGATTGAATGCCGCGTATCCAACCGGAGCGATAGCGCCCCTGTTCTGATTCCTAAACATTGGGAGAAGTTTTATAAAGAGGGCATTTCTGGCAAAATCCCCAATAAAGCCTCCGAAGAAGTGATCGCATTGTATTGTGATTATGAAGGAGATTACACAAAGCCCTATTCCCTTGTGATTGGATGTCCTGTGACCGCTGTTGATCAAGTTCCAAAAGGGATGGTGGTTAAGACGGTTCCTGCATCTACTTTTGCCGTCTATAAGGCAACGGGAGAATTTCCAAAGAGTATCGTGGATACTTGGGGCCGCGTTTGGAGCTCGGCGAGTTTAAAGCGCACCTATACGGGCGATTATGAGCTCTATGGAGAAAAGTTTACTGCTGGAGAAGTTGATGTATTAGTCGCAATCGAAGCGACTCGTTGACTTTTTAGTGATGGGCGCAGTAGTCTCTTGGCCCTTTAACAACCAGGAGTTTACTATGCAAGACGCCTATCTTCCCCCAGCACAAGAAATTGTTGCAGCCCCCACGCATCGAATTGCCTTTCCTATGGGATCAGTCAAGGCGATGTTGACCGATATCGAGGGGACCACAACCTCTATTTCCTTTGTCCACGATGTTCTTTTTCCCTATGCCAAGAAGAATGTGGGTGAGTATTTGTACGCTCACCAAATGGATGAAGCGGTTTTGCAAATCGTTCAAGAAGTAAAAGAGATGGCAAAAGTGGAAAGCTTGGACCAGGTGATTGGAACGCTCCTTTCTTGGATGGAGCAGGATAAGAAACTCACCCCGCTGAAAACTTTGCAGGGGTTGATGTGGGATGAGGGATATCGAAGGGGAGATTTCCAGGGCCATTTGTATGAAGATGCTTATCTGCAAATGAAGGGTTGGAAAGAGAGGGGCATGCCGCTCTATGTTTACTCGTCGGGCTCTGTCCATGCGCAAAAACTTCTCTTCTCCCACTCAAATTATGGCGATATAACGCCTTTTTTCTCCGGTTATTTCGATACGAAGGTGGGGATTAAGAAAGAGAGCGCATCTTATACGGCGATTGCGGAGAAAATGGGATTGGCTCCGGAAGAAGTTCTTTTTCTCACAGACTCAATGGATGAAGTGAAGGCTGCGAAAGCCGTGGGGATGCAGACTGTGTTAGTCTGTAGAGAGGGGACATCGGCTACGGGATGTCCCTCTGTATCGAGCTTTTATCAGATCGATATCCAATAATTACTCAAATCGGGGAAAGAGTTCCGCAATGGGACTCTTTGTAAAATTAGCTACCCATCCACTGGGTTCGATGAAAAATCGGATGGCGGTGAAATAGGGCTCTTTCCCCATATCAAACCAATGGCTGTAATTCGCTGGGATGCTGATCAGATCCCCTTTCTCGCAAAGGACGATGTAGACCTTGCCTTGGTGGTGAAGATAAAAGAGGCCGGAGCCTTCGACAAAGAATCGAACTTCATCTTCGGTGTGGGTGTGCTCATTGAGGAACTTATTCCGCAGCTCCACTTTCTTTGGCGAATCGGGATTCATTTTCAGAACATCCACCGTTCGATAGCCATTTTCGTTTTTTAGCCTTTCCACATCTCCTTTGTAGGCCTCGATCACCTCTTCCTGAGTCGCTTCTTTGGTGAGCGGTTTAGCGGCTTCCCATTGTTCAAATCGGACGCCAATTGAATTGAGTACAGGAGTCATCTCCTGAACTTCAGATGTTTTGAAAACGGGGATTTCTCCATTTGTATCGTCATAAACTCGCAGTTTATCTGTCGCGCACAGCGCGATGGTAAAACAGGTAAAAAGAATCGCAAGAACTTTCATGTTGCCTCCAAGCAAAAAACGAATTTGACAATTTCTTCCGCGAAAGAGTACCATCGGCCCCCTTTTTAAAGGAGTTTTTTGTGAATAAATTTATTTTTGCTGCCGTTCTTCTTCCCCTTTTAGGAATGGGAAATCCAGTGGAGAAAGAGTTTTTGGGAAAAGCAGCTGAAGAAATTGTCCAAGCAGGCCGTTTTCTCAATGACAATGGGCTTTGTCCCGCGACTTCAGGAAATTTCTCGATTCGCCTGGGCCCCGATCTCTTTGCCATCACTGTTTCAGGGAAACATAAGGGCGAGCTTTGTACAGACGATGTAATGTTGGTGAATTTGCAGGGAATGGCGCAACATAGTTCAAAGAAACCTTCTGCAGAAACGGCAATCCATACAGTGATTTATTCTTTAATGGAGAATGTGGGCGCGATTCTCCACACTCATTCTGTAAGCGGCACCGTATTATCGAGGATTTTAGCTCCCAAAACTTCCATCGTTACGGAAGGATATGAGATGCATAAGGCATTGGGCATTCCCACTCATGAGAGTCGAGTCGAAATTCCGATCTTTGAAAATAGCCAAGATTATCCCACTCTGGCTGCAGAAATTGCCGAATATATCCGCAATCATCCCAAGATCTACGGCTTTTATTTGCGAGGACATGGCCTTTACACCTGGGGAAAAGATATGAAAGAGGCAAAAATCCGCGTGGAGACATTTGAGTTCTTGTTTGATTGCGAACTAAAAACCGCCTTTATTAAAAATTCATTTATAATTGATAATTAACCTGGTTAATATTATTATATAGGGAAAATTAAGGATTTATTTTAATGCGAATATTGGGCCATACCTATCCTTTAGAAATTCCTTCGCAGTTTCCCGAGAAAATGAGGGAGACCGCTCTAAAGATCCCGCGGACTATTTTTGCCAATTTTCTTGAAGTTGCGCTGATTCCTGTTTCAGCTATTTATCTTTTGATCAGCTTGTTCAAGTCGAGATCGGTAAAGATCAAGAAAGATCAACCTCCCATTTTGCTTTTGCATGGTTCGGGATCCAACGGAGGAGCCTGGACTTTTGGACGGCAGTTTCTGAAAAAAAGGGAATATGGCTCTGTTTTTTCGCCGAGTTATGATGGAAAATTTAGGCATGATTTTTCGAGGGGAATCGAGGATCATGCATTGGGAAAAATTCGGAGAGAAGTTTTAAGGATCAAAGAACTTACGGGGAAAGCCCCTATTTTGATCGGCACCTCCATGGGGGGCATGGTCGCGGCCTATTATGCGGAACATGTAGCGCCCTTGGATGGGATAAAAATCGAACATGTAATGACGATTACCTCTCCTTTGCAGGGAGCCCCCATCTTGAAATATTATCCGGGGAAGGAAAAACCGAAGCGCTATCAACAAATGAGTGTCGAGAGTTCATTTCGGCAAGAGCTTGCTCAAAAAGCTTTTGCCTCGGATAAGAAGGGAGTGCGGAAGTACTACAGCATCGGCAGCACCGCTGATTTTAAAGTGCCCGATCGATGTGCCCACGTCACTGAAGAGCCAGAGAGGAAGCGGACGTTTTCCTACTTGGGACACGATGGGTTGATGGTTTCTGTAAGAGTTTGGCTGCAAGTCCGCTCTTGGCTCGACACGATTTATGCTGAGAAGCTATAATTGCCGGCATGAAACGGCTGCTGGTTTTAACAATCTTGGTTCTTTTTTGCTTAGGCACAGGAAAAGGAATCTATTGGGCGAGAAAAGGGTTTAGCGTCCGCCGCGTTCAGCCTTTAGAGCGCGAAACGGTGGTCGCATGGAATGAAGAAGCCGATCGCGCTTTAGATCAAAAGTTTCATTATTTAAGCAGAGGGCGGCAATGCTTTGCCTTTGCCAGCGAAGATGGCAAATATGTCCTCAAGCTTCCCCGCACTGACATTTATGAAATTCCACTCTGGGCTCGCGCTTTGCCGGTGAGTCTTAAGAGAGAACAGATTTGCGCCAATCGAAAGAGAATAGAAACCTATTTGTTCAGTAGCTTTCAGATTTCCTTTGAGGAGTTGAAAGAACAAACGGGAATGATCGCACTCCATTTAGGGCAAACGGCCCCGGAAGGAAAGCAGTTGACTCTCGTCGATCGGCTCGGCTGCGCGTTTCATCTGCCCATGGAAAAAACCTCTTTTGTCCTGCAGCACAAATATCCCATTTTGATCCGCTCCTTTTTGTCGGCGCTAGAGCAGGGGAATCGAAAGGAGGGGGAGCGGATTTTAGAGGCTTTGGTAGATGTCGTAGTGGAAAGAGGAAGTAAGGGAATCCTCAATCGAGATGGATCGTTTCTCCGCAATTATGGATACGATGGGCAAAAAGCGTATCAAATTGACATCGGCAGCTTTTTTCACAATGAGAATTTGGAGGAAGAAGAAGCCTTTCGGAAATCGATTCGGGATACGATGAATCCCATCCGTTTTTGGCTGGGAAAAACCGACCCCGAAATGCTTCAATTCCTAGAGAACAAACTCGCCTCTATTCGATGAGCTTCGCTTCCTGAAGGATTTTTAACCAGATAGGTCTTTCGGGATTTTCGTCGTAGCGATTCATATAAACAAGCCCAGTAGTCCCTTTTTCTGTTGAGAAGGTGCGGCATAATCCATGAATGGCGAGCTCTTTGCCGCTGGGGGCTTCCCATGAATAAAGAATAGACGTGGGTGAAGTTTCTAGGATGCTGACTGTAAGAGGAGACCCGGGAGAAAGCTTTTGCAGTTCTTCTTCTAAAGCAGCCAAATTGGGAATTTCGGTAGAAATCGGACAGTTCGTGGCGCCAAAATATTCAGTCCCATCTTCTGTAATGCGCGAATAGATGAGAGCCTTTCCCTCTTTTCCTTCGAAATCGCCAACGAGATCCCACCCCTCAAGATTGGGCGATTGATATTCGACATCTGCAATGGTGTCGGCAAATAGAGAGAGAGAAAGAAAGCAGAAAATTGAAATAAAACGCATGGGTTCCTCCAAAATAATACCGGGAGAAGATATCACCTAAGAGCTTCAGTGTAAAGCGTTTTTCCACTTCGTGTCTGGGGCTTGGTTGAAATGTTTAGAACGAATAATTTATGATGGATAATATGGCGTTACAACTGCCCAAACTCGATCAATTTTATTCTCTTTGTTAAGGCGCCATATTCCACACACACACCGATACCGTAATTCTCCTGTGGCTTTCTCGATTGAGGTTGAATAGAAATGCACCGATATGTGATTCCCCTCGCTTGCCACGATCTTTTTGATATCGAGGGTAGTATCTCTATAGGTTTCTTTTTGCCATTTTGCTTGCCTTACAAGATCGTCATAATCCATTTGCAGTTCTATCGGCTGTCTATTTTCATCAGAAACGCTAATTGTTTCTTCAAAATCTTTAGCATAAAAATCATCAAATTTACTTAAACCATGACTTTGCCAAATATTATAATACATTTCTCTAAAGAATTTTTCTGTATTCATGAACACATCTCACTAAAATATTCTCACTTGGTGCGATTGGACAGTATCCCCATTTGCAGCAACATTCCCACTGTATCTGTCTGTTCCCACTCTAAGGAGATCTTTCCACCTTCGATCTGATAGATGTTGATTCCCGAAACGGCAATCCGTTTTCCTGTTGGGGGAACTCCATTGAAGACCCCGCGATGCGTCACTTGACCTTGCCAACGGATCACCACCTTCTTCCCCTCTGCCAGAATCTCGACGATTTCGATTCGCCAGTCAGGAAATGCCACATGGGTGTCTGTGATGAATTGTTCCATGCCCGATAAATTCCGAGCCGGTTGTCCACCAATCAAGTAGGTAAAGTCCGTGGTGGTCAAGCTCTTTAAAGCAGCTAGATCCCCTTGGTTCCAAACGCGCTCGACGTAACTTTGAACGAGCTTCTTATTTTCTTCTAGAGTTTTCATTTTTACAAAGACCCATCCCAATGATTGGCGACATCATACCTGTTTGGTCCATATTTTCAATGGCTGGCTCTTGATATATATAAATAATTTTTTTTAATTGATTATAATTCGCAATTAAATTAGAATACTAATAAAAAAATTTATGTGAATATGTCTTCAATTGAATCAACAAGAGATAGAGTCTTTTTAGATACTCTTCTTTCCTCCAGTCCTAAAGAGATAAGTTCAAAAAATGCCTTCCAAAACCAGGCTGTTGAATATCCTCTTCTTTTGAGAGGAGTGGGAATCATGTGTTCCGAACGGAAGAAAAAACGACTCAGATCATTTGATGCGAATCCTGGCGATGGGAATTGTCATGTTAGGTCCTTTGAAGAAGCTCTTTCCGCAAAAGAGCATTTGAAATTTGATGAGCTTCAGAGAAAGGTTTCCGAAATTGCTGCAAAATGGAAGGAATTTCAAAGAAGAAATCCAGTTGAAACATGGGAACAGAAGCCTTTTCAATCCATCCTAGAAGAAAATGGGTTTCGATTAGAGCTCTCTCCCAAGTCAATTCACACTTTGCTTTCCTTGTTTTTGACAATCACTAAAATAGAAGACCCATTCAATCCCCAAGATCCTTATAGAATCACGGGATACACCGATTTTGAGAAATTGAGCGAATTGGGACCTATTAAGCCGCATAAAGCCAAAGCTCTCATTCATGGTTTTCGCAAAGAGCTGAGCAAGAGCACTGTTTCTTTTATGAGGGAAATCGTGGAGCAGCTTCCAGATGCGGAACGATACCGCAACATTTTTTCAGACAAGTTCGTCTCAATTGATAAAGGAAGAATGAGCCTTCCTCTATTTCCGTCGATGGAAGCGATTACAGATCTACTTCACCAACATAGGATTCCTATTGTAGTGGCTATTGAGGTGAGAATCGAAGATCGAGAGTTTGTACAATTGTGGACAGATTATTTTTATCATCCTACAATCAGTTCTGATTCTACCCGACCAAAGAAGTTAAAGGAATTGCAAAATGTTGCACTTGTATTTCATATGATTTTAAGCACGAAGTACGATGATGTATTAAGTACAGATGAATTAGAAGCTCACTTGCAAAGGACCCCATTAAGAGATCGGATTTTACTTCCAGCCGCTGCGCACGTTCAATATCCGAACCCTGAACCCAAAAACAATCAGAAGGAGGATTTGATTCCTCTGATCGAAGCCTTTTGTGAGAAACTAAGGATCTACAGAGAAAAGGCCGATCAGTTGGGTTTTTCGACAAAAAATCCCAGCCAACCAATACTAACCCATGTTTTTTGCGACAACGTTATAAATCTTGGATTTTTTGAACTGGAGTTGTCCCATACCTTCCGGCAATGGCTGTTAGAAAGAGATTTTATTTGCGAGTTTACTTCTTCTGATGGCGATCCTATATTATATCTACCTTGTCGTTTTAGAAACGATATTATTAGATTGCTGAATAGAAATGAAGAAGAAATTGCTGTCGATTATTTCAATTGTGCAACGAATTGTTCTTTGTTCTATTTGTCTGACGACCGATATGAGTGGGCAAACGCCTTCTCTTCTGCTGCCAAGATAATAAGATCTCATTTCCAAAAAAAGAAAATGGCCATCCCGTCACAGGTGTACAAATGGGCGTTTGCCGAAATCAATCCTGTAGACGAAGAACGGCAGCAATTAATCGCCATAATTGCAGGCCTTCCCTCAAGAAATTAGTGGGGTGTATTAACGTAAAGCTTCTTTCCACTTCACCCAGGTGCGATCGGGGCCTAGAAGTACATCATTGTAGCCAAAGAGTTCATCGACTGCCTGAGTTACGCCGGGGAAATGAATGGGATCGTAGTCATGGCCCGCTAGGATGCCGCCGTCGCGGACTTTGGGAAGCCAGGTTTGAATATCTTGTTTCACGAAAGGGTAACTATGATTTCCATCGATGAAGACAAGGTCGAGGTTGTTGGGGACTTCAGGGGCTGCTTCCAGGGAAGATTTGCGAAGAATATGGACTTTGGGATCATTGGGAAAGAGTTGCTTCACATTCTCATAGGCATTTTCATAGTCGCTTTGTTCTGTGGAAATGGGGCGCGCATCGACGGTTTGGTAAGCGTCGTAGATTTTCCATGGATCAATGAGGTAGAGAGTCGCTTCGGGAAAAAAGAGGCGAAAGAGTTTTGAGGTATTCCCTCGATAGACGCCAATTTCTACGATGGAGCGGATTTCCATCTCCTTTTCTTGCGTGAGAGCTTTCAATAAAGCAACTCGATGCTTGCAGGAAAGGAGAGAAATTTGATTGATCCAGGTGAGGTCTTCATTCATGAATAGAGGGAGGTTAAGTTTTTTTGCTGGATTTCATGGGCAATGATCGCTTTTCCATGGGGCCCATGCCAATGGATGATGAGGGCTTCTGGATTTTCTTCTGCGCGGCGGCTCCAATTGTAGCGAGAGGGGATTTCCTGGATCTCTATTTTTTGCTCGATGATCAATTGAGAAAGAAGATCTTGATCGCCGCGGAATTCTCCATTTCTCAGGAAGGCGTCTTTAGCCCAATCTTGAATGAGGGGCGCACCCCGTTTAAAGGCGATGACGCCGCTATTGTATTCTCGAGGATCGAGCAGATCTCTCACCATCGCGATATGGGAGGGATGTTCACAGGCATGAAAAAGGGCATTTAGAGGGCATCTGATTTCACAATCAAGATCAAACCAGATCGATCTTCGGTAGGGACTCTGCAGACAAGCCAGCGGCTTTTTAAACCAAGCATTGCGGCAATCCCAGAATGTTTGTCCCCATCCCTTTTCCCAAGTTTGACTGGTTGACGTATCGAGTTCCTCTTTGCCTAAGATATAAAAGTCGGGAATGAGAAGGCGAATGCGGCTGCCCTGCTTTTCGCACCACTCTTTCATCGACAAGGAGAGGCCAAAATCGATGAAGGTGACGGGATAAGTGTTGAATTGCCGGTAATGCTCCCACCACCAAGGCAGAAGCCATTCTTGATTTTGATCGGCGCCTACGATGACGCCATCGGTTTCCAGAAGATTTTCCGTGCGCCATTTTTGGTAAAAGGAGAAGTCCATCAGCTTAGGTTATCACTATTTTCTTGTTTTGTGAATGGGGGAAGATTAAAATATTTCTTTTTTTGGGGGAATTCTATGAGTAGCAGTCGAATATTTGCTCCTGCAGCAGCTTTTTTAGGATTGGGACTAGGAGTTAGGACCTATGCAAATTATGATGAAAACCGAGCTGTGGGGATTATGCGGCAGCATAAGCTCCGCGTTGTTCCATCAGAGGGGACGTTTGCCCTCATTCCTCCTTATGGGATATACAATGGAGCAGATAAAAGAATTAAGGCTGGCCATTCTCCTGCTTGGGTCTGGAAAAAGGAAAATGAAGGGCCTAAAAGTACAGTTTTGCTGAAAGAGGCGGCTCCTGTCGTTCACTTCTTGGAGCGATGCGCCCAGAGAAGAGATTTGGCTGAGTGTGCTCAGCCGCTTCATCAAGCCACAAAAGAATGGGAAGAGAGAGAAAGAATCGAGCAAAGATTCGGTCCCGAGTTCACGGAAAGGGGATTTTCAAAAGAAGATCAGGAAAAAGCTGATTATTATGCTGAAGTGGCAAAGATCGCTCTGAAACTGGGATGTTCAATGCCCGATTTATATCAACGGGGCCCCGCTCCGCTTGCTTTCCCCATCGCAAAAAATGGGGCGATTGGCCTTTATCGAAGAGGACAAGAAGTAGGATTGATCACCCCGCTTGGAATTGTTCAGACGCCAAACTCCGCTATTCCCGTCGATGTAGTTCCCACTCGGCAGACTCTTTACCCTTCTTTAGGAGAAGTCTATTCAGTAGCAGGAAGAGAAAAACTCTTCTTTTTGAATGGGAATGGAAAAAATAGTCCTGGAGAATGGGCTCGGATCCGCCCTTTAGTCTTTCAAAGACTCAATGCAGATCTTCAAAAACCTGACGATTTGCCGCCGCCCTGAAGGGGGGGATTGTAACGATTGATTGCAAATATCAGAGTGCGACTGAATGACCGCCGTCTATAGTCAATATCTGTCCTGTGATCCAAGAAGATTCATCTGAGGCCAAAAAGAGGGCTGCGGCTGCTTGGTCGCTTGAGCGCCCTGCACGTCCCAGAGGAATATCGTTTAGCAGAGAACCCAAATCTCCGTTCTCTTCATAGGGGGTGGATCCAGGAGCAATTGCATTTACCCGAATGTTATACTGAGCAAGTTCTAAAGCCATGCTTTGCGTTAACATGTTTAAGGCTGCCTTGCTAGGCGCAAAACCGGCTCGATTGAGCACGGGTCTAATGCCAGAAATCGCAGACACATGGATGATATTGCCCGCGATTTTTTCCTCAATCATATCTTTTGCCACAAGCTGCGAAAGGTAAAATGGGGCCACCAAATTCACTTGCAATAAGTTCTGAAAATCATCCGGTTTCAATTCAAAAAATCCCATCGTATTGTAGCTGGCTGCATTATTCACCAAGATGTCTATATGACCTAAGATTTCTATGGCCTCTCTATAAAACTGCTCCACGCCTTCTGGAGTAGAAAAATCTGCATATAAAGCTTGAGCTTTTCCCTTGGCTTGATGAATCGATTGCACGGTTTCCTCGGCTCCCTTTTCATCAGAGCGATAGCTAATGACAAGTTCGGCTCCTTCTCTTGCAAACAATACAGCTATGGCTCTTCCAATGCTGCGATTCGCCCCCGTTACAATCACTTTCTTTCCATTGAGTCTCATGCTCTCTCTCGTTTGTTCAATTTGAATCGATTCCGCGCTCTTTGCTTCTGTAGATGAAATCAGAAGGATAGAAGAAATGTAAGCGACTAAACAAGCATATTTTAGCATAAAAATCTTTGGGATAGGGAGATTGTACCGCGATCGGCGATAATCTGGCAACTGCCTCAGTCGACTGGGAAGGTCCAGCAGACGCTGAAAATGCCTTGGACGAAGGCTAGGCTCTCTCGGCCGTAGACGGAAAACCAGGCGCCAAAGACAATTCCTAGGTTCTCATTCCAGTTGTATTCGAGGCCTGGAGCTACGCTGAGGTTGTCGTTATAGGGGCTCCCAACTGTGGCAGGCGCTCCTGTAGCTGTAACGCCGGGATAGCCGTGAAAGTGGGTGGCATTGGAAGCAGTGTAGGCGATGTCGAGAGCTGCGACCCAGGGCTGGCTGAGGCTGACTTCAATTCCTAGGTCGGTAGAGAAGGTATTGCCTGGCTTTACTTTGCCGTGAGTTCCAAATCCGCCGCCATAGACGTTAAATCCTTTTACATGGACTGAAGTGGGGATTTTATAGCTGAAAAAGATGCGGGTATTTACGGGGTGTTTTGTCGTCCAGAAGAGGATTTTCGATAGAGCAATGGAAAATTGGGTTTGATAGGCGCCTCCTCCAATCCCGCTGAGGGCTAGGCCGTTTTTATTGAGGTTTTGGTAGCGCCCGGTGGGGAAGGTTTCCTGGACGCTGAATTTCATTTGAGGAACATAGAGCGATTGCTTGACCATCGGGAATCCAAGAGTGATGGGAAGATCGCCAAAACCGCCTCCGCTTTGATCGTCCTGCCATTGCCCTTCAGCTAAGGGAATCGTGATGATGTCCATTGTATCGGTGATGCCGAATTGAACGATATTCTGCGATATAAATTGGTACAGGTTGTGGGGCAAACTTTGCGCTTCACGGTTTTTATCGTAATGGGCGTAATTGCCTATCATGTAGATATAAGGCTGAAAGTTTCCATATCCTGGAGGCATCATCGATGCGGAGGGAGTGAGTAAGGGTCCTGTATACCAGGGGTTAAACATCTCTTTCGCTCGATTGAACTGCGATTCCGCTGCATCTAGCTCAGCTTCAATTTGCTGGGGCGATTCGTGTAGGTTATTTTGGATGGTCCAAGGGCCTCGGACATTTGGGTCTACCGGTTTTGCGGTGGGAGCTGGGGGCTTAGGAGGAGCAGGAGGTGTAGAGGGTTCTTCTTGGGCGTAAAGGATAAAAGGTAGAATCAATAGAAATAGAATCTTCTTCATATACTTTTCTATTTATCTTTTCCCCAATTTTTGGCAAGTGGAAGAAAAGGGGTGAGACTATGACGATAGAAGATACAGGCGAACCAGGAAAGGTCAGTCCATCGGATAGAAAGCTCTATGAGCAGGAATATAAGCATGGAGCCGATCTATTTCAGCGAGCTCTTTCTGAACATAGCAAAGCGGACAACATATACCAGAAGGAAGAGTTCAAAGAGGTAATGGATCAGGCAATGCAGGTATTGAACGAAACCGCGAGAGAGTTGAAGAGGCAAGGACTTTTAAAACAGAATGAGAAGATCGCCCAAGATTACAACGACTACCAGAGCAATCCGACAAAAGAGGGGCAAAGTCGCCTCAGCCAAGATTTAGACAAGGCTAAGAAGTCGCTTTAATCTGAAAAAAAAACCTTGAGTTTTTCAAGGAATCCCTTTTTGCGGGGATGATTTTGAGGTGTCTCAATCTCTTCAAAGGTGCGCAGAAGCGTTTTTTGCTTTTCAGAGAGTTTTACAGGAGTTTCTACAGAGACGCGGATGAGAAGATCGCCGTGCCCTTGTCCATGGACATTGGGGAATCCCTTTCCGCTAACGCGGAGCAATTTTCCACTTTGCGTCCCTTCGGGGATTTGAATGCGGCACGTTTCTCCAAGAGGTGTGGGCACCTCTTTCTTCGAGCCGAGAGCGGCTTCCGGGAAGGTGAGAGGGAGATCGAGATAGACATCGTCTCCTTCTCGCTCGAACGCTTCATGGGGTTCTACTTCAATGTAGACATAGAGATCGCCATGCGGCCCCCCCGCCTCGCCTGCATCGCCATAGCCGCTCATTTTCAGGCGCATGCCATTGTCGACGCCAGCTGGAATGCGAATCTTAATCCGCTGCTTTTCTTTGACGCGCCCTGCTCCATTGCATGTTTTGCAGGGGTCGGTGATGATTTGGCCCGCGCCATTGCAATGGGGACAGGTGCTCGACATGCTGAAAAAGCCGCGGCTTTGATAGAGTTGTCCTTTTCCTTGGCAAGTGGCGCAGGTTTTTACGCCATTTTTCGATTTGGCGCCGCTTCCATGACATGTTTCGCAAGTCATGTAATTGCTGATGACGAGTTCTTTTTCGGTTCCGCGCGCAGCTTCGGCAAAAGTCACTCGAACTGTGGCTTTCTTGCTCGTCCCTTGGCGGGCGCCGCCACTTTCTTCACCCCCGCCGCCGCCAAAGAAAGAATCAAAAATCGATTCTCCTCCACGGCCGCCGCCACCGCCGCCAAATGCGCCCATAAATGTACGCAGAGCTTCTTCCATCGAAGAAAATCCACCGCTGCCACCACCGGGAAATCCTCCGCCAGCGCCTTTCAAGCCCTCTTCGCCATATTGGTCATAGACCCGGCGCCGGCTTTCGTCGCTTAAGACTTCATAAGCTTCAGAAACCTGCTTGAACATCGCCTCGGCTTTTGAATCGCCAGGATTGCGGTCAGGGTGAAATTCGAGTGCTTTCTTGCGGTAAGCTTTTTTGATCTCTTCGGGAGTCGCCTCGCGCGTTACCCCGAGAGTCCCATAATAGTCTTTCATACCGAATTAATAGCCTCGTCGGATCGCTGTTTTTGTCCGTTTTGTCGCGGCTTTGGATTTCAGACGGCTTTTTACAGAGGGTTTATCATAAAAGCGATGGGCTTTTGCGGCTTTCATAATCCCTTCTTTATCAAGTTTTTTCTTCAAAGCGCGGAGCGCTTTATCAATGGGTTCTCCGATACGTACCTTTACACTGGGCATTTTCCAACTACCTCTGGGTTAAATTTAAAAGATGTCCTTCTATCATAGAG
>DATIHQ010000025.1:0-3315 GCA_035480535.1 Chlamydiales bacterium
ACCGACGAAGTGATCGAAAAAGAGGGGATCCGCCGCTCCCATAGCGCCATGCAAGAGGCCGACGTCATTCTCCTTCTCCTCGATGCGTCGCGCCCCCTCACGCCCCAAGATCGCCACCTTCTCGCCACTGCGCCCGCCCACAAAACCGTCGCCATCTGGAACAAAATCGACCTCGGCGCTCCTCCCGAATCCATCCCCTCGGTCCAAATCTCTGCCAAAGAACTCCTCGGTCTCGACGCGCTCAAAGAGGCCATCGAAACCCTCATCTGGAAGCAAGGCGCCCCACCCAAAGATGAGGTCCTCATCACGAAACTGCGCCACTATCAAGCTTTGACAAATGCGATTCAATCGTGCCAAGCTGTGATCGCCGGCTTGAAAAGCGGGATCTCTGCCGAATTTGTCGCCTCCGACATGCGCGCAGCCCTCAATGAACTCGCCGCCATTATCGGCACCAACGTAACAGAGGACATCCTATCGGCTATCTTCTCCCAATTTTGCCTTGGAAAATGACTTTATCGTGTAAATTATTCACCACAGAGATAATCCACCACAGAGGCGAGGGAAGCCCTCGCGCTCCCACTAGAAGAACTGAAAATTCCCTCCTGGGGTGTGGGGCTTCCCCACCTCTGTGGTGGATTATCTCTGTGGTAAAATCATTAAATAAGCGACCTGGCGGTACCCGTGAATAAAAAAGAGCGCGTCCAATTCATTGCCACCACCCTCGATGAACTCTTCCCCCACCCCGAAATTCCCCTCAAACATAAAGACCCCTACACGCTCCTCATCGCCGTTCTCCTCTCGGCCCAGTGCACCGACGCGCGTGTCAATCTCGTCACGCCCCTCCTCTTTGCGCAAGCAGACACACCCAAAAAAATGATCCGCCTCACGCCCAAAGAAATCGAGTCGATCATCCGCCCCTGTGGTCTCGCCCCCACCAAATCGCGCGCCATTTGGAACCTCTCGCAAGATCTCCTCGCCCACCACAAAGGTCTCGTGCCCTCCTCTTTTGAAGCCCTGGAGAAGCTCCCCGGCGTCGGCCACAAAACCGCCTCTGTCGTCATGGCGCACGCCTTCCATGAGCCCGCCTTCCCCGTCGACACCCACATCCACCGCTCTGCCCACCGCTGGTCCCTCAGCAACGGCAAATCGGTCGTTCAAACCGAGCGCGACCTCAAGCGCCTCTTTCCCAAAGACACCTGGATCAAACGCCACCTCCAGATCATCCTCTTCTCCCGCACCTACTGCCCCGCCCGAGGCCACAAGAAAGAGAGCTGCCCCATCTGCGCCCAAATCCCATAATTTGGAACCAAAAAGTGCAAAAATTCACACTTTTTGGAACCAATAAATGGATGTTTCAGGTAAACTGGGGGTATGAAGAGAAAAATCATGGAGAGCCTTCGGGCTTGGAAAAACCAGCCCAAGAGGAAACCGCTCCTCCTCATGGGGGCTAGGCAGGTGGGTAAAACCTTTGCCCTGAAAAAGTTTGGGGAATTGGAGTATACAAGTACCGTCTATGTCAATTTTGAAGACAACCCCCGCGTTTGCAAACTATTTGAGGCAAGCCTTGATCCTAAAGTGATCCTCAAAGCTTTGACCATCGAAATGGATGTGGAGATCGTAGAGGGAAAAACGCTCTTGATCTTCGATGAGATCCAAGAATGCCCCAATGCCCTGAATAGTTTGAAGTATTTCTGCGAGAACACGCCCGACCAACACATTGTTGCAGCAGGCTCTCTCCTCGGGGTCAAGTTAGCCCACGTCAAGGGCTTTCCCGTTGGAAAAGTGCAGTTTCTCACATTGTATCCCCTGAGCTTTTCAGAATTTTTGGAGGCGATGAAAGAAACCCGTCTGAAAGATTATATTGAGGAAAATAGAGCCATCGAGCCGATTCTTCCCAATTTGCACGAAAAGCTGTTGATGCATTTTAAAGAGTATTTATTCGTGGGGGGAATGCCCGAAGCTGTTGCTGAATATGCAGGATCGCAAAACGTGACTAAAGTGCGCGAAATCCAAACGGCTATTCTCAATGCCTATAGCTTGGATTTTGCCAAGCACGCGCCACCAGATCAGATCATGAAAATCAATCAGGTGTGGAAATCCATTCCCGGCCAATTGGCTAAGGAGAATAAGAAATTCATCTATTCTGCCATTCGCGAAGGGGCAAGGGCCAAGGAGTTTGAAGTAGCCTTGCAATGGCTTGTTGAGGCGGGCTTAATCCACAGAGTTCCCCTGATTAGCACGCCGAAAATCCCCCTGTCTGCTTATGCAGACATGAACGCATTCAAGATTTATCTCGTCGATGTGGGGCTTCTGGGAGCTATGTCAAATCTCTCTGCCAAGACGCTTCTCCATGAGAACGAACTTTTCCAAGAATTCAAAGGCGCCATCACCGAAAATTACGTCGCGCAAGAGCTCGTTCATAATCAATACCCTCTATTCTATTGGACCAGTGAAGGGAAAGCCGAACTCGATTTTATTATTGAGCAAGATGACGCAGTGTATCCACTGGAAATCAAATCGGGCCATTCATCTAAGAAAAAAAGCCTGAGAGTTTATGGCGACACGTACCAGGCCAAGGTACTCGTCCGTATTTCTCCCATGAATTTACGAAAAGATGGAGATGTTCTCAACTGCCCTCTCTATCTCATTGAGGAATTGAGATCCCTGCTCGCCACGGCAAGTCCAGGAAACTATGTCTAATATGCCCCTGCATCAGCAGCAACTTGAATTCATGAGCGCGTTGGCGCGTCACCGCGTCGATTTTCTCAACCCGTTTTTTGATTTTCTCGGGTATTTCGATTCTCCTTACTTTTTCTATGTCCTCGTTCCCGCGATCTGGCTCGGATTTTCCTACCAGTGGGGCCTGCGCATCTTCTACTGGTTTTCGCTCAACACGATTGTCAATTCCTATCTGAAAGTTTGGATCGGTTGGCCAAGGCCCAGCCAAGACCTCCCCGAAATCGCCCTGTTCCATCCCTCTTCAGGCGGGTTTCCCAGCGGCGGAGCGCAACTCTGTATGTTCCTCGGCGGCCTCCTCATCTACTACGGCCGCACAAGAGCCGCACGGATCGTCGGAGTCACCTACATCCTCCTCATCAGCTATTCCCGCCTCTACCTCGGCGTCCACTATCCAATCGACATCCTCGGCGGCTGGGTCATCGCCTGGCTCCTCCTCTTCCTCTTCATTGTGGTCCAAAAACCACTCGAAAAGTTCCTCATCACAAGAGGCCTTTCCTTCTGCCTGCTACTCAGCCTGATCGTCCCGCTTGCCATCATCGCCTTAGCACAAAATCCCATCCTGACCTACATCATGGG
>DATIHQ010000026.1:0-24862 GCA_035480535.1 Chlamydiales bacterium
ATTATAGTTCAGCGCCAACAGACTGAGGAGTTGGGCCCTTCTCTTTCGATCGAAGTTTACGATCCACCCCTTTTTACTCCCCCCTATCATCCCAGAGATTTGCGCGACTTAGCGTAATTTTTCAGATAAGATTTGCACCAAATTAGAGATGGGGACTCGCTCCTGTTTCATCGAGTCTCGATCGCGGAGTGTGACCGTATCGTTTTCGAGAGTATCAAAATCGACCGTGATGCAATAGGGCGTGCCCAGTTCATCTTGGCGGCGGTAGCGCTTGCCAATGGCACCCGATTCATCGTATTCGCACTGCCAAAGGGCATGGAGCTGATTGAAGATCGCTAGAGCTTTCTCGGCGAGCGGCTCTTTCTTCATGAGGGGGAAGACAGCGACTTTTACGGGAGCAATGCGGGGATGGAAATGGAGAACGGTGCGCATTTCTCCATTTTCCAGCTGCTCTTCGTCATAGGCATCGCAGAGAAGGGCGAGAAGCGTCCGTTCCACGCCAAAGGTGGGCTCAATGACGTGAGGGACAAATTTTTCCCGTGTTTCTGGATCGGTGTAATCCAGCGTTTGCCCTGAAAATTCGGCGTGCTGCTTGAGGTCGAAATCTGTGCGGTAGGCTAGGCCATAGAGCTCGCTCGTGCCGAACGGAAAGTCGTAGACGAGATCGACGGTGCGCTTGGAATAGTGGGAAAGCTGTTCTTTCGGGTGTTCTTTTTCATGGACGCGGGACGATTTCAGCCCAATGAGCTGGCACCAGTGGCGCATTTTGCCGAGCCAGTCGGCGAAGGATTTTTCCCAATCGGCCTCGCGGATGAAGTATTCAATTTCCATTTGCTCGAATTCAATGACGCGGAAGACAAAATTGCCCGGCGTGATCTCATTGCGGAACGCCTTTCCGATTTGCGCAATGCCAAAGGGAATGCGCACCCGCATCGTATCGATGACATTCTTATAGTCGAGAAAGATCGCCTGCGCCGTTTCGGGACGCAAGTAAGCGACATCCCCCTCTGCGCCCGTCTTGCTCATATGCGTGTGGAACATCAAGTTGAAGTGGCGCGCCTCGGTGAAGTCTTGGGCGCCGCATTTGGGGCATTTGATTTTATGTTTGGCAACGAGTTCGTTCATTTGCTGCAGCGAAAGGCCATCCGCGCTTTGTTTCAGCGCCTCTTCAATGAGATGATCGCAGCGGAAGCGGCTTTTGCATGCTTTGCAATCGATGAGGGCATCGTTAAAGCCATCGAGGTGGCCGGAGGCCTTCCAAGCTTTGGGATGCAGCAGAATAGGGCCATCGAGTCCCACCATGTCCCGTCTCATTTGGACAAACGTTTTCCACCAGAGATCTTTAATATTTCGTTTGAGCTCGGTGCCATAAGGCCCGAAGGAATAAGTATTTGCAAACCCGCCGTAGATTTCAGAGCCGGGATAAATAAAGCCTCTCCGCTTACAAAGGGCGACGATCGGTTTGAGAGTATCTTGAATTTGAGCGCTTTTCATTTGAGACATACACCGGCAAAGTTTATCTTATAAATATAGCCCCAAGGCGCAATAAATGGAAGTCAAAACACCCCTGATATTTTCTCTAGCGATTCTAATCCGTAAAGGACGCCACCTCCTTCCTTTGACCCTTGAAACTCTAAAAAATCAATCAAATCACAACTTTGAAATCCTCCTCCTCGATGGGGAAGGATCGGGCCGGCTACCTGAGCTGGCCAAACAATATCCTGAACTGAAGATTCGCGTTCAGGATATGAAAGGGAAGAAGATTGGGGAGATGATGAATGAGGGGATCCGCCTGGCCCGCGCGCAATATGTTCAATTTCTGGAACCGGGCGATCGCTACATTTCTCAATATGGGCTCTCCCATGTAGCCAAGCTCATTGAAGAAAATCATCACCCCCACCTCGTCTATTCCGCCTATCTTTGGCAAAGCCCCGATCAGCCCCCGCAAGCGGTGAGTTATCCCCTCAATGCCGAGCGGCTCCTAAAGGGAACGATCTTTCGCTTCTCCTGGTTTTCAAAGGAGATGCTCACAAAGCTAGGCGGGTTTGATATTCATTTCTCCCATCGACCCGCGTTCGAACTCCTCTGCCGTCTTTTTCTCGACCGGGAAATCCGCGCCATCCACACGAGACGCATCTTCACCGATTCAGAGCCCCAGCGCACCCTCGCTGCCGATGTGATGGGCTTTGCGAACGACACCTTCCGCATTCTCTACCGCCATTTTGGCTTCTGGCCCGCCCTCAAGTGGATCTTCATTCAAGACCACTTCCCCGTCCTCCGCTGGGCCGCCGCCTTCCTCAAGCACGCCTTTTGGAAAAGATGAGATCCACCACGGAGGAAGGAGTGGAGGAGGGAGCACAGAGGGAAAATAGGGGCTTTTTCCTCCGTGCATTCTCCAATACTCCTTTCTCTGTGGTGGATCTCCTTTTTCAATACCTAGGTTGTTTTTGGACCCAGCGTTTGATCCAGGCGTCGAGGGAGACGCGCCCGGGGCCGAAGATGAAGACTAGGATCGCCGTGATGAGATAGGGGTAGGGCTGCTCTTGGACGAGGGTGTGGGGGTTGAGAATGAATTGGAAGTTGGCTAGCTTGGAGGCGTGGGCGGTGAAGAGGGCGATGAGCATGGTGATGATGAGGGGGATGGCGGCGATGCGGGAGGCAAAACCTAGGATGAGGAGGGTTCCGCAAACGGCTTCGGTGGTGCCGATGAGATAGGCGAGGATGTCGGGGTGGACGAAGTTAAGGGAAGTAAAAAATTGAATGACGGGGTCGATGTTGCCTAGTTTGGTGGTGCCTGCGAGGAGGAATTGGTGGCCCCAGGTGAGGCGCATATAGAGGAGGAAGAGGCTTTGCAGGTTCGAGCCGATCTTGATGAAAAAGCCGTAGAAGAGCTCCATTCGATGGAGAAAAGGGTTGGTTAAATCCATAGGTCCTATAACTTTTTTTTCAGAATTACCGGGAAAGCTTTAAAAAACAAGTGGGAACTGCTATACTTGCCCAGCTATGCAAGAACTTTGCTCACTGACTTTGGAAGAATTCAAGATTTGGATGGAACAGAACGGGGAAAAACCGTTCCGCGCCGGACAGATTTACGAATGGGTTTACGGAAAAGACGCTTCCTCTTTTGAGGGGATGACGAACTTAGGTAAGGAACTCAGGGAGAAGCTGGCGGGGCGGTTGGGATTTCCCATTTTGAAGCTTCTCCGCACTCTGGAGTCGGAAGATCTAGAAACGATTAAATTTCTTTGGGAACTTCCCGATAAGAAGCGGGTCGAGTCGGTTTTGATCCTGTCGGGCGATCGACGGACGGTTTGTATTTCCTGCCAAGTGGGATGTCCTGCGCGGTGCGCCTTTTGCGCTTCAGGGAGAGAGGGCTTGATGCGCAACTTAAGTCCTGCGGAGATTGTGGAACAGGTTCTTCACATCAATCGATTCTTGAAATTGAAAGGGGAAAGAGTTTCTCATCTTGTCTTTATGGGCATGGGAGAGCCGCTCGAAAATTACGATGCCGTCGTAAAATCGATCCAAATTTTTCACTCTCCCGAAGCATTCAATATTTCGCAGCGGCGGATTACCGTTTCCACGGTGGGAGTTGTCGAGGGAATTCACAAATTGGCGAAAGAAGAACTGAAAGTGAATCTCGTCCTCTCTCTTCATGCGCCCAATCAACACATCCGGAAAAAAATCATTCCTTACGCGCGCCGCTATCCGCTAGAAGAAATTCTCTTGGCCATGGACAACTACTCTCGAGAAACAAAGAGAGATATTACCTACGAATATACCTTGCTCGCCGATATCAACGACCATCTACAGCACGCCAGAGAGCTTTCCCAACTTCTTTTGGGCAAACAATGCACGGTGAACCTCATTCCCTATAATCCGGTCGATGGTTTGAATTTAAGACGCCCTGAAAAAGAGATGATCGAAGGTTTCCGCGCGGTGCTCGAAGAAGCGGGCATCAATACCACCTGGCGCTATACAAAAGGAAAAGACATTGCGGCAGCTTGCGGACAATTGGCCCTTCAGAAAGGTTGATTATTTCTGCAAATTATTTTACGCTGCTCAAAAAAAGTATGAATCCTGCGAATTACTTTACTCTGCTCCGGATTTTCCTCAGTCCCATCTTCCCCCTCCTCTATTTGGAGCGAGAGTGGTTTGGGATCTCTCTCATTTGGCTCCCCTACATTCTTTTGGGGCTTCTTTCCATCTGCGAATTTTCCGACGTATTTGATGGGATTCTCGCCCGCCGCCGCAATGAGGTGACCGATCTCGGCAAAGTGCTCGACCCAATGGCCGATAGCGTGACTCATATTTCCCTCTTCCTCACCTTTACGCAAGGATTTGTCCATCTTCCCCTCCTTCTCGTCCTTGTCTTTCTCTATCGCGACCTCTTTATCAGCACCCTTCGCACGCTTTGCGCCCTGCGCGGTGTGGCCCTCGCCGCCCGCTTTAGCGGCAAAGTCAAGGCGGTTGTTCAAGCTGGCGTCGCGTTTCTCATCATTCTTCTCATGATTCCCTATACGATGGGCTTTATGCCTCTCATTCTCTTTCAGCAAATCAGTCTTTTCGCCACCGCCCTCGCGGCCATCTACACAGTGATTTCCATCGGCGACTACATCGGCGCCAACTGGATCTACATCAAGAAGGCTATTTACAATACTTAAAACTCAGGCTTAGGAACTGAGCCGTAATATTTTACCACCGAGCCCACCGAGAGCACCGAGAAAAAATTTGGGATCGTTTTTTGGCCGCCGCGGCCCTCAGTGTTCTCGGTGATCTCGGTGGTGAATTTTCTTATTTTGAAAAGAATTGTGGGACGCGGTACAGAGAGGGCATGGGGCAAGATGTTATTATTGTCACGGGAAGCTGCGGGCGCATTGGTTCCAATGTGGTCCGAAAGTTGGGAAATAAATATCGAATCGTCGGCTTTGAGCTGCTGAAGGCAATTTATGCCGCCCCCAATGAAGAGCTCGTGCCCGTAGATTTGTCTTCAGATGAAAGTGTGGCGCAGGCATTCACGCATATTCAAAGCGCCTACGGAAATAAAATCGCCTCCGTAGTGCATTTAGCCGCCTATTATAGCTTCGATGAACAACATTCCCCATTGTATGACAAGGTAACAGTGCAGGGGACGGAGCGGCTGTTGAAGGCGCTGCAAAAGTTCGAGGTGGATCAGTTTATTTTCTCTAGTACCATGCTCGTCCACGCTCCTTGTGAACCAGGATGCCCGATCAAGGAGAGCGATCCAGTCGACCCAAAATGGGATTATCCCCTTTCAAAAGTGAAAACAGAGAAGCTGATTCACGAGTTGAGAGGGAACATGAAAGCGGTTATCTTGCGGATCGCAGGTGTCTACGATGATCATTGCAACTCCATCCCCATCAGCCATCAGATTCAGCGGATTTATGAAAAGCAGCTGGAAAGCCGACTTTTTTCTGGAAATGTCAATCATGGGGCGTCTTTTCTCCATATGGAGGATCTAGTGAATGCCCTTGTTTTGGCCGTTGAAAAGAGAAAACAGCTGCCGCCCGAAGTAGTTCTCTTGCTGGGGGAGCCAAAAACGCTTAGCTACGATGAGTTGCAAAGAACAATTTCTTGCCTTCTCTTCAATAAAGAGTTTACGACTTGGCGGGTGCCCAAGCTCATCGCAAAAATCGGCGCCTGGATTCAGGGACATATTCCCTTTATGCCCAAACCTTTCATTAAGCCTTGGATGATCGATCTCGCCGATGATCATTATGAGCTCAACATTTCCAAAGCGAAACAGGTATTGGGATGGGAGCCGAAACATTCATTAGAAGAGACGCTTCCCCTCATGATCGAAGAGCTAAAAAAGGATCCCATCGCTTGGTATAAGGCGAATCATTTAGAAATGCCCCATCGTTTAAAAACCAAAATCGAGAAATCAAAATGGATGAAATACGGATAAGGCACAATAGAACCCTTTGGACCAGTTATGCCAGCATTTGGCTTGGGTTTTGGCTGCTGACAACTCACATTGCTTTGGGATATTCCCAAATGGCTCTTTCCTGGAGCGATGGCATCTCTGGAATTTTGCTTATTGTTTTGGGAATCTGCTCCCTTTCTCATCGCCATACTTGGGCGCTCTGGGCGATCGCCCTCATCGGCGTTTGGCTTCAGTTTGCCCCGCTTTTTTTCTGGGCAAAAGACCCGGCAGCTTACCTCAATGATACGCTAGTGGGCACTTTGATCATCGGCTTATCGATTTTGCTTCCCAGCATGCCCGATGTAGGTCCTTCTGTTCCTCCCGGCTGGTCTTATAATCCCTCGTCTTGGCCGCAGCGGCTTCCCGTAGTGATTTTGGGAACGATCGGTTGGTTCATCTCCCGCTATTTAGCAGCGGAGCAATTGGGATTTATCGATCGCGCCTGGGATCCTCTTTTTGGAGTGGGGACGATGCGGGTGATTTCCTCTCATGTTTCCCATCTTTTTCCCATCTCAGATGCGGGATTAGGCGCCATGGCGTACACTCTCGAAGTATTGCTCGCTCTGAAAGGAGGGCAGCGCCGCTGGCATACAATGCCTTGGATGGTGCTTCTCTTTGGTCTAATTGTCGTTCCGCTTGGACTCGTCACGATCCTGCTGATTATTTTGCAGCCAGTTGTCGTCGGCGCCTGGTGCGCGCTTTGTCTCTTCACCGCTTTTTGCATGACGATCATGATCGCCTATTCGATCGATGAAATGGTGGCGGTTCTTCAATTTCTCTGTGAAAAAAGAAGAGGAAAAAAATCCTTCTGGGAAATCTTCTGGAAAGGAGATAGCTGCTCCTCCGCGGAAGTGGATAAACGCTCTCCGATGATGGACGCCTCTTTTCCCACTCTCTTTTCAGCAGCTTCCTGGGGCGTGGCTCTCATTTGGAATCTGTTTCTCTCCGTTCTCCTCGGCGCCGGTCTAATGCTCTTGCCCTGGTATCTCGATGTATCAAAAGCGACTGCCAACAGCGATCACATCGCCGGTGCCCTCGCCATTGTGATTTCAGTGATCTCCATGGCAGAAGTGATGCGAAAACTCCGTTACCTGAACTATCTAATCGGTGCCTGGGTTTTGGTTTCAGTGCTTTGGTTTCAAGAGGCCTGGCTGATCCATGGCGCCATTGCCCTTCTTCTGATCCTCCTCAGTTTCCGCAGAGGACCGGTTAAAGAAAAATATGGTTCTTGGGAATTCTTTTAATTGTAAAAATCTTGGGCGGATCTATAGAATATTTCGTATGAAAACGGCACCCGTAGCTTCTATCCTTTACATTGAGGATGACCGACCCTCAGCAAAACTGATCCAGAGAATTTTTGCTAAAGAATTTTCTTATTTGCAACTCATCATTGTAAGCAATGGGGAAAGCGCCAGAAATGCCCTCATCGGGGAAGAATATCTCGAGTGGGATCCTAACAGCGATATCTCTGTAAAACATAAAAAAACCACTTTCAAAGCAGCGATCTGGGACAATCAGTTCCCTGACAGAGAAGGAAGCCCTCCCTCTGTAGATATGGGGCTGAATCTGGCAAGGGAATTAGCCCTTTCCAATAAAGTTTCCGAGACGGTCCTCTCCCATTTCGCCATGTCTTCCGCAGATGAGGGTCAGCAGAAATTCCAATCTTGCGGTCTTTTTTCCTATGTTCTGCCTAAACCCGTGAATCTTCAAACTCTCAGAGAGATGATTAGAAAATGGGGCTTAGCAGAAGAAGAGAAATCTTAGGCTCTCTACCCCACACCGAAGAAGTCGAGGATTTTCCTGACGACTTTGGGGAATGCCTTTCTCGCGCAGGCGATCGTTTCGCTTTTTGGAGCCGTTTGGACTTGCTCCGCAGCAATGACCTTGACAGTTCTTATTTTTTGATAGAGCTTCATATATTCTTGGGCCGGCTTTTTCCAGCTTGAATCGCGTTGCATAGCGCGGCGAATCAGAGATTGAAATGTCCCAGGATCTTTGTGGAAGAATTCAAAGGCGCGCTTCAGCGCCGGATTCATCGATTCTTTAGTGGGTTTTGGGAAGAGGAACCCATTGCGCAGTTCAATGGGAGTCTTTGGATCTTCGCAGTCAAACACAGTATCTTTTAAGCCGCCCGTTGCGCAAACAATCGGAATGGTGCCGTAGCGCATAGCGATCAGCTGACTCAATCCGCACGGTTCGAAATGGGAGGGGACGATGAGAAAATCCAGTGCGGAATAGAGTTGGTGGGAGAGTGCATCGTCATAGATAAGCTGTAAAGAAACCTCGTGACTTTTCCCATATTGAGCTTTGAGGTCTTCAAAGTGCGTTTGGAGTTTGAGATCGGGGGAAGAGCCGAGGAGAAAGAAAACACCCCCCATCTGCAGGGTTTGGTCCATCGCTTCTTCAATCAGTTCGGGTCCTTTTTGAGGAACGAGCCGCGTGATGGAACCGAGCCAAGGTTTTTTATCGGAGAGATTGAATTTCTTCTGAAGAGTATTTTTATTTGTTTGTTTAGCGGCCTGAACTGTCTGGAGAGAAGATCCGGCGCTGTAACGGGCTGTCAGATAGGCATCGGTGGCAGGATCCCAAAGTTTTGAATCGATCCCATTTAAAATGCCGGTGAGCTTGGAGCGATATTTGCGAAAGGTGGACTCCAAATGAAATCCCTTATCGACAAGCAATTCTTTTGCAAAAGTGGGGGAGACGGCGCTCACCGCATCGGCATAGACAATCCCTCCCTTCATCAAATTAATTCCTTTTGGATAGGCTGGATCGTCGTCTTGAAGTTTTTCTTTCACAAGGTAGTGGGCTCCTTTCAAGCCAACCACATCGAGGTCGGCGAAGGTGCACTTTCCCTGGTATTCGCTATTGTGGATTGTAAAGAGGATCGCTTTCACCTGCAGATCATTGGCGAAAAGATCGCGAACGAGCGGAGCGCAAAGGGCCACATGCCAATCGTGCAGATGGAGGATATCGATCGGTTGTTTTTTCAATTTTAAATATTCTAGAACGGCGCGGGAAAAGTAGATAAAGCGGGAAATATCATCTTCGCAGCCGTAGATCTTTCCTCGATTGAAATAGCCTGCGTGGTGGCGCGCTTCCAATAGGTGGAGGTTGCACTCTTCACACTTTCCAGACCACATCGCATTGGGATGTTTAGATCCTTTCTCAACACACTTAAAGTCAGGGACTTCCATTTTCAAATTGGAAATTTTCGAAAGATCGATAAAATCATATTTTGGGATGATCACTTCGACATCGAGTTCGGGGGAGCGGGTCAATTCGCGAGACAACCCGAGGACGACCTCGCCGAGTCCGCCCGCCTTTGCGATAGGAGAAAATTCAGCAGCAACCTGCACAATCCGCATATTGATGACCTATATTGCATGAAGCAATTTATTGAAACCAAAAACCAGTCGGGAGAAACCCCCGCTGCCCCTTGCGGGGGCACAGCCCCCAGCCCCCAGTCGGGCACGCACGCGGGCACGTTCACGTTCACGTCCGCCCCACCCCAAACAATGGTGCATTGTTCGGGGACCCCGGGGAGGGCTCCGCCCCCCGCGTCCCCCAGTCGGGTGAAGCCCCCGCTGCCCCCATTTCTAACCGATTTTTCTCTCTTCAACAGGACTTACACTGCCTTTATCAAACAGAGAAACCCTCTGCAATATAAGCAAACAGTTTCAAGTTATTGGAAAAGGAGCGTGAGGATAATAGGGGGCAGCGGGGGGCGGAGCCCCCGACGGACGTGAACGTGAACGTGCCCGCGTGCGTGCCCGACTGGGGCGCGGGGGGTATCCCCCGACACGGGGCAGCGGGGGTTTCTCCCGACTGGTTCAGTATTGCATAATAATTAGTGTGTTAGCTAACATGTCTGCTGTTTTTAAATTTTTTTGGGGCGTCGCCAAGCGGTAAGGCAGTGGTTTTTGGTACCACCATGCGGAGGTTCGAATCCTTCCGCCCCAATATAGGGGACCTCAAAAATGCATCATTTTTGGGGAATTTGAGAATGGCATGACTAAAAGCTTTATGATCATCGCCGGTTCCTCTCATAAGGAATTGGCCGAAGAGATTGCGAAATCGCTGGATGTCAAATTAGGCCAGGTTCTCATCGAGTCGTTTCCCGATGGGGAAATTGGAGCCCAAATCCTTGAGAATGTGCGGGGTAAGGACGTCTTTGTCGTCCAGTCGGTCGCTCGACACCCCAACCACTTTTTCATGGAACTGTTGATCCTTGTAGACGCGCTGAAGCGCGCCTCAGCCCGGAGCATCGTCGCCGTCATACCTTATTACCCGTATGCGAGGCAGGACCGGAAAGAGAAGGGAAGGGTTCCGATTACGGCCAAATTAGTGGCCGATTTGCTGGAAAGAGCCGGCGTGACGCGGGTCTTGACCATGGATCTGCATACAGACCAGATCCAAGGATTTTTTAATATCCCAGTAGATCATCTCTATGCGCGCCCTTTGTTTGTCAAAGCGCTGCGGGAAATGAAGTTGAAGGATGCCGTTGTCGTCTCTCCCGATGTGGGGAGCAATAAAATGGCCCGCAAATTTGCGGAAGACTTAAAGCTTGGGTTAGCGATTGTCGATAAGCGGCGCGTCTCCGCGAGGGAAGTAGAGTCGAATGCCCTGATTGGAGACGTTAGGGGCAAACAGGTGATCCTAGTAGATGATATTTGCTCTACAGGGACAACGCTGGAGGTCGCGGCGAAAGTGTGTAAAAAGCAGGGCGCCAAGAGCGTTCTGGCCGTGGTGACCCACGGGTTATTAGTTGGTGGAATTAAATTGGATGGAATCGATAAACTGTTGATCACGAATACGGTTCCACTGCTGAAAACAAAGAAAAATTTAGAGGTGGTCTCGGTTGCCGACCTATTTGGACAGGCCATCGATTGCGTGATATCGGCTAAGTCGATCTCATCGCTGTTTAAGAGATAAATTATTTAGGGGAATTATGAAGCTTTCAGTTTTTAAACGTGCCGTAGGAAAAAAAGGGGAGATCAACAAGCTCCGCCGCGAGGGAAATATTCCAGGCATTATCTATGGATCTAAGGCGGATGGGGAGACAATCTACGTCAAAGGGGAAGAGATCCAAACGATGCTCCGCAATCTAAAGCAAGGTCTTTTGCCCACAACCATATTCGAGCTCCATGGAGAAAAACTCAACCGCAAAGCGATCATTAAAGAGATCCAATACCATGTGGCCACTTATGCAGTGCAACACATCGACTTTGCCCTTCTCTCCGACGATGTGCCTGTGACGATCAATGTGCCGATCCAAATTTTAGGAGGCCCTGAGTCTGTAGGCGTAAAACTCGGCGGTTTTGTGCGCCAAGCAATGCGAACCATGAAAGTCACTTGTTTGCCGAAGTACATCCCGCAAGAGTTTATCATCGATGTGCGCGAAATGGATATCGGTCATTCGAAGCGCCTTTCCGATATCGAAATGCCTGAAAATGTGAAGCCGCTGGGCAGAATGAATGAAGTCGCGGTTGTGATCGCGAAAAAAGCCGGGACATAATGTGAGACCATTGCATAACTCCATTTCGGCCCAAATCCGCGCTTTTGCCCTTGGACTCGGTCGCGCCGCAAGTTGCCTATGGCCGGTCGGATATGTCAACTTGCGGCGAGCGCGACCCAAGGCCAAAATCATCGAATTTGTGCAGGAAAGCGAGTTATGCAAGGGTCTCATGTGGATGTCAAGTATCTCGTAGTAGGTCTTGGCAACCCGGGAAAAGAATACCAGAAGACCCGGCATAATGTTGGGTTCTGGGCTGTGGATGAATTGGCGCGAAAGCACCATTTAGAATTCCGGAAGCAGCTGAAGTTTAAGGGAGAAATCGCCGAGGGTAAAATTGGCGATACTTCTGTGGTTTTGTTAAAGCCTCTGACGTTTATGAACCTCAGCGGCGAAGCAGTGGCGCTAGTCGCTAATTATCTGCAAATCGATCTGTCCCGCCTCCTCATTGTCACTGACGATGTGGCGATTCCTCTGGGACAGTTGCGAATGAAAATCAATAGCGGCACAGGCGGTCATAATGGCCTGAAGAGCATTGAGGAACATTTGCAAACGAACCGATACGCTCGACTCCGGATTGGGGTGAGCGACCGGGAGGAAGGGGATCTGACCGACTATGTGTTGGGTCGATTCTCTGAAGAGGAAGAAAAGCTCCTTCCAGGTGTTCTGGAAAGAGCGGTCCAATCGATTGAAATTTGGTTGGACAAAGGAATAACCAGTGCGATGGATTTTGCCAACGTCCGCCCGAAAACGGCCGAATAATGGACTCCATCGACTCCGAGCATTGGAGATGCAATGAAAAAAGAGCAAAGAAAAGCGCTCTATGAAGGGATGTATATTCTCAGCGCTACGCTGAGCGATGATTCCCGGAAGAAAGCGTTTGATAAAATTACTGATGGAATCACCGGAAAAGGTGGCGAAATCCATAAAATCCACGAACAAGGGCGCCGCAAACTCGCCTATGATATCGATGGAAAGCGGGAAGGCTATTATTACATCCTCTACTTCACAGCCCCAACGCAATCGATCCTTGAGCTTTGGAAAGAATATCATCTCCATGAGGATCTGATCCGGTTCATGACGATGAGAACAGAAAAAGTTCTCGAAACTCTCGAATTTAAACCCATCAGAACCCAAGGTTAACTATGTTCCAAAATTCAAGACAAAGATCCCAGTCTCAAGAAGGTGGATCTCGCGGGTCTCAAGGGGGAAACAATCCCAATGCAGCCCCTGGCGGCGATTCCTCTCCTTTTGCGAGAAAGAAGAAAACGTGCCCATTTACCGCGGCTAAAGCGGAGGTGATCGACTACAAAGATACAGAAACCCTGAAGCAATTCATCACCGAGCGCGGCAAAATTTTGCCTCGCCGCATCACAGGCGTATCTTACTATTATCAAAAAGTATTGAAGAAAGCGATTAAGCAGGCCCGTCACATGGCGCTATTGCCTTTCGTTGCGGAAGAATAGGAGCTGAGAATGAAACAACAATTGTTATTATTGGAAGATGTTGAAGCGCTTGGCAAAAAGGGAGAAGTGGTCTCTGCTAAACCTGGCTATGTGCGCAACTTCCTTCTTCCCAAGAAACTCGCCGTGATCGCAAGCCCCAATACGCTTCGCAAGCAAGATCGCTTGAGAACCGAACGGGAAAAGCAAGCTGTTATCGACAGAAAAGAAGCAGAAGATCTCATTCGACAAGTCGAGGGAGTAATTCTCGAGACTCGAGTCAAAGTGGACCCAGAAGGGCACATGTATGGTTCTGTCTCTGCAGGCGACATCGCCACGCTCTTTCAAGAAAGAGGGCTCCCCATTGAGAAGAAGAACATCCAGCTCACCCGTCCGATCAAAGGGACAGGCGTGCATAAGATTTCTTTGAAATTGAAAGAGGGAATGGCCGCCTCTTGCTCATTGAACATCATCCCAGAGGGTGTCAATATGGCAGGAATCGAAGCCGTCACCGCTCCTCTTCCAGTGGAAGAAGCCAAAGAAGAACAAGAAAAAACCGAATAACTCTATCGCGGGCGATCGCTTTCTGCGGTCGCCTTAATTAGTGCAGAGAGGGCAAATTCTGTTGTCTACGTCGTGGCTAATGGTCAATAGAACATAAGCCAGGTAGATGCCCAATGGGATGATCGCAATGAATGCAGTGGCAAAGGCGCCAAGGGAAGCAAAGGCGACCCCGGTGATTAGGCGTGTTAGCGCTGCTTTTCCCATCAAGAAAGCTGCGGCTCCTGCGAATGCCGGCAAGGCGAATTTATACGCGCATTTATCTTCAACTGTCAATCGATAAAATAACGATCCTGCCAAGCAAATTCCCATGTTCACAGCTGCCGAAAAGGGGAGAAATAACATAAAGCCGGTCATGGCAGCCGCGCGGAAAAGATGATTCACCAAAAGCGCGACCTTAAAGAGGTTGGGATGATAGAGGAAAAAATCGCTGGTTCGATCTGTGGGAGTTTTTAAGACATTGTATTGGACGATCGCTGTATGCAGTTTCAATGCAAGTGTCATATACCACTCGTGATTCAAAAATCGGTTCTGCCGGCGTCGGGCAGCCACTGCTTTTGAGATCCGCCTGCATCGCCCAACCTTTCAGGTTGAGCTGCTTCGGCGCCGGCTTCGCCTGACTCAAAATCAGGGCGCCTCCTTGGCATCTCCCGATTTTTGAATCACTCCCGGTATATCCGCAAAGAGTATAAGAAAAAGAGTCTTTTTTGACATCTGGTACGAGTTCAGTTAAACTCCTCTGCTATGAAAAAACAGCCGATGATTGTCATTACGGGCGCAGCTGGAATGATTGGTTCCGGCGTCGTGCGCCATTTAAATGATCTGGGAAATGGGAACCTTCTTCTCGTCGACGATATCAAAGAAACCGATAAGTGGAAAAACTTAGTCGGCAAACAATTTGTCGATCTGATTTCTAAACATCACATCTTTGAGTGGCTGGTTGGGAAAGAGCAAGAGATCGATGCCTTTATCCATTTGGGCGCCTGCTCCGATACAATGGAGACAAATGGCGACTATTTAATGGAGAATAACTTCCGCTTCACCATTCGCCTGGCAGAGTGGGCCGTCAAGCGGGGCAAACGCTTTATTTACGCCTCTTCTGCAGCCACCTATGGCGATGGGCAATTGGGCTTTTCCGATGATGAAACGCAATTAGAGACGCTGCGCCCCATCAATATGTATGCCTTTTCTAAGCATTTAGCCGACCTCTGGCTGAAGCGGGAAGGGATGCTGGATAAAGTGGTGGGGCTGAAGTATTTCAATGTATTTGGCCCTAATGAATACCATAAGGGGCGGATGGCCTCGATGGTTCTAAAGATGATGCATAAGGCCCAAATTGAGGGAGTAATTCACCTCTTCAAATCCAACGATCCCAAATACCTCGATGGGGGGCAGATGCGCGATTTCATCTACCTGAAAGACGCGGTGCGAATGACCTGCGCGCTCCTGCAGCCAAACTATCGCAACGTCGTGGGGATTTACAATATCGGCCATGGAAAAACAACCACCTGGAATGAGCTAGCCAATGGACTCTTTAAAGCGCTGAAAAAACGGTCGAACATCCAATACATCGACATGCCGCCCGAGCTCAATCGGCAATATCAGAATTATACTTGCGCAGATATGGGAAAATTTCTAAAAATCTTTTCTTCCTTTCAGATGATGCCGATCGAAGAATCGGTGGGTGAATATGTACAACAGTATTTGATGAAAAGCGAGCGATGGTGAAGTTAGCGGGGAAATTTGGACACTTGCGCCCCTTCCGGTGTTTAGTGTTGGGCGACTTTATGCTCGATACCTATACAACGGGGCGCGTCAAGCGGATTTCTCCTGAGGCGCCCGTCCCTGTCATGGAAGTGCTGAAAGAAGAATCGCGTCCCGGCGGCGCGGGGAATGTCGTCTTAAATCTCGCTGCATTGGGCGCGCAAGTGTTTGCCGTAGGGCGCATCGGCTCAGATTTCGAGGGGCAAACTCTCAAAGAGCGATTGGCGAAAGAAGGCGCCGACACAAGTGCGCTTCTCATCGAACCCAAGTATCGAACGCCGGTGAAGAATCGGCTCATCGCCGATAGCCAGCAACTCCTCCGCGTCGATTTTGAGACGATCACTTCTTTGCAACCCCAACTCGAAGAAGAGATCATCCAGCAGCTGAAGATTCTAATCCCCCAAGTGCAAATCATCGCCCTCTCTGATTACGGGAAGGGCTTTCTCACAAATCGCCTGATCTCCGCTTCGCTGCAAATTGCCAAGCAAGCCAATGTTCCTGCGATTGTCGATCCAAAGGGAGCCGATTTTACTAAATATCGGGGCGCCACGATCTTAAAGCCCAACCTCTCTGAAGCCTATGCTGCGGCGAAAATGCCTTCAAACGCCTCGCTCGATAGCGTGGCCAAACAGCTTTTGGAAATTTCCTCCGCCGAACTTCTCCTCATCACCCGCTCAGAAGCGGGGATCTCTATTTTCAATTCCGAAGGAAAAAGAAGCGACTTTCCCGTCCGCTCCAAAGAAGTGATCGATGTCACAGGAGCCGGCGATACGGTTCTCTCAATGATTTGCCTGGGACTTGCCAATGGCCTAGACATCGAAGCGGCCGCGCAGCTAGCCAATATTGCAGCGGGCATTTCAATTGAGCGCTTAGGCTGCGTGCAGATCACTCTGTCAGAGCTCGCCCAGCGGCTGCTCGAATATGACGCCAACACCAAGATCTATGATGAAAGCCACACCTATGCGCTCCATCAAGTGTTAAAAGGAAAGCGCTACTCTCTTCTCGTGCTCCAAAAAGGGCAGGGGATGTCCAATGCTCTCTTCCGCGCCATCCGGCAAATTTCTGAGCGCGATGAGCTCATCATCTATGCAAAAGATGCGGACGATGAGTTCATTCAGTTTCTCTCCTCACTTCAAGAGGTGGAGATCATCATTTTGCAAACGGAGAGCTTAAAGAATCTCTGCGAGGCGATCCATCCTCATGAAATCTACGTTCTGAATGGGGAAGAAATCACCCAGGCCAAAGAACTTCTTCACACCCTACTCACTTCCGCAATCACGGCGCCGCCCAAACAAACCTCTCCCTCATAAAACACGACCGACTGTCCTGGCGTCACCGCTCTTTGCGGCTCATCGAATAGAACCCGATCTCCATCCAGCGTACACCACCGCTCTTCTTGCCGATAGCGCACCTTCGCCTTGCAGCGAAAAGGCCCACTCTTGGGCGCATCGCCCACCCACGTAAATTTCCCCGCTCTCAACGCATTGGAGAAAAGCGCTGGATGATCGGCCCCCCGCTCGACGAAGACCACATTTTCTCCTACATCTTTTCCCACCACATACCAAGCATCTCCCTCGCCGCCCAGTCCCATTCCCTTTCTTTGTCCCAGCGTGTAAAAGGCCATTCCCTCATGTTCTCCCACCACTGTCCCATCCAGCCTCTTAAAATAGCCCGCCTTAATCCCCACATACTGAGACAAAAACGGCTTAAAATCCCGTTTCCCAATAAAACAGATGCCGGTGCTATCTTTCTTCTCCGACGTCGCCAAGCCATGCTCTCTTGCAATTTTCCGCACTTCCCTCTTCATCAAATGACCTACCGGGAACAACACCTTTTCAAACGCCTCTCGCCTCACCGCATGCAGAAAATAGCTCTGATCCTTCTCAGGATCCAATCCCTTCAACAATCGTCCCCCATCCAACCGGCAATAATGGCCCGTCGCCAGAAAATCGGCGCCCAAGCTCATCGCCTTTTCTAAAAAAACCTTAAACTTAATTTCCCGATTGCAGAGCACATCTGGGTTAGGCGTCAGCCCCGCCTGATAATCGGCTACAAACCCCGCAAAAACCGCCTCTCGGTACTCCTCGACAAAGTTCACGCTATAGTAATCGATCCCCAGCTGCTCGCACACCCGCACCACATCTTCATATTCTTGGCTTGCCCTGCAAACACCCCGCTCGTCGCACTCCTCCCAATTCTTCATAAACAGGCCCACAACTCGGTACCCCTGCTCCCTCAAGAGCAAAGCCGAGACCGAAGAGTCCACCCCCCCTGACATGCCAACCACAACCGTCTTGTTATTTTTCATAATTTTGGCTATAAATATAGCATGCTAACTCCTGAAAATCATTTAAAATATAGTCGGAAGATGGGGAATTTCCCTGAAGGGGAGCCCCCGAAGACGATGATCTTTTGCTTTAGCCGGAAATTCCTCTCGGGCGTGCTGGAGCGCTACCGCCATGAAGCCTACCAAGGAACTTTTAGAAAGATGGTTCATCTTCTTGACTTTCCTGGAGTCGCCATTGGGAATTTTGGGGTTGGGGCGCCGCTCAGTGCGATGAAGATGGAGCAGCTCATCGCCTGGGGGGTGAAAGATTTCTATATAATCGGCCTTGCGGGGGCCATTGGCGAGGGGCTGAAAATCGGGGACATCATTGGCTGCACGGAAGCGATCCGGGATGAAGGGGTCTCGCGCCACTATGTCCCGCCGGCCGAGACGATTCGACTGCCAAAATCTGATCTGCAGAAATTGGAAAAGTGCCTGGCGCACGTCCCCCATCGCCTGGGGCTAATCTGGACCTTTGATGCGATCTATCGGGAGACGAAAGAGGAGTTCTTAAGATACAGAAGAAGAGGGGTGTTGGGCGTTGAGATGGAGACGGCCGCTCTCTATGCAGTGGCCGCCTTCCGGAAAGTAAGCATGATCTCCCTCCTAGTGATTTCCGATCTACACACGGAAACAGATTGGATCCCCGGCTTCTACGATCTTTCCGTTCTGGAAAATCAACACGTTCTTTTAGCGGCCATTCTCAAGGACGGTTTACCTCATTTTTCATCTTGACTTTGCGGGTTGCCTTACAGCATCCTTTTGTTTGGTGGTTTGTATGCTATTAAATGAAGTCAGTAAGATTCTTAAGGCCCATAAAAAAGATCTCATTCAAAAGGGCGTGCGTGCGCTTTCGATCTTCGGGTCTATTGCTAGAAACGAAGGGTCTGCTAAGAGCGATGTCGATATTTTGATCGATTTCGATTCAAAGAAAGGTTTTTTCTTTTTTGTTGAGCTGAAGAATTATCTGGAACAACTTCTTAATCGCGATGTTGATTTAGTTACCAAAAATGCTTTGCATCCGGCTCTAAAAAAAAGAATCCTAAAGGAGGCAAAGAATGTCTTCTAGGGAATGGGTATTTCGGATCCAGGATATTCTCAAATCAATCGATAAAATCGATGGTTATCTCAAAGGTATGACTTTGGATCGATTCAAAAAAAATGAACTGATCATTGATGCAGTAGTAAGGAATCTTGAAATTATTGGTGAGGCAAGTAAAAACATCCCGTCCACAATTCGGCGTTCTCACACTCATATTCCATGGGACATAATGTGTGGGATGCGCGATATCCTCATCCATCAGTATTTTGGTGTCGATCTGAATATCGTTTGGCATACAGCCAAAGAAGATTTGCCATCCATCCAGAAACACCTGGAACACCTTTTTCAAGAGAATTCTTCTTTATGAAAACAAAAAAACTGAGAAAAAAACGTTTAGGGAATATCGAATATACCGAAAGTTCCGGAAATATTTTTGCTGACCTTGGAATTCCCAACCCTGAAAAAGCACTGGCCAAAGCCGAAATTGCCGTGAAGATACAAGAAAGAAACTCACCCAGGTCAAGGCCGCAAAAATACTGAAAATCAGCCAACCCAAGATTTCTCTCCTTCTAACGCTAGAATCGCAGCTTTAAGCAAGTAATATACCGCATAATGTCTTCTAGTGAGTGGGTATTTCTGCTCTCCTTAGTTTAAATGCAAATAGGGCTTCGCTGGCGGTGTAGCCGAGGAGAGAGAGGGCGATTTCGGCGAGGTCGGTGGGGATGGGGCAGGGGATGAGGCGGAAGAGGATGAAGCCCGATGCGCCGAAGATTGCGGCGATGAGCGCGGAGCGGAGATTTCCTTTTCTTTTTTGGAAGAGGGCTGCTAGGAGCGGGACGATGAGGGCCGCAATAGTAAATTCGTAAGATTGAATGAGGAGGTCGAGCACGTTCGTGAAGTAGGAGGAGGAGAAGAGGGCTCCGGCTCCAATGGCGATGGAGAGGAGTTTTGTGGTTTTAAGCGAACTGGTGCGGAAGAAATCTTGCGAGAGGTTCGAGCCGATGGCGTTGATGAGCGAGTCGGCGGTGGAGAGAATCGCGGCGAGAACGGCGCAGCCAACGAGGGCTGTGAGAGCGGGAGTTGTCGTGTGGGAAACGGCTGCCATGAGGATGCTGCCTCCGGAAGTGCGGTCGAGACCGAGCTGCATGCCGGTGATTCCAAAGTAGATGGGAATGAAGGCAATGAAAAAGGTGAGGAGGGCGGCGCCAAGGGTCGCTTTAGAGAGAATTCGATTCGATTGCGCGGCAAAACAGCGCTGTCCCATATCTTGTTCAATGAACGAAAAGAGAAAGGGCATGAAGAGCCATCCGCTGATTTTAGAGGGGGAGAAATCCGTTTCTGGAAGGGCGATGGGGGGCTGCGTCCAGAAGGCGTAGAAGAATGCAGTGAAGAGAAAGAAGATCAATACGCCTGCTTGGATCATGTCGGTCGCCACGACGGCGCGGATGCCGCCAAGCGCTGTGTAGGCAATTAAAAGTCCCCAGAAAAGATAGAAAATCCAAAGAGTGTCCACTCCGAGGCTGAGCATAAATTTTTTCGAGGCCAAGATTTGGGCGATGAGGATCATGAAGAGAGAAAGGATCGAAAGGAGAGACGCGGCCCGTTTTAGGAAAGGGGAATCGTAGAAGACTTCGAAGATTTGAGCTACAGTGGAGACGCGATAGCTGGCGAGCCGCTTTCCAATTCCCGCGCCAAGGCCGATGAGGCCGAGCACCTGCCCGATAGGGTAAAATAAGACCCACCAGCCCCAAGAAAAGGCCTCTTCCGATGCCCCCAGTACAATTCCTCCGCCCACTTGCGTGGCAAAGAAGGTCATCATCAGCGGAAAAAAGGAAAACCCCTTCCCCCCAAGGTAGTAGTCGCTCTGCGTCGACATATCGCGGGAAGATCTGCGGGCGATCCACCAGCAAAGGCATTGCAAAGCCATAATAGAAAAGATAAAAACATTCATATTCATTTGAGAACCAATGGGTTAAAATTTAAAGGGAAAGTGGAAAAATTAATGAGGATGATGATGGAAACGATGAACGGATGAGAGTGAAGAAAGGGGGGAATTAAATTTTTTGTTCATAGTTCATCTCAATGAAAGTGATCTTTTCGGGAGCCATTGTATCAAGGGGCATTATTTTAGAGAACCTTTTTTTAATCGTTCGATTCGCTCTTCGAGCGGGGGGTGGCTGGCGAAGAGGGAGAGGAGGCCCTTGTTGGTGGGATGGGAGATTTTGAAGGCGGCCATTGCGGGGTTCTCTGCTTTGGGATCGCGGATTTCTTGCAGAACGCGAAGCGATTGGAGCGCAGAGATCATCGAATCTTTTCCAGCGAGGCGGGCGCCGCCGGCGTCAGCGCGGAATTCGCGGTAGCGAGAATAGGCCGCGACGACGAGTGAGCCGAGGATCATAAAGACAAATTGGAAGAGATAAGTGAAGAGAATAAAGCTCATGTAGCTGCCGCCGGTGCTGTTGTCGCGGCTGCGGCCAAAGCCGGAGAGAACATAGGCGAGAACGCGGGCGAGGAACATGACGAAGGCATTGACGACGCCTTGCAGAAGCGTCATCGTCACCATGTCTCCATTGGCGACGTGGGAAATTTCATGTCCGAGAACGCCTTCGATTTCATCTTCTTTCATTCGGTTGAGAAGACCCGTTGACACAGCGACAAGCGCGCGGCTGCGAGTGGGCCCCGTTGCAAAGGCATTCACTTCATTGGAGCGGTAGATGCCCACCTCGGGCATTGCGGGAAGCTGCGCTTTTTTCGAGAGGCTGTAGACGATGTCGAGCAATTGCCTTTGTTCTGGATCGTGTGTGTGGGGATCGATAAGCTGCACGCCCATCATCCATTTGGCCATCTTGCGCGAAAGTGCGAGCGAAATAAGCGCGCCCCCCATGCCCCAGATGAGGCAGAAGATCATGAGTTCTGTGTAGTTGAGTCCATACGCGTCGAAGTAGGGGCGGATGTTGAAAATGTTCAAAACGAGCGTGATCATAAAGATCACGAGAAAATTTAGAACTAGAAAGAGAAAAATTCGTTTTATCATGCCGCTATTTTACAGGATGGCCGAGTGAAAATGGAAGAGGAATATTTTACGTTGCGCGAAAATTTCTTTTCTGTCATGTATTCGGTCAAATTTATTCAAAAAACCCTTCCAGAAGTATCTGACAAAGGGATTTTTGAAAAAAATCTCTGGGCGGAAAATGGGCAAAGCAGTCATCAAAATCGAAGAAAACGAAGTGCTTCTCAACAACATCAAAAAATCCTTGGGGGACAAGTGCGCGTGTTTCGTTTTGATCACTTGCACCGAGCCTTCTGAGAGCGGAAATATGGAGGTTGAGATGAACTATGAAGGAGATGAAAGTCTCGCCGCGTTTCTAGTGGAAAATGCCGCTCAAGTTTTCGACGAGCGGATTCAGGAAAAAGAATCGAAATAAAAGTTTGTTCAATTTATCATCGGGAGAATTTACTAAGGACTCTGTCTATGTCTCCCTCTCTTACAGAATTCAAAAAGTGGTCTGAAAAATTTCGAAAGCAAATCCGCGATGATTATTTTCATTTTTTGCGCTTTCGCTCGATCAGCACTGATCCCGCCTATAAAAAAGAAACGAAAGCCTGCTCTGAATGGCTGGCGAAATACATCGCAGAGAAGACGGGGATGAAGGCGGAGTGCATTGAGACGGAGGGGCATCCGCTAGTTTACGCGGAAGATTTGCGCGCGGGGCCGAAGGCGCCGACGTTATTGATTTATGGCCACTACGATGTGCAGCCTGTCGATCCGATTGCACTTTGGAAGAGCGATCCTTTTGAGCCGGTGGAGCGGGACGGATTGGTCTATGCGCGCGGAGCGGTGGATGACAAAGGGCAGATTTATTACGCCGTTTTGGCAGTGAGATGTTGGAAAGAATTGGGACACAAGTTGCCCATTAATTTGAAATTCTGTATCGAAGGGGAAGAAGAGTCAGCCAGTGTGGGATTAGGAAAAGCGCTTCCCAAAATAAAAGATAAGTTGCGCGCCGATTATTTACTGATTCCCGATTTTGGTCAGCCCGATCGAGAGACTCCGGCGATTAGTTTGGGAGCGCGCGGTTTGATCGCATTGGAAATCACATTGACCGGATCGAAGAGCGATCTTCATTCGGGTTGCCACGGGGGCTTGGCTTATAATCCGAATCGGGCCATGGTGGAGTTATTGGCCAAGTTGTGGGATGAGCAGGGAAAAATTCAAGTTCCCGGCTTTTATGATGAAGTGGTTGTGATGAGCCCTGCAGAACAAAAAGAATATGCCTTTACGCTTGACAAAGAAAAATATAAGAAAGAGTTTGGGATCGAAGCTTTGGGTGGAGAAAAGGGAAAGACGATGAAAGAGGCCAATTATTTTCGGCCGACGTTAGAGATCAATGGCGTTTCGGGAGGCTATGCGGGAGCTGGCTTTAAGACGGTGATCCCCGCCCATGCGACCGCCAAGATTTCCTGCCGCCTGGTTCCCAACCAAGATCCAAAAAAAATCAGCCATCAATTGGGCGAATTTTTAAAGAAGCATGCGAAAGCGGGAATGAAAGTGGAGGTCCATTTTCATGGGGCCGATTATTCGTTTCGCGGCAATCCCGATTCGAAATTGGCGCAAGCTGTTTCGAAGGCGGTGCAAGAAGTTAACGGAAAGAATTGCGAAAAAATCCTCTCAGGCGCTTCAATTCCGATTATAGCCGAGTTAGTGAAACAGACCGGCGCCGAGGTGGTTGGCATGGGTTATGGATGGCCGGAAGATAATATTCATGCGCCAAATGAATCGTTTGATATGGACCGCGTGGAAAAAGGATTTCTCACGGTAGCAAGGACTTTTGAACTGATATGATCAGCCGAGCGATTGATTTCTTTCGGAGAGAGGCGGAGGAGTCTCCTTTTTGGACTCTCTTGGGCCCGATCTCTCTACTTTGCACGGTGGCGCTAGCTGCCAAAACGGCGATCCCCAGCGATCTCCTTCTGATTGGACTTATAGGTACTTATCTCTCGGCTCACTGGGGCCAAAGAGGATGCGTTTATGCGCTCATTCTTTTAGGCGCTGGCTCAGCCATTCGACACTGTTTTCTCTCTTCAGATCACCTTTGGAATTTAGGATTAGAGGGTTCGCTCGCCTGCGCCTTCTTCATTACCGCTTTAGCCTTTGAGCAGGGGGCTGCCTTCATTGAGTCGCTCAATACGCAGATCGATACGCGCAGCGCAAGCTTGCAAAATCTGGAAGAGGAATTGGAAAAAACGCGGCAGCAGGCGACAGAGCAGCAGGTTTCTTTCCAAGAAAAAATAATCGTTTTGCAAAAAGAATTAGAGGAGATCCAGACAGATCATTCGTCGTTGCTTATTTTAAATGAAGTGCTTCGAAAAACGACAGCCCGCCACAGGGAAGAAAATGAGGCGTTTTCTCAGACAAATCTCGACAATGAGCGGCAGATTGGGCTCCTTCAACTAGAGATCGATGGAACAAAAAAAGAACTGCAAAGACTTTCGAATGCAGAGGGCTTAATTGCGGAGAATCGGCAACTCACCAAAGAACTCAATGGCGCGCGCCTGGAAAGAGAGCAAACGCATCTCATCAATGAGACGCTGGTTCGCCTGCATGCCAAAGAAAGTCTAAAAGCGGCTGAAGCTTCACAGCAGGTCCACCATTGGAATGAAGAGAAAAGAAAACTCCAAGAGCTGATCGCCATTGCCCGCGGCGAACAGGAGATGTTGAGCGGCCGTCTCGAGCAAGCGATGACAGAGCGGGAAAAAATGAGAAATTCGCTCCTGCAGCTCGATGAAGTGCAGACGCAGAGGACTTTCCTTCATGAGCGGCTCCAAGCGGCAGAAGTTGAGATGGCCCATCTTCAGCAAAAAGCGACTCACTCCGCCGAGTGCGCCGAGCTCCAAGAGCAATTGCAATTTGCTCAGGAGAAAATCACCTCTCTTGCCCAAATCGAGCCCCTCTACCTGCAGCTCAAGAAGCAATTTGAGGAGAAAAATCAACTCCTTCATCAAACTCGCTCTCAGCTCTTTAAGGTTGATACAGAACTCCAAGCGATCCGCCTAGAGCGGGAACAAGTAGATCTTCTTCCAGAAGAAGAAATCGTAGCGCTGGAACAAGAAATCACCACTGTTGAGGAAGAAAACCGGCAGCTCTACGAGCTCATCGCCGTCCTCAATGAATCGGTGGCTTCAAAAACCGGTTCATTTTTCGAGGTGATGTATCCTCGAAAAAAAAAAGTGAAAACGAAATCTGAAGACGTCCCTCTCTTATTCT
>DATIHQ010000027.1:0-24094 GCA_035480535.1 Chlamydiales bacterium
TTACGGCGGCAGTTGCTGTCCCAGCAACTCTATTAGCCGCTTCGATCGGACCGCCTATTGCAACAGCGACTGGATGCGGAGCTTTATATTTGATCTCTCGCAGTTCGGAATTAAAAGAAAAAGTCAAAACTCTCTTCAGAAGGCTTCCTGATGAAACCCCTGAAAATGCCCGATCTAGAATCCGGAAAAATATCCGAAATGCGATTTTAGGGACCTGTGTTTTTAGCGGCTTGGTTGGCACTGCTGCCTATTTTCTTTCCGATGTCTTCCAGTCAAATACTTACTCAATCACATTGCGCAGCCAAACAGATGCCGTCGTATTTGCAGAATATGGAGTCTTAGCGCTCGGTCATCTTGCCTTTGCAAAGGGCCGCTACCAAAACAAGCAAAAAATTGCAGCTATTTATTATTTTCTAAACGCCCTCATCTCTGTTGGATTCCCGATCGCCTATTTTAAAACTTATGATCACAATGGCCCTTTGCGGCTCCATCATTCATGGATTGGCCAGGCCCTCCAATTACTACCTGGAGTCAATAGCAAGATTCTAGGTGCCGCTCTCTCTCTCGATAGTCTCAATTATATTGCGACAACCCCTGGCTATACCGAATTTCAAATGGATAGTGCTGGAACTATCTGTCAAGTATATAGTCCCTATGGCTTAGATAATATAGTGGTCGAGAACTTCGAAGCTGTGATGAAGTCGATCTCAATCGGATGCGGTCTGGAATTCCTGGGTTTTTTATTGAAAGACCGCGCCCCTACCATCGAGCCTGATTCTCATCCCAGTGTTAGAAATCTGCCCGAAATCGAAAATTCGCAACCATCGCCCACCCCTTCTCAGTACGATTCAATCCCAAGCCCAGTTGATTCAGGTATTGTCTAAAATCAATTCCTTAACCGACAAGAAAATCCAAACAGGTAGAAAGTCTCATATTCCTCTGCACGGCCAAACGCGCCTTCTCGATTCTCTCTTCCCATGCCCCCAACGAAAGCCCCTCCCTCTCCGGCGCATCGGGGAAAAAGAGCTTTTCAGGACCAGCCCCCAATTCCCTTAAACACTGATCTCTCCCCCACATGTACGCCAAGGCCAATAGATGATCCACCCCCCGGCTCATCCGTACAGGATCCTCATCCTCGACCAGCTCTTCCAGCTTCTCTAAATCCCCATACTTCTCATACTCACGCCTCTGCCCTGCCAAGAGAGCAAATAGAATCTGCTGCTGTTCCCCAATTTTGGGATTCGTCGCCAATTCAAACGCCCGCCCCGCCGAGCCTTGTCCCATCTTCGCCCAATGCACAGGATGCCCTGCCCTCTTGAGCAATGTAGAAATCATTTCCTCTGTCAGTGGCTGAAAGGTTAAATGAATGCAGCGCGACACGATTGTCGGGAGCAGTTCCTGCGGCGCCTGTGTCAGCAAGATAAAGGTCGTATCCTCAACCGGCTCTTCCAGCGTCTTCAGCAAAGCATTTGCGCTGGCCGCCTGCATTCTTTCCACATCTTCCAACACGAACACCTTCCGCCCCGCCTCAAATGGCGCGCGGTGTGACTCATCGATCATTTCCCGGATCGTCTCAATGGCAAAAACACCGCTCTTTCCCTCCGGCTTCACCAGATGATAATCGGGATGATTCTCCTTCTTTGACCCCAGCAACTCCGCCGCCACTTCCCGCGCGAACAACGCCTTCCCAATCCCCTCCATCCCCGAGAACAGCAGCGTCTGCGCCAGCACCCCCTGCTCCATCGCCCGGCTCAAGTAATCCTTTGCCGGCTCATTGCCCAAAATGCTTTCAAACATAAAATGGATCCTTATTTCGATAATAAAGGAAGGAGATGTCTCATCGCTTCTTTATAGACATTGGCGGGGGATTCGGCGGCATCGATGAGATGGAAGCGGCCTGGATCGGCGTTGTGGATGGCGATGTAGGCCTGGCGGATTCGTTCGTGGAAGGCGATCGTCTCCGCTTCAATGCGGTCGTGGGTGTGGGTGTTCTTGGCGCGCGTTAGGCCCAATTCAGGATCGATATCTAGATAAAGAGTCAAATGGGGTTTTAAGCCTTGGGAAATGAACTCGCAAAATTCAGCGACTTTCTCCATCCCCAATCCGCGAGCGGCGCCCTGATAGGCAATGGAGGAATCGTTGAAGCGATCGCAGAGGACGATCTTTTTCTGCTCCAATGCGGGGCCGATCACTTCGGCGATATGTTGCGCCCTCGATGCCAGAAACAGGCACAGTTCTGCATAGGCCGACATGGAGCCTTGGTGGAGCAAAATATTTCGCACCTCTTCCCCCAGCTTCGTCCCGCCCGGCTCCCTCGTTCTTAGAAAAGAATATCCCTCTTTCGTTAAATAGCGGGCCACCTCGTCGATGAGGGTCGTTTTCCCAGCGCCCTCCCCTCCTTCAAAGGTAATAAAAAGGCCGCTCTTCAATCGCTTCATGCATCAGGCTTATGTACATTTTTTTTACCACCGAGATCACCGAGAACACAGAGGTGGGGAAGCCCCACACCCCAAAGAATGCTTTGATTCTTTTGCGCGCATCGCGCCTCGGTGTTCTCGGTGGGCTCGGTGGTTAATTTTTTTTATTCTACTTCGGCGACGGCTTCGATCTTTTGCGAGCCCACCACAATGTCATCTTTTTCCTTCAGGTTCACTAGGCGCACTCCCTGCGTCGAGCGCCCCATGACGCGGACGTCGCGCATCGGGATACGAACCGCCTGGCCGCCAGAAGACATAAGGAGAACGCTGTCGGAATCGGAGACGTTGAGAGCTGCGACGACGAGGCCATTGCGCTCAGAAGTGATGATGGAGCGAACGCCGATGCCTCCGCGATTGGTCTGGCGGAAGTCTTCGACAGCAGACCTTTTGCCGTAGCCATTTTCACAGATGACGAGGATCGATTGGTCGGGAGTGACAACTTCGCAGCCGACGACGCGATCTTTTTCATTCTTGAGCATCACGCCGCGGACTCCGCGGGCGACACGCCCCATATCGCGAACGAGCGATTCATTGAAGCGGACCGCCATTCCATTGCGAGTGAAGATCATGATCTGCTGGCCCGGATGGGTCATGCGGGCAGCGATGAGCTCGTCCCCTTCGTCGATATTGAGGGCAAAGACCCCTTTGCGTCGCGGATTGCTAAAGGCAGAGAGCTCCGTCTTCTTCACAACGCCTTTGAGCGTGGCGAGGAGAATAGAGGCCTTCTCTTCAAAGTTGCGGACGCGGAGGATCGCGGCCACTTTTTCATTTTCGCGGATATCCTCGAGGAGATTGACGAGAGGGCGCCCTTTTGTGCGGCGGCCGGTCTCTGGAATCTGCCATACTTTTGTCCAATAACATCTGCCCAAAGTGGTGAAGAGAAGGAGATAATCGTGCGTGGAGGCGACATAGATATTTTTCAGCGTGTCGGCCTCTTTCTTCATCTCCATGCCGATGACGCCCGCGCCGCCTCTGCGCTGCTCGCGGAACGTGTCGATGGGCATTCTCTTGATGTAGTCATCGTTTGAAATCGTGATCACCACTTGCTCATCGGCGATGAGGTCTTCCATTTGGAATTCCCCTTCTGCAGCGACGATCTTGGTTTTTCTTTCCGATTTATGGACTTTGCGGATCTCTTCGAGTTCTTCCCGAATGATATCGCGCACCATTGATTCTGAAGCTAAAACCGATTTGAAGTGAGCGATTTTTTCCAGCAAGTCTTTGTATTCGGCTTCGATCTTTTCAGCTTCGAGTCCAGTCAATTGATAGAGTCTTAAATCGAGGACGGCATTGGCCTGTTTTTCGCTCAAGCCGTAGCGGGCCATGAGTTCGCTGCGGGCCGCATCTCGATTGCTGGAAGCGCGGATCACTTTGACTACTTCGTCCAAATGATCTAACGCCTTTAAATATCCTTCTAAAATGTGGGCGCGCGCCTCAGCTCGGGCGAGTTCATAGCGCGTTCTACGGCGGATCACCTCCATGCGGTGATCGATCCAAGCGCTCATGAAATGCTTGATATTCATGGTGCGCGGCAGGCCGTGGTCGAGGGCTAGCATATTGCAGCCAAAGGTGACCTGCAGATCGCTATTTTTATAGAGTTGATTGATGGTCACATCGGGAATTTCGCCCCGTTTTAGCTCCAGCACGACGCGGAGGCCATCTTTATCCGATTCATCGCGGATATCGGAGATCCCGGTCAAAACCTTATTATTGATCAGCTCAGCCAATGCCTCGATCAATCGCGATTTATTGACGTTATAGGGCACTTCATCGACAACAATCTGCTGTCGACTATTGGGCATGTCTTCCACTCTCATCTGCGCACGCAGCATCAACTTGCCGCGGCCCGTATGATAGGCCTCTTTAATGCCTCGGTAGCCGCAGATGACGCCTCCTGTCGGAAAGTCAGGGCCCGGCATCACCTTCATGATCTCATCGATCGTCACAGAGCGGTTGTCCAAAACGAGAAGCGTCGCATTGATCAATTCAATCAAATTGTGAGGCGGAATATTGGTCGCCATCCCGACGGCAATCCCCGAAGAGCCGTTGCAGAGCAAATTGGGGAATTTTGCAGGGAAAACGGTGGGTTCGGTCTTCGTTTCATCGTAGTTGGGAACCATCTCGACCGTTTCTTTGTCGAGATCTTCCATCAGCGCCATCGCTGCAGAAGTCAATCGCGCTTCCGTGTAACGCATGGCCGCTGGTGGGTCGCCGTCAATGGAGCCAAAGTTTCCCTGACCATTGATCAGCGTGTAGCGCATCACCCAATCTTGCGCCAAGCGCACCAGCGTCGGATAAATGACCGTTTCACCATGCGGGTGGTAATCGCCCGAGGTATCGCCGGAAATCTTCGCGCATTTACGGTGTTTGGCCCCTGGCGTCAAGTTCAACTGCCGCATCGCATACAAAATCCTTCTCTGCGACGGCTTCAGGCCATCCCTCACATCAGGCAAAGCGCGCGAAATAATGACCGACATCGAATAGCGAAGGTAGCTCTCCTTCATCTCTTCTTCGACATTGCGCGGGACAATCACTTCATCTTTGGTATACGACATGCGAATAACCCTTAAATATCTAAGTTCTTAACTGATAATGCGTGCTGCTCGATAAAGAGGCGGCGAGGCTCTACCTCTTCTCCCATCAACATGGAGAACATCCGGTCGGCGGCCATTGCGTCGGGCAATGTGACCCGAATCAAGGTGCGGGTGACGGGATTCATCGTCGTCTCCCAGAGCTGATCGGCGTTCATCTCGCCAAGACCTTTATAGCGCTGTATTTCGATCCCTTTTCGTCCGTTGAGCCGCACGGCATCGATGAGTTCGCGCAGCGTGTGGAGCGGGATTGTCTTGTTCCCCTCTTCGAGCAGTTCAAAGAGCACTCCATTGGCGATGAGGTAGTGATCGAGCTTGAGCTTAAATGAGGCGAGCTTTTCATTGAGCGAAATGAGGCGGTTTGGATCGAAGAGCTCAACGAAGGCAAGCGCTTTAGGAACAAAGGCGCGCATCTCTTCAGTGACTTCTTCCTGAGGGATAGAAGCGAGCGTATCTTCGTGAATGCGCCGCTGTAAATCTTCATTGTCTTTTTTCAGGGCGCCCAATTCTTCATCGGAATAGACGAATTGATATTTCTCGCCGATCGCCACTTGATATTGAGGGTATTTTGCCCCTTGTTTTGCATCGATGAATTCGCGGAAAGGAACCCCTTTTCTCTCGACGGAGCCGATGAACGTCTCCACTTCGAGAACGAGATCCAGGAGCTTTTCTGTCTCTTCTTTATCGTAAGCCTTTTTAGCGTTGGCAGAGCGGATCAAAATATCGCTTAAGCCAAGGCGCATCAGATATTCATCCATTTCCCTCTCCGAGTGGATGTATTGGCTCACCTTTTTGCGAGTCACTTTGAAAAGAGGCGGACGCGCAATGTAAATGAACGTATTCTCGACGAGAGCCGGCATGTGGCGGTAGAAGAAAGTCAATAGCAGCGTTCGAATGTGAGATCCATCCACGTCGGCGTCGGTCATGATGATGATTTTATGATAGCGTAGCTTCGCTAGATTGAAATTCTCCAGCCCGATTCCGCAGCCAAGCGCCGCGACCATCGCGCCCACTTCGGTGTTCTGCAAGATCTTTTGGATGCGCGCTTTTTCAACATTTAGAATTTTTCCGCGGATCGGCAAAATCGCCTGGAATCTCCGGTCGCGCCCCATTTTCGCAGAGCCGCCCGCAGAGTCTCCCTCAACGATGTAAATTTCGCAGAGAGCGGGATCTCTTTCTTGGCAGTCGGCCAATTTACCTGGCAACCGGGCGCCATCTAAAGCCGTTTTGCGCAGCGTCAATTCGCGCGCTTTCTTAGCCGCTTCTCTCGCCTGCGCCGCGATGATTGCTTTTTCTACAATTAATTTAGCAATGGAGGGGTTTTCATCGAGGAAAGTGGTCAATCCCTCCCCTACGATGGCTTGCGCAATCCCCGCGACTTCATTATTTCCCAGCTTCTGTTTTGTCTGCCCTTCAAATTGGGGATTGGGCACCTTCACTGAAATCACGGCGGTCAGCCCTTCCCGCATATCCTCGCCACCTACAGTCAGCTTGTCTCCCTTTACGAGAGTGTGCCCCTTCATGTAATTATTCAGCACGCGCGTGAGGGCAGTAGAAAATCCGGTTAAATGCGTTCCCCCCTGCCGCGTCGAAATGTTATTCACGTAGGAGTAGATATTTTCCACATAGGTGTCATTCCATTGCATCGCCACTTCGAATTCAACGGGGCCATCATGCCCCTCTTTTACTGCATGCAAATAGATCGGCTTGGGAAATAGAGGAATTTTTCCTTCGTTCAAATAAGAGACAAAAGAGGCAACTCCCCCTTGATAATTAAAGCGGACCGCTTCTCGATTTGGATCTCTCTCATCTTGGAATAAGATGGTGATGCCCCGATTTAAAAAGGCCAATTCGCGCAGCCGCTTCACCAGAATGTCATAATCGAAACTTAAGACAGAGAAAATGGAATCATCGGCCCAAAACGATACTTTTGTTCCCCGTTTTGTCGTCGTCCCCAATTTTTTCAGCGGGCCCACAGGCTTGCCCTTCTCAAACGTCATCTCATAGACGTGGCCATTCTTATAAACCGTAGCGACCAACTTTTTGGATAGAGCATTTACGCAGGAGACGCCTACGCCGTGAAGTCCGCCGGAGACCTTATAGGTACCCTTATCGAACTTCCCGCCAGCATGCAGAATCGTCATGACGACTTCTAAAGCCGTTACTTCCCGTCCCTGCTTTTGCGATTCTTTCTCATGTTTCTCAATGGGAATTCCGCGGCCATCATCTTCGACCGTTACGCCCCCATCGGCATGCAATGTTACGATGATCTGGGTGCAGTAGCCTGCCAGCGCCTCGTCGATGCTATTGTCGACTACCTCATAGACCAGCTGATGAAGGCCATTCGTATGCGTATCGCCGATGTACATCCCCGGCCTTTCCCGCACCGCCTGGAGCCCCTCCAATACAGTTATCGAGCTTGCGTCGTATTCTTTCTCTTTCGCCATCGTCGTCATGCCTTATCTCATCTCTTTTGTTATCCCACTCGAAAGATAATATTTCGAATGGAAAATTTTTCTTTTAACCGCTGCAAAAGGCGCGGCTTTTCATGCTGGCAAAGCAAACCATATAGAGTAGAGCTTTTTACCTTCACCGTCAAGACCCCATCTTCAAAAGAAACCGGTTCCGTCAGGGGGCCCATTTTTTCCCCTATGAGCTCGAACCAAAACTTAAAGATTTCTTCCCTGGGATCGCTCATTTTCTGCCCTATTTCGCCCACCACTTCGGGCAGCAAATCGGAGATCCGTTTAATAGGGCTAAATATCCCGTGATAATTCCTAGGCGTTCGCATAGAAAAGCTCCATCCCGAACTATAGTTTACCCCGCGCATAAAAGCAACAGAGTTTTTTGAAAAAAGTGGGGCCAACCAAAACTCCTAGACTTCTACTGCAAATAATTGGATAATTTGGGCCCATTATTTATGGAGGAATCTATTGGTCCATTCCGTCGGCTCTAAACCAAATGATTTGTGTATAGCTGTGTTCCTGGCAATTCCCCAACCAGCCCTGATCGATCGCGTTCGCCATCTTCTCCAATCAGGGGCGGACGTCGAAGGAAATCGAAATTATCATCGTGATGGCGACTGTCCTTTGTATCATGCTGCAGTACATGGAGCAATAAAACTTGCAAAATTGCTTTTAGATCACCGGGCAAATCCCAATCGTGTAGTCGATGGCAAACCCATATTGTGGCATGTTATCATGCGATGCAGCAGAATCGATGTAGCACATATGATGAGGTTATTGATTCAGCGTGGCGCCAACGTAAACGAACAACATCCCCCTCTTCGAGCCATTCTTGAAACTGCATTTACAGATGGGCCTCTCGTTCCCATCCCCGGTTATTTTCAAAATCCCATTACTATCTTAATTGAAAATGGGGCGGACTGTTCCTGTCTTGCAAAGAAATTCGTCGACCTTGTTAAAAGAACATCGATCACTTGGCCCGAATACGATCAAAAAGTTGCCTATGCCCGAACTGTTTGGCGCACACGCCAAGCTGAGATCATGAGAATCGCCAGCCAACATCTTCTGCCAGAGCTTGCCCCGATCGTAAACGACTACTGTTTGGTTCTCGCTAAAAGCGCGGAAGAGGAAGTTTCCTCTCCTCCACGGAAAAGGCAAAAAACGGCTATTGTTTAGGCTTCACCGGGAGCGCAGCGAACGCCTGAGAAGTGGGCATGATTTCGATGGTGTTGACATTGACGTGGGGCGGCTGGGCGGCGCACCAGAAGACGGCCTCCGCGATGTCTTTGGCCTCGAGCGGCTCTTTATTTTCATAAATAGAAGTGACCCTGCTTTGATCTCCTTTAAATCGAACCTGTGAAAACTCTGTTCCCCCAACAAGTCCCGGCTCGACACAGGTAACTCTAACACCTGTCCCCAAAAGATCGGCGCGCAAATTTAGGGAAAATTGATGGGCAAATGCCTTGGTGGCGCCGTAAACATTGCCGCCGGGATAGGGATAAGTTCCCGCAACGGAGCCCAAGTTGATGATATGCCCGCTGCCCCGCTCGACCATGCCTGGCATCAAAATGCGCGTGCAAAAGACAAGCCCCTTTATGTTGGCATCGATCACCACTTCCCAATCATCCAGATCAGCGCGATAGGCCGGCTCCAGCCCCAGCGCCAGGCCTGCATTATTCACTAAAATATCGACCGGCCCCACCCCCGCAAGAATCTTTTCCACCTCTTCCCGTCTCATTACGTCCAATTCGATCACTTCAGAGGGCGCTCGCAGCGACTCTTTGATCTTCATCAGCCGATCCCGTCTGCGCGCTGTCAAAATCAATCGATAGCCTTTCTGATCAAACCGCCGCGCGATGGCCTCCCCAATCCCAGCAGACGCCCCCGTAATCAAAACAATTTTTTCCATGATCGTAGTTATAAATCACATGCCCATATTTTTCAAACAGGCTTAGGATCTAAGCCGTAGCACGAATATCAGCGCAGAGGGAAAGGGCAGCGATAGAGAGTTCGCAGAGAAGAAAAAAAATCGCCTTCGGCGATCCGGGACCCTGCCCGGAGTTAGAGAGAGGCGCCCTTTCTCCCTCCGGACGAAGTCCGCCAACTTTCTCTCTGCGACCTTTCTATCTCTGCCCTTTCCCTCTGCGCTGATATTCGCATTACGTCACAGATCCTAAGTCTATCCTATTAAAAAAATAGATTGCTGACGCCCCAGGCGATGACGAAATAGATCGTCATACTCAGGAAGTCGTTGAAGGCGGTGACGATGGGGCCGGCGGAGATGGCGGGGTCGACGCCGATGCGGGCGAAGAAGAGGGGGGAAAAGACGCCGAGGAGGGTGCCGGCGAAGCAGCCGCCGATAAGGCCGATGCTGACGATGGCGGCGACGGCAGCGGGAGTGGGGAGGCCGAGTGAGGCGCCGCTCATAAAATCGAGAAGATAGACGATGAGCCCGCAGCCGACGCCAAAGATGGCGCCAGTGAAGAAGCCGCTGCATAGTTCTTTGACAATTGTCTCACGGCGGCTGCCGACGGAGAGGCCCCCCATCGCCATGGTGCGGATGAGAACGGTACTGCACTGGAGGCCAATATTGCCCGACATGCCGGTGATGAGGGGAACAAAAAAGAGGGCAAAGGTGAGAACGCCCCCTTCATGTTTTTGGAAAGAAGACATTACGCCCACGTTGAGCAGGCCAGCGAGAAGCGTCACGAGGAGCCAGGGCGCCCTCGTGAGAAAACGGCGGAGGATCGGGTCGTGAGAGGTAAATTTCTCATTGGTACCCGCCATGCGGGCGATGGTTTCATCGGCTAAATCTTCCATCGCCTCGACGACATCTTCATGGGCAATGACGCCGATGAGATAATTGTCGATGTCGACGACGGGGAGAGAGAAGACCTTATATCGCTCCACAATGTCGATCACCTCTTCGCGTGTTGAGTCGGCCGTGACTTTGTGAAGGACGGGGCGCATTACCTGCCGAAGCGGGGTATTGGGAGGGTTGATCATCATGTTGCGGGCAGGGACATAGCCTTGCAGCTCGCCCGAGTGATTCAAAATAAAAATCCCCTTCGTGAAATCAATGCGGGGATTATCGCGAATATAGGCCGCCGCTTCGCCAATGGTCATATCCATCGTAAAGGCGAAAAACTCGGAGGTCATGAGGCGGCCAGCGCTCTTTCGGTCATGCTTGGTCAGCTCTCGAATCCGATTGGCTTTTTTCGAATCGATCAGCTCCATCAACCGGCGGAATCGCCGCTCAGGCATATCCTCAATGAGCCAAACAGCCTCATCGGTGGGAACTCGTTCAAAAATTTTCTTTAATTCCAGATCATCTAACTCACGAAAAAGCGCCAGGCGGGTATCGCTATCGGTGTTGACCAGGAATTTAATCTTAGCGTCTCGATTGGGTAGATTTTCATAGAGAACGGGACGGACATTGGGGGGAAGATGGGAGGCGGCGTAGGCGAGGTCGATGGGGGAATGTTCGCAGGCGATTTTGGCAATGTCGTGAAGGCGGACTTTAGAGGTCTGTTTATGGAACGCTTTTTCGAGCTTTTCCTTTAATAAATCGTCGATCCTTCCCGTATGCGATTCGAGCGGATTGGCGCTGGGGATATCTTCTTCTCTGGAAATTTCCATTCGTCCCTCATGGAAGCCTATGATAAGTCATTTTTGAGCTTTATAGCAAGCACATAGCTCTAGAAATTAAATAGTTTATCGTTTAAGCTTGCCGCAATGCATCTATTTCAAAAACCCATTAACTGAAAAACATTGTGTACGACCCAAAAAAAATCAGAAATATTGCGATCATTGCTCACATTGACCATGGCAAAACCACACTCCTAGATAATCTTTTAAAACAGTCAAATATCTTCCGAGAAAATGAGAAAATTCCCGAGCGGGTCATGGATAGCTTCGACCAAGAACGGGAACGGGGCATCACCATTTTTGCGAAACACACTTCCGTCTACTACAAAGACTATAAAATCAATATTATCGATACCCCCGGCCACGCCGACTTCTCAGGCGAAGTGGAGCGAGTATTGGGCATGGTGAACTGCGTTCTATTGCTGATCGATGCGCAGGAAGGGCCAATGCCGCAGACCCGTTTTGTCCTCTCCCAAGCGTTGAAGATGGGGCTAAGGCCGATTGTCGTATTGAATAAGATCGACCGCCCCCATGCAAATCCCGATAAAGCCCTGAATTTGGCTTTCGATCTCTTCATGGAGCTCGGCGCCAACGACGAGCAACTCGATTTCCGCTACATCTACGCCTCCGGTTTCAATGGCTACGCGATTGCAAAACTCGGAGATGAGCCAAAAGATCTCACGCCGCTCTTTGAAATCATTATCAAAGAAGCGCCAGCCCCCACCGGTAATCTCGATCTCCCCTTCCTCATGCAAGCGGCCACGCTCTCCTACGATGATTATGTGGGACGCCAGGCCTGCGGCCGGATTCTGGAAGGAAAAATTTTGAAGGGGCAAACGGTGACCCGCATTGACCGGAATGGGAACCATACAAATCACAAGATCGTCAAACTCGAAGGCTATTTAGGTCTGAAAAGAATTGAAATCGACGATTGCGGCGCCGGAGATATCGTTTCCCTCTCGGGCATTCCAGAAGTTGAGATTGGCGATACGATTTCCTCCCCCGATAAAATTGTCCAACTCCCCCCCATCACTCTCGCTGAACCCACCGTATCGGTCGAGTTCATGATCAATACAAGCCCCTTTGTCGGACGAGACGGGAAACATGTCACGATGAATAAACTCCGCGAGCGGCTCCAAAGAGAAAAACGGGCCAATATCTCTCTGAAGATCGAAGAAATCCCCAATCGAGACGACGCCATCCGCGTTTGCGGCCGAGGAGAGCTCCATTTGGCTGTCCTGATCGAGACGATGCGGCGCGAAGATTACGAATTGGCGCTCTCAAAACCAAAAGTCATCACAAAAGAGGTCGATGGGGTGATCCTGGAGCCGATGGAACGGGTCCATGTGGAAGTTCCCGAACAATTTTCAGGAACTGTGATTGAAGATCTCTCCAAGCGAAAAGGGGAAATGCGCTCTCTGGAAACCTCCGAGCATGGCCTCACGACAATGCAATTTCTCGTCCCCACACGCGGTCTAATGGGCTATCGCAATGACTTCCTCACCCGCACCTCAGGACTTGGCGTCCTCACTTCGATTTTCGAAGTCTTCGCCCCTTGGAAAGGGGACATGGCCGGACGACTCCGCGGTGTCATGATCTCCAATAGCCTAGGCAAGGCAAATGGCTACGGTCTCTTCAATTTGCAAGATCGGGGAAGTCTCTTTGTCAAACCAGGCGACGAAGTTTACGAAGGAATGGTCGTCGGCGAACATGCGCGCGACAATGACATCGTAGTGAATGCAATTAAAGCGAAGCAGCTCACCAACGTTCGAGCCGCCGGCAGCGATGAGAACATCATCCTCACGCCGCCTCGCAAGTTCACCCTCGAACAAGCGATCGACTACATCGAAGATGATGAACTCGTCGAAGTGACGCCTAATTTCATTCGCCTCCGCAAAATCTTCCTCACGGAAAACGAACGAAAACGCCACTCTAGATAAAATTGCACCCTTTCTTTAAAGTGGTTTGCGATGAAAAAATTTTTCGTTGCCGCCACTTTTTTGATTCTCATCGCCTTTGCAATCCCGATTGAACATAAATATGACAAACTCTTTCGATTTTTTTCTCTCACCCTGATCCCCGATGGGTTAACTGTCCCAAAGGACTATGATCAGAAAATCTACTTCTATATCTCCGATCTCGCTGCGGTGGTTCTCTTAGGAATCGCTCTCTTTTGGTTTCGTATTCCCTGGCGCAAATTTTTCCTCGAGCGGGGCTCGGGATTCCTTTGGGTGATTTTTTTCTGCGCGCTAGGTTCCATCATCGCCTCCCCTTTTGCGCACTATCCCATTCCCTACATCAGACTTTGGCAACTCTTGACTCCCATTTTGCTCTTTTCTTTCTTGGCGCATGCCTTCACCGATGAACAAAGAGAAAAAATCACGCGATGGCTTCTCCTCACTCTCGTCATCGCCGCCCTTTTCCAAGCTGCCGTCGCCATTGCGCAATACTTTCTGCAAGATCCGATTGGCCTTCGAATCTTGGGAGAACAAGGGGGGAATTTTTCTCTCATCCCAGGAAAACATCGCTGGATTTTCGATTCGTTCTTTGGATACGAAGCTAAAAGGCCCCACATCCTCCGCGCCATAGGAACCTTTCCTCATACAAATGTCTTGGGCGGATTTCTAGCCCTCTCGATTCTCGCCGCCTATTTCCTCATTGAAAAGGTGCAGAAAGGGTGGGCGGCTTCCATTCCCTTCCTTTTCTTTGCCCTTTGCACTACTTTTTCCCGTTCCGCACTCTTTGCTTGGGCGCTAGGAACTATCGTTTGGTTCTTCTTCCAAAGAAAACAAGCCTCTCGACTCCTCAGTTTAACTCTCATTTTTTCCGTTGCGATCAGCGCCTTTCTCCTCTCTGATCAATTTCTAAAAAGAGGGGGCGTTGTCAATTACAATGCAGTGGCAAAAGGTTCTGACTCCACTCGACTTGTCCATCAAAATATCGCTTTTCGGATGATTGAGAAAAACCCCTTTCTCGGCGTGGGGTTCACACAGCTTTCCATTCATTCTCCCGAATATTTTCCACCTAACATGGATGCGCACATCGCAAACACTGGCCCTCACAATATTTATCTATTCCTCGCCACAGAGACAGGGCTTATTTCTCTCGCCGCTTTACTTTTGTTTATCGCTACTCTCCTTTTTTCTGTCCGTCCTACAGACACGAAAACGGCTACCCTCTTCTCTATTTTCCTCGCCTTCCTCTTCATTGGAGGCTGCGATTTCTACCCCATCCTCTTCCATCAGGGAAAAATGATGTTTTTCCTCATCGCGGGCCTCTTAGCTGCCCACATCCCCAAAAAAGAAACGGTTCCTATCCAATCGGATAGCTGGAAAATGTTTGATCTCATTTCTCCGACTTATGACCGAATCAATCGAGTTCTTTCCTTGGGAATGGACCAAAATTGGCGCAAAAAATTGGCGAGCCACCTTCCCCTTCGAAATGATCTTAAAATCCTCGATTTGGCTACAGGAACTGGCGATCAATTATTGGCCCTTTTTGAGAAAAACCGCTCCATACAATCGGCCATTGGGATCGATCTAGCTACCGAGATGCTTCAAATCGCAAAAAAGAAACTAGAATCTTATCCCCACGCCGTCTTTCTTAGAGCCGATGCGCAAGAACTCCCCTTTCCCGATTCCAGTTTTGATGCAGCCACTTTCTCTTTTGGCATTCGCAATGTAGCCAATCCTCTTCGCTCTCTAAAGGAAATCGAGCGCATTTTAAAACCCAATGGCCGCTGCCTCATCCTAGAATTCTCCCTCCCCGCACGGCCCCTCCGCTTCTTCTATCTTCTCTACTTGCGCCATCTCCTGCCCCACATCGGCGGTTTTCTATCCCGCAAACCCACCGCCTACCGCTACCTCAACCAAACCATTGAAACCTTTCCCTCCGGCAAAGAATTTTGCTCTCTCATGGAAAAAGCTAAGCTCGCTCATATTTCTGCACATCGAATGGCGTTCGGCGCCGTGACTCTCTATGTAGGAGATAAAATGTGAAAATCTACTGGGCCGATCGAGAGGGAAAGGGCGCGCCCCCCGGTTGCACCTTTCATTGCCAAGGCTTATCCTTGCAGCGCCTCGATTCTCTTCCCCCTCCTACCGCCCCGATAAAGATTATCAGACGTACGTATAGCCCAACCCGATCCGAATGGGAATCCAATGTGCAAAAAGCTCTCAAATCGATCCAAAAAAGTGAGCTCCATAAAGTCGTTTTAGCCCGCTGTCTCACCCTCGAGCTCGCCACCGCCCCCAATCCCCTCGCCATCGCCGCCGCGCTAAAGCCCAAATCACAAGGGGCCTTTCTCTTCTGCCTCCAAAGCCCCACCTTTTCCTTTCTCGGTGCTACTCCCGAGCGCCTCTTTGCCCGAAAAGGAAACGAACTCCTCACCGAAGCCATCGCCGGAACGCGCCGCAGAGGCAAAAACGGCTCTGAAGATGAACGCCTCAAATTGCAGCTCCTCAACTCCCCCAAAGATCTCCGCGAATTCTCCTTTGTGCAAACCTATTTGCAAGAAACGCTGCAGCCCCTTGCCGATCCCATCCATTTTTCTCCGCTGTCCATCCACGCCACCCAAAATGTGCAGCACATCTATAGCCGCTGCACCGCAACGCTCAAAAAAGAAGTCACCGACGAAGAGCTCCTGCATCACCTCCACCCAACGCCGGCTCTTTGCGGCATGCCGAAACAAAAAGCGCTCCAATTCATACAAAAATTCGAGCCATTCGATCGCGGTCTCTACGGCGGCGTCATTGGCTGGAAAACATCACACTCCTCTGAATGGATTGTCGCCATCCGCTCCTGTCTCATCGAAGGAAAAACAGTGAAACTCTATTCTGGAACTGGCATTGTGGCTGGTTCAGATCCCCAAGAAGAATGGGAAGAACTCGATCAAAAACTAAAGCTCTATGATGGAATCTTTTTGGATCATTGATCAACTCGTGCAGCAAGGAGTGCGCCATTTTTGCATTGCGCCTGGCTCCCGCTCGACTCCTTTGGTTTTAGCTGCAGCCGATCATCCAAAAGCGACCACTCACGTTCATTTCGATGAAAGGGGGCTTGGTTTTTTTGCATTGGGCATTTCCCAAGGCGCCCGCGTCCCAGCAGCTTTGATCGTCACATCGGGCACTGCAGTGGGCAATTTACTCCCCTCCATCATGGAAGCGCATCATAGCTGTATTCCGCTGCTCCTTCTCACAGCAGATCGCCCCGCAGAACTGCGCGACTGCAGCTCAAACCAAGCTACCGATCAAATTAAAATCTTTTCCCCCTTCATTCGCTGGCAAACGGACTTGCCCCCCACTTTAAATGAACGCTACTATCGCTCCACAATGGCACAAGCCGTTTTCCACGCCTGCCAAAATCCTGCCGGCCCGGTCCAGATCAACTGCCAGTTCCGCGAACCGTGGCAACTATCTAAGTATCAAGCACTTGAAGGCAAGCCCATCGCCCTCTCCTACCCCCGCTTAACACCAGCCCCGATGCATAAATCTGCCTCGCGAGGGATCATCTGCATGGGCCGCCTAGAAAATCCCACTCCCGTTCTCAATCTCGCCAAACGATTGCGCTGGCCAATCTTCGCCGACCTTCTCTCCAATGCCCGCTCTACGCCCACTCCAGAACAAATTCGCCATTTCGACTGGATCTTAAAACGAGGCGCCGATTTAAAGCCCGATCTCATCCTCCATTTCGGGGAACGGCTTACCTCTAAAAAATCACTCGAATGGCTAAAAGAAATCCAGCCCTGCGAACTCATTCATATCGGCCCCAATCCCCACCTCATCGATCCTGCACGTCTCGTGACTCATCGCATCCAGGCTCATCCAGAAGAATTCTCCTTCCATGCGCAAACAGATCCCTCCTGGCTTCCCGCCTGGCAAACTCTCGACGCCGAAATCGACAGCCTCATCGAAGAACATTTCCAAGAAAACACCCATTTCACCGAAGCGCACGCCATGCGCGCGCTCCAAAACATCCCTTTTCCCCTCTTTGTCGGCAATGGGATGCCCATTCGCGACGCCGATCACTTCCTCTTCCCACAAAATAAAATCCGTTTCTTCTGCAATCGAGGTCTCTCCGGCATCGATGGCAATATCGCCACTGCCGCAGGCCTCTCCATCGGCCTAAATTCCCCCCTCATCGCATTTATTGGCGATCAAGCGGCGCTTCACGATCTCAACTCCCTCTCTCTTCTAAAAAAATCGCAAGTGCAACTCATCATCTCCAATAATTTTGGCAGCGGCATGTTCTCCCACCTTCCCATCTCCTCCTCGCCCCACTTCAATGAATTTTTCGCCATTCCCCACACCCTCACCTTCCAAAAAGCAGCGGAGCTCTTCGACATCCCCTATTCCACCTCTCTTCCCCTTCACTCGGCTCCATCGCTGCTGGAAATCACCACCTGTCGCACGCAAAATTACCAATTCCAAAAAGAGTTAACCCAAAAATGCTCGCTCGCACCGATCTGAAAAAAGGGCACGGCCTTCCCCTCGTCTTCCTCCACGGCCTTTTAGGCACGGCTGCCGATTGGGAAGCGGTCTGCGATCATCTTCCTACCTGCCACTGCATTGGATTCGATCTCCCCGGCCATGGCCGTTCCCCCTTCCTCGAAGAGTTTCAAATCGATATCCCCCGCTTCCATCTCATTGGCTACTCGATGGGTGGGCGCATCGCTCTGCAATACGCCGCAAAACACCCCGAACAAATCGCCTCGCTCACTCTCCTCTCTGTACACCCCGGCCTAGCCACCCAAGAAGAAAAACAAAACCGGCTTCTCAGCGACACAAATTGGGCCAAACTTCTTTTTGAACTTTCGATTGACGACTTTTTAACCCGCTGGTACGATCAACCTCTTTTTCAACCCTTTAGGCCTGATTTGAACCTACGGAAGAACCAAAACATCCCCGCTCTCGCCGCATCCCTTCTCCACTACAGCCTTGCGCACCAACCCCATTTTACCCTTCACAATGTCCTCATTGGCGAATTCGACACCAAATTCCGCGCCCTCCACGCCAATCCCCTCCTCATCCCCAACAGCGGCCACATGATCCACCTTGAAAACCCCAAAGCCGTCGCCGACATCATCCAACAAAGGATTTCTCAATGACAACCATTTGGATTCCCTTCGGTCAATATCAAGATATAAAATACCATAAGATCCCCGGCATTGCCAAAATTACGATCAATCGCCCCGAGGTGCGCAATGCGTTTCGCCCCCACACTGTCGATGAGATGATGGATGCGCTCAACAACGCGCGCAATGACCCCGAAATTGGCGTCATCATCCTCACCGGAGAGGGAAAACAAGCTTTTTGCTCGGGTGGCGACCAAAAAATCCGCGGCAATGCGGGCTACGCCGATGCGCACGGCGTTCACCGCCTCAATGTGCTCGATTTCCAAAGACAAATGCGCGCTTGCCCCAAACCCGTCATTGCAATGGTCGCAGGATTCGCGATCGGCGGCGGCCATGTTTTACAAGTGATGTGCGATATTAGCATTGCCGCTGACAATGCGATCTTTGGCCAAACGGGGCCAAAAGTGGGCTCTTTCGACGGCGGATTTGGCGCCAGCTTTCTCGCGCGCATCGTCGGGCAGAAAAAGGCGCGCGAAATTTGGTTTCTCTGCCGCCAATACAATGCGCAGCAAGCGCTTGACATGGGGCTCATCAATTGCGTCGTCCCGTACGAAAAACTCGAAGAAACCACCATCCAGTGGGCGCGCGAAATTCTACAACACTCTCCCATTGCCATTCGCTGCTTGAAGGCGGCGCTCAATGCCGATTGCGATGGACAAGCGGGGCTTCAAGAGCTCGCAGGCAATGCCACGATGCTTTTTTATATGACAGAAGAAGGACAGGAGGGGCGAAATGCCTTCAATGAAAAGCGAAAGCCAGACTTCAGCCAGTTCCCCAAGCGTCCTTAAAGCTTACTTTCTCGCTGCGCGTCCCCGCACTTGGATCGCCTCGCTCAGTCCTGTCTGCATTGGCGGCGCCATCGCTCATTCAGAACAGCCCCTCAATTTCCCTATCTTCTTTCTCACCCTTCTCTTTTCACTTCTCATCCAAATCGGCACCAACTATGCCAACGACTATTTCGATTTCTTTAAAGGCGCCGACACCACTGCCCGCAAAGGCCCCCAGCGCGCCACCCAATCAGGATGGATTCCCCCGCACCATGTCTTCCTCGCCACCCTCACCATCTTCCTCACCGCCTTCCTCATCGCCATCCCCCTCATGATTGCAGCCGGCCTTTGGAGCCTCCCCCTTGCCGTTCTCTGCATTGCCTGCGGCCTTCTCTACACCGGCGGTCCCACTCCCTTCGGCTATCTCGGCCTTGGAGAACTCTTCGTCCTCCTCTTTTTCGGTCCCATCGCCGCCTGCGGCACCTATTTTCTTCAAACCGAAACGCTCACCTTCCCCGTTTTCATCGCCTCTCTCGCCCCCGGTTTCCTCTCTTGCTCTCTCCTCATCGCCAACAATCTCCGCGACGAAACCACCGACCGCCTCGCCAACAAACGCACCCTCATCGTTCGCTTTGGCCCCCGCTTCGGCGCCTATGAATACACCCTCTCCATCCTCTTCGCCGCCCTCATCCCCCTCCTTCTCATCGCCTTCTTCGACGCTCCCCTCTCCCTCCTCCGCGCCACCTTTATTCTCCTCATCGCCATCCCCTCCATCCGCCGCGTCTTCACCTTTGAAGACCCCCTCCAGCTCCTCCCCGTCCTCAAAGACAGCGCTATCTTGCTATTTTTCTACACAGCTCTTTTCTGCTGGCAAATTAATTGAACGTAGGTTCGATGATTTTTATGCTAAAGATTCGGTCACGACGTTTTTCGTCGTTTAAGGGCTCTTTCATTGGAGAAAGACAATAAAACTTGTGCAACTTCGAGCATGGCAGAACCTGAAGAATTCGTTTCAACTGGTTCTGTCATCACGGAAATAGAGAAAGGAGAGCTTAGTGGGTTAGAGGTCGATTTATTAGGAATAGACGTGCTACTGGAAGATAGAGCCGATTTACGATCTTTTTGATAGCAAGAAGCGCAGCGATCTTTCGTAGAATCGGCGGGATCTTTGTGCCAACGAGGGGCTTTCGTTCCTTGGCAGCTGCTGCAAGTTTTATTGGCTCTTTGCGCGAGCACTTTCTGATAGCAAGAACTGCAGCGATCTTTCGTAGAATCGGCGGGATCTTTGTACCAATTAGAGGATTTCGTTCCCTGGCAGCTGCTACAAGTTTTATTAGCTCTTTGCACGAGCGCTTTCTGATAGCAAGCTTTGCAGCGATCTTTCGTAGAATCGGCGGGATCTTTGTACCAACGAGAGGATTTCGTTCTTTGGCAGCTGTTGCATTTTCTACCGGATCCATCAGGCGCTGCAGCAGGAATTGACAGCATAAATTCTGACGTCGAAGAGAGACTTGAAAGATGATTCATTTTGTTTATATTGTTTTTTAATTTTAATAATATTTTACATTATATTTAAGTTAAATTAAACTAAAAAATTAATTATAACATTACATATTGACCCCTGGCCCCGGTGAAACAGATCCTCCAGCCCCTCCCTCTTCAAAGACACCGCCCTCCTCCGCTTCTTTTATACCCTACCCTTCTGTTGATAACTTATATAATCACCTCATTATCAACCATATAAGACATTTCCTTGACTCTCACGCATACGTCATTCTCTAGAATGGTCGCATCCTTTAAAATCAGAGTGATATTAAGGGAAGGAAATCGATGGCTTACACAGTTAAAAAAATCAGTCAACTCTCGGGTGTAACGGTGCGCACACTCCATTTTTACGAAGAGGCAGAGCTCTTAAAGCCTGCCTATTATGGGGAGAATGGGTACCGCTATTATGAAGAAAAGGAACTGTTGCTCCTCCAGCAGATCCTCTTCTTTAAAGAGCTGGGCTTAACCCTAAAACGGATCCGTAAAATCCTAGGGCGAAGCGATTTTGACCAACTGGCAGCCCTCCACTCTCACAGACAAGCATTGAGCAAAGACTGGGAGAGAATGGGAGTGCTCATTGAGACCATCGATAAGACAATCCAACACTTAAATGGACAAAGAAAAATGAAAGAAGAAGAAATGTACAATGGTTTCATTACCAAAGAAAAACAGGCCGAGTACATGGCTTATTTGAAGAACCGATTGGGAGCTGATCATCCTTCTTTTGCTGAATGTGAAAAAAACAGCAAAAACTGGACAAAAGAGGACTGGGAGAGATCCAAAAAAGAATCGGATGTAACTTTCAAAGAGTTGAGCAAACTGATGGAAAAACAAATTTCCCCCAGCTCTAAAGAAGTGCAAGCGATCGTTCTCAAATTGTATCAATGGATCAAAAAGTTTTGGACACCGAACAAAGAATCTTTCACTGCTTTAGGGCAGATGTATACTGAGTTCGAGTGGAAGAAGTTCTTTGAGAAATATGATCCGCACCATCCTCGACTCGCTAAGTTCTTAGCCGAAGGGATGAAAGTTTTTGCGGAAACTGAATTATAAGATATTTGACAACAACCGCGCGGTCAAATAGGTTAAATACCGCGCGGCTCTTTAGGAGTTCCCCATGAAAAAGCTACTCTATACAGCTCGCCTAAAACCTGGCGTCCATGCAGCCTATCGCCTCTTTGCAGCCGAAATTACAGGTCCCCGAAAGCAAGAATACACTTCCCTCTTAAAGCGCTACGGCCTCAAATCAACGAAAGTTTGGTATCAAACGTTCGGCGATCGAGAATACGCCATGATTTTTCACGAGGCCCAAGACGATGCCCTCGATCGTTTAAAAACCTGGTCCTCATCCACCCACCCCTTCGACCTTTGGTTTGGAAAACAGCTCGCTAACTTCTACGAAACCGCCCCAGAGCTAGCCCATGTGTTCTTTGAATTTGATCCACATCAATAATAAATTAAAACAACAATGCCCTTCTACCAAGGGCCAATGGTTCAAGTCTCAATCGCCATAGAACTTTCGCAGGCCCCACATGCCGTAGTGCCCGCAGTTAAAGCGGCTGGAGTTGCCGACGGTAAGGCCGCCAGAGGCCTCGCCCAAAGCATCGGTGGTCACAGGAGAGAGGCCTCCAACAACTGCTGAATAAGTTTTTTTATCGTATTTAACTTGGGTCTTGGAGCAGCAGCTATAGGTATGACTCCCTTCCATGCCAGTTGCATCGCCAAGATAACGAGTTCCCCATAATGCGTTGTATGCAAGAACAGGAATAACTACGTCCCTAATGGAAAGTTCTACTTCATACTCAGCTCCAGTTTCTGCATTCAATTTTTTCATAGACTCTATTTGATTCGCCGAAGACTGGCCCCTGAATAACACGCCATCCTTTCGCGGCACAATATAGTGGGCTGGTTCATCCGAGATTTTTTTTACATATTGACGAAGGGCTTTTGTATCAGGCCAACGATATCGCGACAGGTGAGCGCCAACTTGGGGGTGTTGTATCATCTCTCCAAATTTTTCCAGGGTAAAGTCTTCTTTCCTTCCGGCTTTAGGATCGATCACATATTCAGGGCAAAGCACCGGAGGAAGATGAATCTCGTAAGCATAAACTTTTTTAGTTTCATCTTTATTGCAACGATCGAGGCCAAACCAAAACTTCTGGCCTTTCTCAGAAAATTCTAGGTCTGGGCCTACTGCGTATCCCCAGGTTTTTTTCCATGCCGCAGCATCAAAAATATCTACGCCAGATGTCACATAATTTGCTACGACTCCGGCCACATCCCGACCAAGGTACGGATCTAGATTCCCCATAACCTTTGGCCGGTGGCTTTTGAAAAAACCACCATCGGGAAGGGCGGGCATTGCAGAACAACATCCCGAACACGCGCTAGAAACTGGTAATGATGACATAAGAATTCATTAATTTTTTTATATAGACAATACAATCTATTTGCATTAAATTCCATTTCATTTGTAACATAGTAATTTATTTAAATTTTACATCATAAGTCTTTGATGCCCGCCCATCTTTACTCCTATAACTTCCCCCTCCAAACCCGCAACTGGAAGATCCGCGAAGGGGGGTGTGTTGCATAACCCCCCTTGCGAGCCATGTTAAAACAGTCTGTTCGTTTGCAAGAAGACAACGATTGAATGATATAACGATTTAACGATAAGAATTTTATATTATTTTTTTCACTATCGTTATATCGTTCCATCGTTTTTATCGTTGATCTTGGCCTGAAAGGGAATTGTCCTCGAGAGATCGGGGTTATGCAACACACCCCGCGAAGGGCTCATTCTCCATAGGTTTTTACATTGCTAGATCGGTTTATCCATAGAACAAGAAAACAATGCCCTTCTACCAAGGACCAATGGTTCAAGTCTCAATGGCCATAGAACTTCCGCAGACCCCACACGCCGTGGCCCTCGACGCCAAAGCTGCTGATGTGGCTGACGCCGAGGCCGCCCGAGGCCGCGCCCCTAACAGCGTCAATAGCCACCGGCTCCATGTCTCCAACAACTGCTGGATAAGTATCTTTGCCATACTTGACTTGGTCTTTGGAGCAACGACAATAGGTATTGCATCCTTCCATGCCAGTATTGTCGCCAAGATAACGAGTTCCCCATAATGCGTTGTATGCAAAAGCACAAGTAGCTACATCGATAATGGAGAGTTCTGTTTCATAACCGGCTCCAGTTTCTGCATTCAACTTTTTCATCAAGTCTATCTGTTCCTTAGAAGACTTCCCTCTGAATAACACACCATCTTTCCGCGGAACAAGCCAACAAGCCCGGCCAGCTGGGGTCTTTCTATGTTGATTAAGAGCTTCTGTATCATTGTAATAATATCGCGATGGGTGAGCGCCATTTTGGGGATGTTGGACAAAACTCCCAAGTTTATCTAAGTCGAAGGGTTCTGTCCTTTTCTCTGCCGTTAGAGGATCTGTCACAAATACAACTTCAGGG
>DATIHQ010000028.1:0-3248 GCA_035480535.1 Chlamydiales bacterium
TACGGCGCGCTCGACAACCAACCGGTCCACACTCTCTTTTTCCTCTTTGCCTGCGATGACAAGCGGCATCTTCACCTCCTCGCCAAACTCGCCCATCTCAGCAGCAAGCCGGAGAATCTCACCTTTCTCCAAACGCATCCCAGCAAAGCAGAGCTTTTGGAGATGATCAAGAATTGGGAAGCGAACATTAAGACGAGAGAAGTGGCCACAGTCTAGGGAAAATCTGAAATCTGAATTATGAAATCTGAAAACGTCGGGGCTGCGCCCCCGCACCCCCAGTCGGGTGAGGCCCCCGCTGCCCCCATTTCCAACCGATTTTTCTCTCTTCAACAGGACTTACACTGCCTTTAACAAACAGAGAAACACTCTGCAATTGTGGATACAAGCAGACGGTTTCAAACTATTGAAAAAAAAAGAGAGTGAGGGTAGTTGGGGGCAGCGGGGGCTTCACCCGACTGGGGGTGCGGGGGCGAAGCCCCGACGTTTTCAGATTTCATAATTCAGATTTCAGATTTACTTCTTGGCCAATGCCCCTTCTTTCTTCGGCGGCGGTGTACTCGGGTCTTGGTCGATAAATAGAATCGCGCCATCTTTCGCCGAAATGAGATACTTCTTGTCTGCATTCGGATGCTGCAGCAGCTTCTCGGAAAGAGGATCTTCTAGATATTGCTCGATCACGCGGCGAAGGGGGCGGGCGCCCATTTCGGGGAGATAGCCTTTTTCCACGAGGAAATCGCGCGCGGCATCGTCGAGAGTGACCTCGATGCGTTTGCGGGCGAGGCGATCTTTAAGTTTTTTGAACTCGAGGTCGACGACTTGGCGCAGCGCTGTTTTGTCGAGAGTGCGGAAGATGACGAGGCCGTCGAGGCGGTTGATGAACTCAGGCTTGAAGTGTTTCTTGACCGATCCTTCGATCTTTTCCTGCATCAACTTGTAGTCCATGAGATTTTCTTTGACGCCAAAGCCCACTTCCGTCGATTTGCGGATGAGGTCGGCGCCAAGATTTGAGGTCATGATGATGATGGTATTGCGGAAGTCGATCTTGCGGCCGACGGAGTCGGTGAGGCGTCCTTCTTCTAGGATTTGAAGGAGGAGATTCATCACATCGGGGTGCGCTTTTTCTACTTCATCGAAGAGGACGACGCTATACGGTCTGCGGCGCACTTGCTCGGTGAGCTGACCCCCTTCTTCGTAACCGACGTATCCAGGAGGCGATCCGGTCATGCGGCTGATCGCAAATTTCTCCATGTATTCTGACATGTCGACTTGGATAAGCGCATCTTCCCCGCCAAACATATGAGAGGCGAGAAGACGGGCGAGGTGGGTTTTCCCAACGCCTGTAGGTCCGAGAAAGAGAAAGGCTCCAATGGGTCGATTGGGATCTTTAATATCGGCGCGGCTTCTGCGGATCGCGCGGCAAACGGTGCCGAGCGCTTCGTCTTGTCCAATGATGCGCGCCTTGAGAGCCTCTTCCATTTTAAGAACTTTTTCCGATTCTCCCTCGGTCAGGCGAGTGACGGGGATGCCGGTTTGTTTTGCGACGATATTCGCAATGTCTTCTTCATCGACAATGGGTTGATGTTCATCTTTATGCGATTCCCATTCTGCACGCGCTTTTTGCAGCTCTTCGCGCAAGGTTTTCTCCGTGTCGCGCAGCTTGGCCGCTTTTTCATATTCTTGCCGTCCAATCGCCTCTTCTTTTGCGACGCGGGCTTCTTCCACTTGAGCCTCTAGCTGAGCGAATTGGGAAGGTTGGTGCATCACGGAGATGCGCGCTTTGGCGCCCGCTTCATCGAGAAGATCGATCGCCTTATCGGGCAAGAATCGACCCGAAATATAGCGCTCCGATTGATAAACAGCTGCTTTCACAGCGCCATCGGTATAGACGCACTTATGGTGTTCCTCATATTTGCTCTTCAATCCGGTGAGGATCGCCACGCTTTCTTCAAGCGAAGGAGGCTGAACGATGATTTTCTGGAATCTCCGCTCGAGCGCGGGATCTTTTTCAATGTGTTTTCGATATTCATCGAGCGTCGCGGCTCCAATACACTGGAGCTCGCCGCGGGAAAGAGCTGGTTTTAAAATATTTGAAGCGTCAATCGCCCCTTCTGCAGCGCCGGCGCCCACGATCGTGTGCAACTCATCGATGAAGAGAAGGATATTTCCATTTTTCTTAATCTCATCCATCACCGCTTTGATTCGCTCTTCGAATTGGCCCCGGTATTTTGTGCCGGCGATCATGAGAGTGAGATCGAGAGAGATCAGTTTTTTCTTGCGCAGATTATCGGGAACATCGCCGCGGACAATCGCTTGGGCAAGTCCTTCGACGATCGCTGTTTTTCCAACGCCTGCTTCCCCAATGAGAACGGGGTTGTTTTTACGGCGGCGGCAAAGGATTAAAATCAGCCGCTCCACTTCATCTCGCCTTCCGATCACAGGATCCATCTTTCCTTCGCGGCACATTTCGGTTAGATCATGGCCATAGGCGCGAAGAGCGGGCATTTTATCATTGATGGGTGCGCTCGTCCGGTCTTGCGGTGATTGCCGCGCATTTCCGGCATTGCCCGTATTCCCTTGCGGATTATTCTGTGTGGGCGTAGGTCCCATCGGAGGGAGCTGGAGATTGAATGTTTCGAGTTCTTTGAGAACTTCCTTGCGCACTTCTTTCAGATTCACATTTAGATTCTCAAGAACTTGAGCCGCAACGCCATCGGTTTGTCTCAGCAGGGCTAACAATAGATGTTCCGTGCCCACATAATTGTGGTTGAGGTTGGCCGCTTCTTCGTTGGCGAATTCAAAGACTTTCTTTACTTTTCCGGTGAGGGCGGGATCGCCGTAGACTTGGATTTCGGGACCGAAACCGACGATTCGCTCCACTTCCGCGCGGATGGCGTCGTAGTCGAGGTTCATGTTTCGGAGGACATTTACAGCGATTCCCTGGCCTAATTTTAAGAGGCCTAAGAGGACGTGTTCTGTGCCTAAGTAGTTGTGGTTTAGCCGCTGCGCTTCCTTCTTGGCGAGTTTGATGACTTGCTTGGCTCGATTGGTGAATTTGTCAAACATAGCGGGTTCCCTCAACGTTGATCATTTCATTATAACACCTTCGGGCAACTTTTTCAATTCCCTCGACGCACAGCCCGAAATGGTGTACCATAAAGACCTTTCTAATAATTCCTATTTCTTTCTTTGTGAAGTAAAATTTTATGTTGAAAGTCGTTAATACTGGGATTGGCGCCGCAGACTATAAT
>DATIHQ010000029.1:0-4804 GCA_035480535.1 Chlamydiales bacterium
TCGCGCATCCCCCCGCATCCACTCCATATACTCTTCCGCATGCGCCCTCGCTCCGCTCGCCTGCCCATTGATCCCCTCTCCAGAGATATAGATTCTCCCTCTAAAATCCCTCCCCCTAAAAAATTCTTGATGGCGCGCCACCTCCGCCGCCGGATCATCGATGCGCACAAGACAATAGTAAGCCAATACAGAGTATTCCATAGAACCAGTTGCAAAACTCGCTTTCTTGCACAAATTCGATGATTTTGGCGCTGGTTCGCGCTCGGCGCAAATTGACATATCCGAAGGGCCATAGGCAATTTGCGCAGGGACCGAATCCAGCGGCAAAAGCGCGGATTTGGGCTGAAATTGGAGTTTTGCAACTGGTTCCATAGGGAAGCACTATACTAGACTTTAGAAATCTAGACAAGAATTCCGCAGTCAGTTTCTAGGTTTGTTTTTGGGCCAGCACTGCTCATAGGAAAAATCGAACTCGTCGTCGAAGCCCAGCTGGTTTTCCGCTCCAGTTCGAAATCGGGTGCCCGATAGTGCCCTTTGATCCAACTTCTGCATTTCTTCTTTTGAAAGGGCAAAATCCAATATGTCCAGATTTTCCCGAAGGTGGGCTTTGTTCTTACTTCCAGGGAGAGGAAGGCATTCATGTTGGACGATCCATCGGAGAGATACCTGCGAAGGAGTCTTTCCATACTTTTTGCCGATGGAAGCTAACATGGCATCATCCTTTATGAGGCCGTAGTTGAGAGGTCTCCAAGCTTGGACGGCGATCCCATGATTCTTACAAAAATGATGAAAGGCGCCATCGTAAAAATGGGGATGCATTTCCACTTGGACCCAGGTGATCGGAACTTTGACTTCCAAGACTTTTTTTAGATGGTTAACAGTAAAGTTGCTCAAACCTATGTGGCGGATTTTCCCAGCTTTTCTGAGTTCGTCCATCGCACCCAACGTCTCCTCTATAGGAACCTGGCTGTTTGGCCAATGGATGTAATAGGTATCGAGATAATCGATCTGCAATCTCTCCAAAGTCTGATGTAAATCCTTTCGAAGATCCCCAGGCCGTAGATGATCGTGCCATACTTTGGAAATAATATAGAGACGGCGCGGGTCATGCCCCTTAAGCGCTTTGGCGATTCCCTCGAAATTCTTATACATGGTCGCCGTGTCAATCATCCGATACCCAGCTTCCAGCGCATCCCGCACAGCCATTGTGCAGATATCGCCAGTCAGAGCCCAGGTCCCAAAACCAACAATCGGGTAGTCGACTCCCTCAATTTTGCAAACGCCTTTATGAACATCGAGAACAACAGCACCCACATTCCCTCCAGATATACCTACCTTCTGGAAAATATGGGGTTATCGACAAAAAGATCAATGCTAATGATCTCTAGATAAGAATTGGTTTGAGCCTGCGGAAAAGACCTCCAAGAAGCAGGGCGCATCTCCGGAAAGATCTAAAGAATTACAGAAATCGGGCAAGGTTTTGTATTCGGAATAAATCAATTCCCCATTCGATTCGCCAAAGGTGATCACTTGACCTGACTTTCGCAACACAAAGGCCCGCGACGCTTCCCCTTTGACAATCATGGCACCGATTTTCTCTTCATTTTTCAAATGAGGAAAAAGAACTTTCCTTATATCTAGGAAAGCTGACTGAGGCGCTATTTCTTGCATCTGTTCTTTGGCGATTAGATGCCCGTCAGTTAATAGCTCATTTAATAAAGAATATCGATCTATCTTGGTCTCTAATGCATCTCTTCTGATTTCAGCAGAAATATTCGCCATTGCACTCGATGAAATTTTACCTTTCGGGATCTGCAGCAACTTGCAGAGACTGTAAACCGAAACTAAATGGGAAATATTGATCTTAGGAGCTACGGGAATGGGTTCGACTGCTGCTGGGGGCGTGACAACTGGAGGCGCGACAACCGGAACGGGGGTAGGAATCGGCTGAGGAGGTATTTCTTCTTTCTTTTTAAGTAAAAGGGTTGAGGCGCCCGCCGCAAGGGAAGGGATAGGATAGCCTAAAATAATTCCTATAGCAACTGCACTGATAAGAAACTTGTTCGCAGGGGAAACTTGAACCCCTTGAGCCCAAAGACTTGATATTGTGGATGTAATTGAACCGCAAATTCCAGCCATATTATTCCTGATATGAGTTACATATTATATAATAAACACGATTTTAACTGAATTCTTAAAATTATTAGTTTATGAAGGCCGAATAATTTTCTCACTTGTTCAAAAAATCGCTTCTTGGCTATACTGCCATGCTTTAATCGAACTATTTTGTCGGAGAACCAATGGCTCGCTATAGAGGACCTAAAAACCGCATCGCCCGCAGATTTGCCGCTAACATTTTCGGCAAGGCGCGCAATCCGATGCTCCATAAGCAAAATCCCCCTGGAATGCACGGCGCAAAACGGAAGAAAAAATCAGATTTCGGCGCTCAGTTAGAAGAACGTCAAAAACTCAAAGCTGTCTTCGGCATGATCAGCCAAAAACAGCTAGTCAATGCCTATCGAAAAGCTCTCGAGATGAAGGGGAACACAGCAACCCTTTTCTTAGAGCAGCTCGAATGCCGCCTCGACAACGTGGTCTTTCGCCTGCGTCTCGCCTCCTCAATTTTCGGCGCGCAGCAGCTCGTTTCCCATGGACACGTGCAAGTGAATGGCAAGAAAGTGGACCGAAGGTCTTTCCTCGTCCGCCCCGGCATGGTTGTTTCCATCCGCCCCTCTTCTCGCCAAATGAAGGCGATTTTGAGAGCGCAGGAAAATATCAACCGAGAAATCCCCGAGTACTATTCTCTCGAAGGGGATAACTTCTCAGGCAGGCTCATCTCCTCCCCCGCATTGGACCAAGTGCCGCTGCCGCTGCCGATCAACATCCCCCTCGTGTGTGAGTTTATTTCCCACACCTCCTAATCAATCACAGTGAGGAGCTTGTTTCGACAAGCTCCTTCGTAACCCTCAGAAAATAGCATGTCAGCAGTAAGACAAAAGCCTCCCGATTATCATACAATGACGGATCGCCCACCTGAAGAGCTTCGAGCTGGAACGCCTCAACCAGCAGAAACCCGATCAGCTCTAGATCCTCTTCTGGTAAAACTCCATGAACAGGAAAGCTTACCCGGAAGAGTCTGGCATTGCTTTTGGCGATGCTTCTGTTTTTCTCCTGAACAGATCAAACAGTTCTTTCATCCGAAAGCGCCAAGCGAGCAGTAAAAGCCCCGCCAGATAGATCGCGCTTAAAGCGATCAGTTGTATTGCTTGGAGCGCAAAAGAGCGGGGAAATGTCCCCGCAAGCCAATAGTGTTCAATTTGCGCTGTGACGGCAGCTGGAAGCGCGCAGCAAAAGGCCATGCGCAAAAGGAAGCGGCAAAAGTCAGTCGTAAAGATCGGCAGTTTCAATCCAACTTTCAAGATCATTAGATTTAGAAAAGCGCTGAGAGAGGTTGCAATGGCAACGCTGATCGCCCCCCATCCTAGCCCAAAGACGAAAAACGCATTCAGGGCGATGTTCAATGCCACAGAAGAGAGAGAGGCAAGAGTGGGAATGCGGTAATTTTTCTGCGCGTAGAATCCATTGGCAAGCAGGAGGACGAAGACGGAAGGAACAAGCCCGATTCCATAGCCCCAAAGACAAAGGAGCGTTTCTCGCACGTCCGAGGGACTAAAATCGCCATGACCGTAAAGAAGATTAATCCCCACACCGCCTAGAGCGAGAATGCCGAAAGTGCAGGGCAGCATGAGCGCTGCACTTGTGCGAAGCGCTGATTGGAGAAGATGTTGATATTGGGCTGTATCTTTAGCCCGCGCAAGAGGCGGGAGAAGCGCGCCGGAGAGGGCAATGCCAAAAAGAGCTAGGGGAAGTTGCTGGATTCGAATTGCATACCAAAGAAATGCGGGCCCCGCCGTGTCGGCAAAGCGGGCAAAAAGGGCGTCGAGCGCACTATTGAATTGCACAGCGCCAATGCCTACGATGCCGAGGGCGAGCGGCTTGAGCAGCTTTTTCCATTCGGCAGAAAAGAGTTGGGGGCGCCCGTTGCCGAAAAAGTCCTTCGTGGAGAAAAGCGTCGCCGCCCATTGCGCTGCGAAGGCGAGGGTGATCGCCAAGGCGAGGCCGCGCATGGCTCCTGTTCGAGGCAGGAGGAGAACGGCCAAAATCCAAATGAAGTTAAAAGCGATAGGTGCCGCTGCGGGAAGGAAATATTTTCTTTGACATTGCAGAAGGGAGCTATTTAGGGCATAGAGGCAAATGAAGAATAGGCCGGGGATCATCCACATCGAGAGCTCGATGATTTCGCGCCAAGAGGGCTGAGCGAGCTGCAGAGCCCCCCAAAAACAGGCCTCTAAAAAAATGATTACCGCGATGAGAATAAGACTTAAAGAAAAGGCTGTTTCGCGGTAAAATGAGGCGCCTCTCCCCTCCGCCTTGGCCGCCTCGAAATGGGGGACAAAGCCCGCCTGCAGATTCCCCTCGCCTAGAAGGCGGCGGAAAAGATTGGCGAGGCGATACGCGACCATGAAAGCGGCGATTTCGGGAGTAGCCCCGAAACAAAATGCCATCGCCATGTCGCGGCCCAAACCGCTGATGCGGCTTAAAAACGTGCCGGCAAAGAAATGTCTGGCTGAACGGAGAATGGAATGTGTACTATCCATAAACTGGATAGTCTACCAACTTGATAACTATTGATGCTTGAAAAAAAATCTTTATTGGCGCGCTGGCGGGAACAATTTTGGCCCATTGAACGATATGAGCTGAAAAAAATTCTCCCGCTGTTTTTCCTGAAATTCTTCATCGCGTT
>DATIHQ010000030.1:0-4688 GCA_035480535.1 Chlamydiales bacterium
ACCTGCGATTATTTGGACGGCGGAACGACCGAGGGGCTTGAGAATCGGGGGCGATCGCAATTGCGAAGGGGCTGTTAAAAGGGACTACCGTATTCGAAACTATGGCTGTAACTTTGTTTGTCCCAGTATCGATCGCATAGACGGTGCTGCTGCCATAATCTGCGACGTAAGCAACTTCTCCGTTTGGAGTGAGCGCAACTCCATAGGGATTGACAAATGAGGGAAAACCGGTCGTTGAAACCGTCGCAATGACTGCGTTGGACCCCGTATCAATCGCATAGACGGTCCCCCCGAACGAATCTGTTACGTAGGCAACGTTTCCATTGGGGATAATCGCAATTTCTCGGGGAGAGTTAAACGGAGTAAAAGAATTCGAAACTGTTGTCGTGACGGCGTGGGTCGCCGTATTGATCGCGTAGACCAGGTGAGTGCCCTGATCTGATACGTAGGCGACATTCCCATTGGGAGTAATCGCAACTCCAAAGGGAGTAACAAAAGAGGGAGAAGCTCCCGAAACGATCGCAATGACCGCTTGAAGCGTCGTATCGATTACGTAGACCGTGTGGCTATTTGTGTCCGTTACATAGGCAAACTTCCCGTTGGGGGTAATCGCAACTCCAATCGTGGTCTGAAAGGAGGGAAACCCAGTCGTCGAAACGGTCGCAATGACCGCATTTTTCGACGTATCGACCACGTAGACAAAACCGCTGGTTTCATCCGTTATGTAGGCAAGAGTCCCGTCAGGAGTGAATGCAACATTAAAGGGGGTATTGAAGGAGGGAAATCCAGTTGTCGAAACTGTGGCAATGACCGCATTGGTTGCCGTATCCACCACATAGACTCTGCCGTTATTTGTTACGTAGGCGATTTTCCCGTTAGGAGCGAATGCAACTCCTTCCGTATGGGTAAAGGAGGCAAAGCCGGTTGTCGAAACTGTTGTAGTGACTGCATTTGTCGCCGTATTGATCACATAGACAGAACCTGTGGTGGTATCCGTTACGTAGGCCAAATTCGCAAAGACCTGTCCGGCAAGCGCTATGAATAAAGCAATCTGTTTTTTCATGTTACATCTCCGAATAGTTAGGAAGGAGCATCGGGCAAGAAGCCGCCCACTTGCATCTTCCACATTTGGGCATAAAGGCCGTTTTTATTCAGCAAAGAAGTGTGAGTTCCCTCCTCTACGATCTTTCCCTTGTCAAAGACTAAAATCCGATCCATGCGAGAGAGCGTAGAGAGGCGGTGGGCAATCACAAGAGTTGTCCGTTTCTGCATGAGTTTTTCTAGGCTATCTTGGATGTATTTTTCGGTGAGGGAATCGAGAGAGGAGGTCGCCTCATCCAAAATGAGGATGGGCGCATCGGCTAAAATGGCCCGGGCGATGGCGATTCTCTGTTTTTCTCCTCCAGAGAGCTTGGTTCCTCTTTCTCCTACTTTTGCTTCGTAATTGTTGGGAATATTCCGGATGAACTCATCGCAATGAGCGAGTTTTGCCGCATGGAGGACCTCAGCTTCTGTCGCCTCGGGCTTTCCATAGGAAATATTTTCGCGCAAGGTGCGATGGAATAGGACCGGATCTTGGGGAATCAGCGCAATTTGCCGCCGCAGCGATTCAAGAGAGACGTTTGCAATTTCTTGTCCATCGATGAGGATTTTTCCATTGTGCAGGGGAAAGAAGCGCAAGATCAAGTTGATGAAAGTGGATTTTCCCGCCCCTGTGTAGCCGACCAAGCCCACTTTTTCGCTGCCGCGGATCTGGACCTGTTTATTTTCGAAGAGGTTCTTTTCTCCATAGCGGAAAGAGACATTGTCGAAGACGATTTCGCCTGAAGAGATTTTTAATTCTTTTGCATTCGGTTTATCTCCCAGATCTTGTGGATCGCGCATGACCGAGTAGGCTTGTTTGGCAGTCCCAAAAGACTGAAAGAAAGTGGGCAGAGCTGTCCCAACCGTCCACATGATCCCCGTAATGGCCAACATTGCATTGAAGATCTGGACCACTTGGCCGGTGGTGATTTGACCGTGGATCCATAAGTAAAGTAGAGATCCATTCATCCCAAGAAATGCGAGGATAAAATAGAAAAGAGAAGTGATGCATCGCATTTTTTCGACATAGCGCTTGGATTGAACGTTTGTTTCCTCTTCTGTTTTCTGGAAGGGGGCAATGGAGCGGCTTTCATACTTGAAACGATAGAAGAGATTCACGGCGAAGTTATTGGTGAGACTGTCGACAATCCTTCCCACCAAAGTGCTGCGTGTTTCTCCATGTAAATGCTCGTAAAGATCGCAAGTTCGAGTAAACAGCAACGTGACTCCCAAATGGATGACGACCCAAGCGAGCAAGATCCCCATAAAGAGGGGATTCACAAACCAGAAGAAAAGGACACCTAAGATACAGGTTGCGATCGCAGGAATGATGGGCCAAAACAATTGCTGGATGATTGATTCCACCTGCGTCGTCATGTCGGTCATCTTATTCGCCAGGCTGCCGGCAAACCGCTCATTGAAATAGCGGGGCGAATGATGTTGGATGTGATCGAACATCGCCATCCGGATCTCTGCCTGCAACTTCGGCATTGCTTTGGCCCATAAAAAGCCCATTGTCCTTGAGGCAATTTCGATGTAGATCACTAAACTTAACGCCCCGATGACTGGAGCTTTCAGCGCCTCCCATGCGGCCATTCGATCTCCCTCATAACGGGTAAAGAGGTCGACCACCAAATGCAGAATATAGGGCCACAGCATCGCCTCGAGAGGCCAAGCAAAGCAATCCAGAAAGAGGATCAAGAAAAAGATCCCCTTTTGCCGCCGCATGAACTGCCAGATGAAGCCGATGAGCTCTTTATAGGAAACCAGTTAAACCTCTAGAAATCAAAACGTCCTGTCAGGGTGAGACCATGAAGATAAAGATCTGAGGAGTTGGGGCCTGTTCCTGTTAGAGTGTCATCTAAGAGTCTGCGCATCATGTTTTGCGACCAGAAGAACATGAAATCGTAATCTGCAGAGAAGTCGATGTGGTAGTCTTGGTTGTACAGATACTTTCCCCAGCCGAAGCCGAGGCCTAAATCGATCTCAGGGCGCAGGCAGCTATAACCTGAATAGGAAGCTGTGTAGGGTCCAGGGTTGAAGGTGGTGGAAGCGATGTCTTCGCTATGTTTGACGCTCGTGTATCTCGTGTAGAGCAAGCTGGCTGCGAAGTCTCCTTCGAGACGAAAGCCCATGGGCAAGAGCCACCTGCTATCGCATCCTACTCTTGGACCGATCGCCCAGGAATTGGAGTGATTGCGCGACTGGATCGGTTGGGAGGGGATAGCGCCAGAGAAGAGACCGGTTGATTCGGTCAAATTCACGGTCATCGATTGGCGGATGAAAGCAGCCCGCAGCCCGCCAAAAGGGGCGACGATGAATCTGCATCCCTGATAATAGGGACGGCTTGCAACGGCGTCGATCAGATCCATGGAAAGGCGCCAAGTGGATGAAACAGCAGATCCCGCCAAGGCCTGCGTGGGAGTTCCTTGGAGAAACCAATCATTCACAACCCACACTGCGGTGCCGCTTGAGGCTGTCGTGGTAGCGATGCCCGCTGTGGATACGGCAGCAGAAAGAGGAGCGCCGCTATGGGTTGTGTTCTGGCCGCGGAACCAGGTGTATTCGGCGTGGATCATCCAATCGTGGTAGCCCACGATTCCAGCTCCAACCTTAAATCCCGGTTTATAATCGAACGATTGGAAGAGAGTTTGTGTGTGTTTTGCAAAAAATTCAGTTCCGGAACTCAATACGCCATTCGAGGCAATCGCCAACCCTTCTTCTCCTGCATACCAGTAGGTGAATGAAGCATCGACGAACGCGGTGATATCTGAAATGGAGCACTTCCAACATTTAGGATTTACATAGATCGCCGCGGAGGCATTGTAAGCGGGGCCGTAGCAGCATAGCGGTTCCCCTTGAAGCCGGCAGGGATCCTGGCAACAGGATTTGAGAGGCATCTCTTCTCTACATTCGGATGAGGCTTTGGATAGGGCCTGTGCATTGAAAGCGAAACACATACAGATCAGAAGGAGAGCTGATTTCATTTGACTGAACAAAATTAGTTTTCCCCAAGTTTATAGCACAATCCAAATTTTTTTGCGCAATTCTTCTTTTTGTAATCGTAACATACTTAAAATAAATAAGATGTGATTTTCTGCGCGAAATTCGCTTGAAAATATTGATGTAACGGTGTAACATTTCACGTATATAAAAACAGTGGAGGTGATTATGTTTACGGACCCGGTCTTCGGGGGAGAAAATATTCGCAATGAAATTCTAAAGGCGCTTCAATCGAAAAAGATCCCATTTCAACATCTGACACACCAACAAACTGCTGCGCATCATGTGGCCAAAGAAGTAGGGGTTGATCTTCAGGAGGGCGTTAAATGCTTGATCCTGCGAGGCAAAAAAAGCCAGAACAACTACCTAATTTGCGTTCTGGGCCATCAAAGAGTCGATATGAAAGCCCTCTCGATTCTAGTCGATGAAAATTGTGAATTTGAAAAAATCGACGTCATTAAGGCCCGATTTGGTTTGGACGTAGGAGGGGTGCCCCCTTTTGGGTCTCTTCTTGGGCTCGACGTCTACTTCGATACGGGTATCCAAAACTGCAAAGAGGTCATTTTCAGCTGCGGTCCTTTAAATGAATCGATACGCATGAA
>DATIHQ010000031.1:0-9794 GCA_035480535.1 Chlamydiales bacterium
GCGCCGAATCAATGCCGCCTGATAGCCCCAACATTCCCTTCTTAAACCCCTGCTTATGAAAATAGTCTTTGATCCCCAAAACGAGGGCCGAATAGAGATCTTTTATGGGATCTTCGGCCATTGCGCAAGGACATGCATGAGTGCTTAAATCAATGAGGAGATCTTCCTCGACAAATCCTTTGGCAATCTGGATCAACTCCCCTTTTTCATTGAGAAAGAAGCTATGCCCATCGAAAACCAATTGATCGTTCGCCCCCACCTGATTGCATAACACCAGAGGACAGGATAGCGCTTTTGCCGCATTGGCAAAGACAGCTTGGCGCGCTACATCCCGCTTATAAGAATAGGGAGAGCCGGAAATATTCAAGATAAGATCGGGGCGCTTTTCTTTTAGTTCTAAAATCGGATTGCGAAGATAGTGAGTTTCATCAACAGCCCCTTGCCACAAATCTTCGCAAATGGTCACGGCAATTTTCATGCCTAAATAGTCCCAAACAGGCTCCTCATTTCCCGGTTCAAAATAGCGCCTCTCATCAAAGACATCATAAGTAGGAAGCAAGCTCTTATTCTTAAATCCAAGCAGCTTTCCATTGGCAAATACAGCCGCGCTATTATAGAGAGGTTTTTCTTTTTTTCCTGGATTCCACCTGGGCAAGCCCACCACGACAAAAAGACCCTTTGTCTCCGGCTCAATCACCCCAAGCTTCTTCCCCACCGCATCGATAAACTCTCGATCGAGAAGCAAATCATCGGGAAAATAGCCGCATAGGGTCAGCTCGGGAAAGAGGACGATATCGGCTTTTTTCTCCCTGGCCCGCTCAATGCCAGCCAGCACCTTCCGGGTATTCCCCTCTAAATCGCCTAGAATCGGATTGATCTGCGCTGCGAAAGCCTTCATACACAGCATTTTCCCGACTGTCCCGATAATCGTCCACTCCTATTTTTTTTATTTAAGTTTAATCACATTTTATGTATAATTTATCCAATAACATGGGATTTTTTAATGAATATAATTACTCCAGCTCTTCAGGTCGAATTAGTAACGAATTACTTTAATTGGGAACAAAGTGGGAAAAATCCTTCTACCTTTAATCCTCTTCTCGAAACCATCTATAAAATAAAATCGCTTGTAAATTGTCCTGAGGACTTGCGCAATACATTCAATCTAGTGTGTGCAGTCACCCCAGAGTTAAAACAGTGTATAATCGCGCCTTCAACAGCCTCCAGCTCGTCCAGCGCTCCTCATACCCCATATGAACTGCCGGCAGCTTCTAGTTCTTCAAATGAGCTAACTAAAAATATAACACTTGAGGATGAATTAGATGATTTCTATTCCCATTTCAAAACAGGCGGCCACCACAAAACTCTGAGCGCTGTCATATCAAGAATTAATAAAATTTTAGAAGGCCCCCATTCACCTCAACTTAAAGCAAAAGCCAGAAGAATCCAGACTGAAATAGATGACCCCTCTTCAGTAGAAACACCCTCCCCTAAAAGAAGAAAGTCTATGGATCCTTCCCAATGGAAAAAGAAGCGACTCGATGCGTCGGCAATGATTCAAGACCTACAAAGCTATTTAGGCAAATGGGAAAAAAAACAGAATTTGAACACGCTTTCAGCTCTGGAGCGCAGGGTTAAAGCATTGAAAGGAAAGGAGCTCCCTGTAGATCTTCAAGCAAAAGTGAATGAAGTTTCTCAAATTATCTCACGCAATTCTTCTGTAAGGTATTGAAGCACAGACTTGCCATTTATTAACACACTCAATATAATTTCTTTAAAAATCAGAGGGAGCGGCCTATGTTTCCAGTTTCTGAAGCCGTGGCTTTTGTTTCCCAAATTCCCTTGCAAAATCCCATCGATCCCTTTCCGCTGATAGGTGCGTTAATGGTCGATTACATTCATTGGGAACGGGAAGGGAAGACCCCAGCCCTTCTCTTCAAGCTCATGGAGACAATGGAAACGATCCAAGGGATCGCTAATTGTCCAAGGGAAGTTCAAGATCAGATCGAAAAAATTCTTGAATCGATTCCTGAGTTAAGTCCCCTTCAGAATATAGCGGGAACAAAGGTGCTTCTCCAAGTCCCCGAGGAAGACATGCCACCAAAAAAGAACATTCTTTGGTGTTGGAAAGTGCAGATCCTCGATGAGCCAAAATTAATAGAGGACTTAGATCGATATTTTCAAAAGTGGAAAAAATATGGCTCTCCTAAAACGCTTATATCTATTCAGCTCAGGCTGAATGCAGCGAACAAGAGGAAGGATTGCCCGCCAGCTCTTCAGGAAAAAATAAAGCAAGTGGCTGCAGTCATTGACAAGAAAGGTTTTTTGCACTCTAATGGACGCGGTTTTTATGAGACAAAGTAACCTTTCCATCCACTCTGAAAATATTTTACCGATCATCAAAAAATGGCTTTACTCCGATAAAGACATTTTCATCCGCGAACTCGTCTCCAATGCTTGCGATGCCTTAAACAAAGTGCGCATTTTGGTTGGGGATGGGGGAGAATTTAAAATCTCCATTTCCATCGATAAAGAGCGCAAGGCGGTTGTCATTGCCGATACGGGGATCGGGATGAGCGAAGAAGAGGTGGAGAAATACATCGCCCAGATCGCTTTCTCCGGCGCTGAAGAATTTGTCTCCAAATATAAATCTCAGACAGAAAAAGATCCCATCATCGGCCACTTTGGCCTCGGTTTCTACTCGGCTTACATGGTCGCCTCCAAAGTGGAAATCGATACCTGCTCTTATTTACCCGACAGCAGGGCCGTTTTCTGGAGCTGCGATGGGAGCTCTTCCTATTCCATTGGCCCAGGCACTCGATCGGCGCGGGGCACTGAAATTGTCCTTTTCCTCGATGAGCAAAATTTAGAATATCTCGAAGAGGCCAAGCTCAAAGAACTCTTAATCCGCTATTGCAGCTTTATGCCCTTTCCCATTGAGCTCAATGGCAAAGCGATTGGCAATAAAGAACCTCTTTGGCTAAAAAGCCCCACAGAATGCGCCGAAAAAGAATATCTAGATTTCTATCGGCAGCTTTTTCCCCTCGATCCCGATCCGATCTTTTGGATCCATTTGAATGTCGACTATCCCTTCAAATTAAAAGGAATTCTCTTCTTCCCCAAAATCCACCGCCGCTTCGATGCCAATGAGAGCGCGATTAAACTCTTCTGCAATCGGGTCTTCGTCTCTGATAATTGCAAAGAGATTCTCCCTGATTATCTCATGGTGCTGCGCGGCGCAATCGATAGCCCCGACATTCCGCTCAACGTCTCCCGCTCCTATTTGCAAGTGGATAAGAATGTGCGGCAACTCAGCTCCCACATCTCCAAAAAAGTTTCCGATCGTCTCAGCCAACTCTATAAAACAGATCGGGAAAAATACATTGAAGCGTGGTCTGAGCTGGAAATGATTGTAAAACTGGGCCTTTTACAAGATGAAAAGTTCTACGATCGGGTGAAAGACATTCTCATCTGGAAAAATAGCGAAGGGCAGTGGACAACCGTTCCAGAGCTCCTCGAGCGAATCCAAGAGAAAAAGGTCTTTTACGCATCGAACGATAAAGCCTCGCCTATTTTGGAAATTTATAAGCAGAAAAAGATTGAAATCCTCTTTACTCCGGCACCTCTCGATACGGCTGTGATCCAATTTCTAGAAAATAAGCTTTCCATTCCTTTTCAGCGGATCGATGGGGCGCTCGACGCTTCCCTTCTCGATCCAACGAGAGAAAAAACGCTCCTCGATCCAGAGGGGAAAACAGAAGGAGGAAAACTCGCCGATTTCTTCCGAAAAGTTCTCGATCAACAAGATCTAGAAGTGGAGGCAAAAAGCCTCGCTTCCGATCATCTCCCCGCGCTCCTCCTCCTCGATGAGCAGCAGCGGAGAATGCGCGATTATCTCTCCCTCACTCAAGGGAAGCCTCTGCCCCATCTTTTGGGCAAGAAAACCTTCGTCCTCAATACGAATAGCAAACTCATCCAAGCCCTATCCCGCCTCCAGGCCCAAAAGCCTGAAATCGCCTCCGAAGTGGCCAAAGGGGTCTATGATCTCTCCATTCTGGCCCAGCGGGAACTAGAACCGGGCGATCTAGAACGAGTCGTCGCTCGGCAGACCCAGATCTTAGAAAAGCTAACCAGCTTAATATAAATCACTTACAATTCTATTTAATTATAATATAATTTAGTTTATAATATTAATAATTATGGCTAATTTAAATCTTTATTCTACTAGACCTGGAGAAGGGTATTCTCATTGTTTGGGAGTTAGTTTAAGCCAAGAACATCAAAAGGCCTTAGACGAGCTATTGACCCACCCTACCCTCACCCATTTTATCGAAGATTTGAAGCGGAATTTCCCAGAATTCAAGGACATCAATCCAAGCAATCCCCTATTTAAACTTTCCAGTGAACCAGATTCAATCAGGATTTACATCAAACCTTCCCCTTTTCTCGAAGGAAAAAAAGTTCCCTTAACGGATTCATCTACCCATATTCACGATCTAGCTAGCTACATCATGGGTGAAAGCAACATCCGCCCACTTCAACCCGCTCCAGTTAAAACGGAACCTCAACCAACCGATATTCCTCAAACGATATCTCTCACGCCAGAAAAAGAAAGCCCCGATCCTGTATTGATTCGGCAGCTGGAAGAGGAAAGAAAACAAAATCAGGAACAGATCGCTTTGATTAAAAATCTTTCCGCCGATCGCGATGCAATGCGTTCAGATAATCAGGAAAATCAGCGGAAATTTCATGAAGAGCTCCAAGCGAACCAACAGGAAAGGCAAAACTTACATACTCTTTTGGCCCAGCAAAGTGGGAACTATCAACAAGCCCTTGCCCAAATGAGGAACGATTATCAAGCGGCTTTAAATGCTCTTGCGCAAAGACAAGCGCAAATGATCGACCAACTAAGGGCAGATCATCAAGCGGCTCTGCAAAGACAGGAGCCGGCCCCAGCCGCCCCCCGCAATGAGGCTCCAGCCCCAGCCGCCGCCCGCAATGATGCGCCAGCCCCCCAGGCGCCAAACCCTCCCCCTATCGATCTGGCGCCCTATGAGAATACCATCCAAGATTTGCGTACGGAAACAACTGCCTTAAGAGAGCAGTACACCACTCTCCATCAACAAAACTTGGCAGATCGGAGAAATCTCCAACAAAGATTCGAAGAATCTGAACAGCGCAGCGAACAATTGCGACAGCAACTTCAGGAAGCCCAAGAAAGAGCCTTAAAGCAACCCCATGATGACGCCAACCCCTTGCATGCTGTTTCTCCAGTTGATGAAGAAAACAATCAATTGGATGAATTAGAAAATAGTCTTGAAGAGCTTCTTGAAACACAAAACCAACTGCGCGCTTTAATGGAGCAGAATGAATCCATGGCGGATGAACTCGCCCAACTTCGCCTGCAGGCTCAACAAACCCATGTCATCCACCAAAAAGCCGAATTAACTCGTGAGGAAATCGCTGCGCAAAGAGTCCTTACCAACAATGCAACTGATATTAGAGATCTTTTGCGCACCCTCCCAGTCAACGAGAATGAACGCAAACATTTTTCCGATTTAATTAGCTGCAATAAAAGACTCTCTCGGATTCAGGGCATCTTAAAACAGAGCCATTCGATTAACCTTTCTATGGCAAACCAACCAAATGTGATCATAGATCACACTCAAACTCCAAAATATCCATTCGAGACGCTTTTAAAAGAGGGAATTTGTCAAAAAATTTGGAGGGCATCCGCTGAAGAGCTGATCTCCCCAAATCCGAATGAGCGTCAATATCCTTCTCTCCAATTTCTATCCGCTTTAGGAAAGGTTCTACTCACCGATCCGAAACTTGTGGAGTCAAGGAAATTTGCAAATAGTGTGAATCAAGACGATGCGTTGAGCGAGCACATCACAAAAGAAACCACAAGCCGGGAAAATGAGATTGCGGCTCTGGCCATTCTAGCTCTTTTATCCTTGGAAGAAGGTGCTTTGGAGACAAAGATTCGAATTCTCCTTGAGCAAAAAGATAACGGTAGCCTAGGCCCTCAACAACTCATTCGCAACGATATGCTAAGCGAACTGCAATTCGTGCAATACATTACAGCAAATCAAAAGGGCCCCGCCTATCAAAAGGCTCAAAAAGCCCTTGATGTACTGTCTCTAATTTAAGATTCTATCGTCACTTCAGCTTTGGATTCTTCAGACGCAGATTGCACGTCGGTGATCGCCGCTTTTAAGACTTCAATCTTAGCGCCATCTACCATCTTGAGAATCACTGTCTGATCTTGGATCTTATCTACACGGCCTACGATCCCCATCGCTGTGACGCGATCGCCTCTTTTGAGAGAAGCGCGCATCTGTTCTGCCGCTTTGCGTCTCTTTTGTTCTGGGCGCCAAAGGATAAAGTAAAAGAAGACAGCTGCGATTCCAACCATCATCAATGTCTGCATCATACCGCCGCCTGGGCTGGGAGCTGCATCTTGAGCGAAAATAGCCGCTGTTGGGAGCAAAAATAGGAGAGATTTCATCATAAAATAATCCTTATGTAGTAGCTTTTAAATCAGAACCAGCATGCCTGAGGAGAGCTATATTTTCAATATGATAGGTATGAGGGAATTGATCGACAGGCTGCAGCTTTTCGAGCCGGTAGCCCGCCTTGACAAGTGCCTCTATATTCTCCGCTTGGGTCAGCGGATTGCAAGAAATGTATACGATGGAGCGGGGAAGTAAATTTTTTAGATGATGGAGGGCCAAATCATCCAACCCTGCGCGAGGGGGATCTACGATCACCGCATCGGGGCGGATAAAATCGGGCCGGCCCATCAACTGAGTGAGGACTTTCCCCACATCTCCCTGGTGGATCACCGCATTCTGGATCCCATTGCGCACTAGATTTTCTTGCGCGTCGATCACAGATTCAGGGCTGAGCTCAATCCCCACCACCTGTTTTGCAAAGCGGGCAGCGGCCATTCCCAAAGTCCCCGTTCCGCAATAGAGGTCATAGATAACTGGGCTTTTGGGGAGCAAAGAGAGGGCTGCATTGTAGAGTTTTTCCGCCTGCAACGTATTGGGCTGGAAAAAAGAAATCGGGCTAATTTTAAAGGTGAGTTTCCCTCCCTCGAGATGGAGCTCTTCCAGAATGTGATCGGGGCCATGCAAATGCATCTCGAAGAACTGGGTGGGGCGCCCCTTTTTTGTTTGATGAATGCGGAGGAAGATAGCAATCGATTCCTCAGGAGCCAGCGCACCGCGGACTGCGGCGGCGCAGCCAGCTAGATGCGCCCTTGTGAGGGCAAATTCAGGATTGCCAGAAACGTTTAAGATGGCCATTTTCTGCCCCGTTCTCACCCCTTCTCTCAATGTGAGATAGCGCAAAGAACCGGCATCATTGGGGGGATAATAGGCTTTGAGTCCCGAAGATTCCCACCAAGTGCGCACGGCGCCCAAAACATCGGTAAACCAGCGGCTCGTCAGGTGGCATTCGGTCACATTAAAGACATAAGGTTCAGCCTGGGCGATCATTAAGCCGAGAAACCGCATGCCCGCACGGTTTTCTGAAAAGGAAAATTCCATTTTATTTCGGTAACCCCAGGGATTTTCGCATGGAATGATCGGCAGGGTGGGATGTCCTTTAAAGGCGTGGCGGACTCTCTCTTCTTTTTGGCGGAGCTGAGCCTCATAAGCCATTTGTTGCCAGCAACATCCCCCGCAAGTGCGGGCGTGAAGGCAGCGGGGTTCGACCCGATCGGGGGAAGAGGCTAAGACCTCTAGAAGACGTCCCTTTTTCGGGCTTCTTTTCACTCGCGTTAGCTCGAAGAGAATCTGATCGCCGGGAAGAGTATGGGCCACCTCAAATTCGGTGCCTCCATCAATTCTGGCGATGCCATATCCGCGGGAAGTAAATTTTTGAATCGAACCTTCTGCCGTCTCTTGCATAGGCAGTTAGTTTAACGAAAGTGGGGGGATTAACGCTTCTTCTTTTTCCGTTTTTTAGCAGAGGAAGGTTTTTTCCTAAGTTTCCCGCTCTTTTCAGCCATGACAGACTCTTTACGGAAGACCTTTGAGACTTTTTCTAATCTGATGGTTCCGACCCGTACTCTTTGCGCTGCCGCTTTATTGCCCCGCTGAACTTTTCCTAAATCCTTTAGAACCGATGTCAGCAAGTGATTGAGGTGATTCATTGTCTCAGTTAGAGCCATTATTACCTTATAACCATTTCAATTTGATCCATAGGTTCTTTGAATTTATTCCGCAAGATTTTTCTATTTCTCCCAAAATCTAGCCTTGCTATAGGACGGTTAGAGGTGTGATTCAATGCGGCAGGGGTTTCTTGTTGTCTTCTCAATTTTCATTTGCCAGCTTTTTGCCATGCTCATTGGCAATCCGGCGCAACCCGCTTTGCAGAAAGAGGGCATTTGGAGTTCCAAATCTAACTGTTCGCTCCGTCTCGCCTTTCTGGAAGATTATGTCTATTGCCAAAGATTTAAAGATGAATTCCTCGATGCAGAGCTCAGCCATTCGAAAACCTATTCAAAGCTCAACACCAATGCGGCTCTCGTCACGCTAAATTTCAGAAACTGGATCGATCTCTATGCAATCCTCGGAAGCGCTCAAATCCAACTCGATCGAGAAGTATTTACTCAACGGCAATTTGCTTGGGGAACTGGGTTAAAAGTAAGCCTCTACCATCAAAAGAAATTCCGCATTGGCGCTGACCTTAAATACTTCGAAACTGATCAAAAGCCCCTTTATTTCATTTCTGAGGGGCTCCCCTTCAATGTCCGCTCCCATTTCACCCTCCAATACCATGAAATCCAAGCGGCACTCGGCATGTCCTACCGGACAGGCCCTCTCATTCCCTACGTCTATGCTACCTATCTCTTCTCGCAAATAGAGCCCCATCCCCCCGCCGTGACCGTTCTAATTCCCACGATGAACCTCGAGGCCGATATGTATATGAAATCGGTCATCAACCAGCGCCGCTTAGGGATGTGCGTCGGCGCCACCCTTCTCGACTGCCGCAAAGCCACCTTCACCGTAGAGTCCCGTTTCTTCAATCAAAACAGCATCGACGTCAACTTCGAAATCCGATTCTAATAGGAAAATTTTTTACCAAAGACTAAACTGCTCTTCCCGAAAAAAAAGGAGGGCTTATGGCTTCTTCATCTTCTGCCGTTAGTAGTTCATCTTCTAGTTTTACAGCGGGTTTTGGAATGACTTCTCTTCCCCACATTCCCGATTGGAATGATTACGTAGACCGTGCAAATCAAGACTGGCCCCGCGCAAAGTTTACGTATAGTCATCATATAAATAAAAGTCGTGGGCCCAAAGTTGAGTATGAATGGCGCCTACAGAATAAGAAATTTCTTATTTTAACTGCGAAACTCACAGAAAAAGACCTCACATTTCCGAAAATCTATCGCCTATTCTGTTCCTTGATTTCTCTGCTGGCTCCCACCTGGACGCATGATTCTTTACTTCCTATGGTTGCCGTTCCCTATGTCGCAACCCCCCCCAACTTGGGAATTGAGCTTGCACTCTCTGTTGACGATTTACCAAGAATCACTAAATCCAGTGGATTTCTAAAGAAGGCGAGGGAGGCTGCTGAAACCCTATTGCCCGATTCTCTCCCCGTTGCCAAAAAACAAAAATCTGAAGAATAAAGACAAAAAAAAAGCCCTAGTTAGAAGACTAACTAGGGCGAAGAAAACCTGGCGGCTACCTACTCTCCCATACTCTTGCGTATAGTACCATTGGCGACGAGAGTCTTAACTGCTGAGTTCGGGATGGGATCAGGTGTTTCCCTCTCTC
>DATIHQ010000032.1:0-2869 GCA_035480535.1 Chlamydiales bacterium
AGGGGCTGCTCCTTTCCTTTTTCGACAGGAACACTTTCCCCTGTCAAAGTCGACTCATCGACAAACAGGCGATTGGCTTCGATCACTTGGCAATCGGCAGGGACGATATCTCCCGCATTTAACACAACAATATCGCCGACCACCACTTGCTCTAGCGGGATTTCCTCTTCTTTTCCCTCCCGCCGCACCATCGCTTTCGTTTCAACTAGCTTTAGCAATTTCTCCAGCGAGTGAATTGCGCCTCGCTCCTGGAAAAAACCAAGTAGACCGCTTAAAACAACGATGGTGCAAATAATACTCGAATCGATTCTGCCGCCTAAAGAAAAGGAAAGGATTCCTGCGCCGATCAACAACAAGATCAAAGGACTTTTAAATTGGGAAAAGAATAGACGCAGCCCGCGCGCCTTTTCAGGCCGCTTTAAAGAATTAGGGCCATCTTTCCTGAGCCGCTCCGCCGCTTCTGCCTGGGTTAAACCCTGGATATTGAATTCCATGGCCCAGAGTTATATCAAGAAAAACCTTTTACCGTCTCCACAAGAGCGCGCACCGCATCCACCGGCATATCTGGTTTGACGCCATGGCCTAAATTCACAATAAAACCCCCATCGCCCCGCATCGATTCCAAAAGCTCTTCAGTTTTCCGCCGAATCATCGGCAGCGGCGCGTAGAGAAGATCGGGATCTAAATTTCCCTGCATCGCCATCTCTTTTGGCACACTGCGGCGCAGCTCCTGCATCGGCCTCTGCCAATCAAAGCTAATCCCCCGCGGCTGCAACATCGCCAACTCCTCCGCGCGCGTACTCGCCCCGCGCATAAAGACAATGACGGGCACCTTCACCGCCTCAATTAACTTCTGCAAATAAGGAGCGCAAAAGCGGAGCCAATCTTCCCTCGTTAAAACATGCGCCCACGAATCAAAGATCTGAACCGCATCCACCCCCGCCTCTTCCTGCATTTGCAGATACTCCACCGTAACCCCACAAATCGTCTCCAGCAGCGCCTCGAACTTTTCCGGCTCCCGCACCATGAACTTTTTCGTCATCGGCAAATCGGAGGCATGCTCCTTTTCAATCACATAGCTTGCCACAGTGAACGGCCCCCCGCAAAAACCAATCAAAGGCACATCCCCCTTTACCAACCGAATCGCCTCCGCAATTGGCCGTAAAACTTCCACATCTCGTCTTCCAATCGTCCCCGCAATCTGCGGCCCCTCCTTAAAATCGAGCTGCAACCCCAACGCCAGCACAACTACAGTGATATCGGAAAAGAGAATGGCTGCATCGACGCCGAGAATCTCGATGGGCATCTTCGTGACTTGCGCAGCCAATTCAGGAGTGAGGAATAATTCTCTTAAACTATACTTCTCTCGCAACTTCCGATATTCAGGCAAATATCTCCCTGCCTGCCGCATCAGCCAAACCGGTGGCCGCCCCCGATTCCTGCAGTGGAGTGCATCTAAAAAGAGCGAGCTCTTTTTCATTTGCTAATCAGGCGTTCGACAATGGCGTCGACTGTGAAGCCAAAGTCTTGGGCGAGATCTGGGGCGGGAGCTGAGTGGCCAAATCCTTCCATGCAAATGGCGATGCCCTCGCGGCCTATGTATTTATGCCAGCCAAATTCGGTGGCCGCTTCGATGGCAACCCGAATGCCGAGGGAGCCGCCCATAATGGAGTTTTTATATTCATCGGATTGCTTTTCAAAGAGCTCCCAGCAGGGCATCGAGACGACGCGAACGTGTTTGCCGAGTTTTTCCAGGCGCTGAGCTGATTCCATGGCGAGAGAAAGCTCCGAACCAGTGGAGAAGAGAGTGAAGTCAGGCTTTCCTTTTTCTCTTTTGACGATGTAGGCGCCCCGCCCCATTCCCTCTTCGAACGAAATGTTTGTTTCTGCGAGATCAGGGAGATTTTGTCGGGAGAGAACGAGCGCTGTTGGCCCTTTGTAGCGAAGGGCGGCGATCCAAGCCATTTTGACTTCATGAGAGTCGGCGGGACGAATGACATGGAGATGGGGAATGGCGCGGAGGGCTGCCAGATGCTCAATCGGCTGGTGGGTGGGGCCGTCTTCTCCAAGGAAAATGGAGTCGTGAGTGAAGTGATAGATCACGTGATAGGGAGAAAGGGCCGCCAGGCGGATCGAATTGCGCATGTAATCGGAAAAGGTGAGGAAGGTGCCGCAAAAGGGCTGGATCATTCCCGTCAAAGAGAGGCCGCTGGCAATGGTTCCCATCGCAAATTCCCGAACGCCGTATTTGATATTGCGCCCAGCAAAATTGCCCGGGGCAATGAGGGGAAAATCTTTCATCATCGTGCTATCGGAGCCAGAGAGATCTGCTGATCCGCCGTAGAGCTGCGGAAGGAGTTTGCCAAGCGTTTGCAAACAGGTGCCCGAAGAGGCGCGGCTGGCAATGGGCGCTTTCATCTCAATCTTTTTCAAGATCTCTTCGAGATTTTCGGGGAGATAGTAGGTTTGCATTTTCTCATATTCGGCAGCGAGATCGGGATAGGCTTTGGCCCATTTTTTATAGAGTTCTCTCCACTCCGCTTCCAGAGCGATATCTTTTTCCAGTTTATGCTCAAAAAACGTGCGGACCGATTGAGGCACATAAAAATCTTCTTTGGGCAGACCCAAAGCTTCTTTCGTCGCAGCGACTTCTTCGGGGCCGAGTGCAGAACCGTGGGCTTTATGAGTCCCCGCTTTATGAGGAGATCCTTTTCCAATGACCGTGCGCACAACGACCAGGACAGGCCGCTCCTGCTTTTTCCGAATTTCCTTGAAAACGGCTTCCATCCGATCGAAGTCATAGCCATCGATGTCATAGACATCCCAATCATAGGCCTTATAGCGCATCTTGGTGTCTTCAGAGCAACAT
>DATIHQ010000033.1:0-2479 GCA_035480535.1 Chlamydiales bacterium
TCAATGCGGCTGACGCCGCGCACCTCTCCGCCAAGGCCCACTTCGCCAATGACAATGACGTCGGAAGGGATGGGGCGATTGGAAAAAGAAGAAGCTATCGCCAGGAGAATGCCGAGATCGATGGCCGGCTCTACAATTTTAAGGCCGCCGGCCAGCGCGACAAAGACGTCGCAATGGTGAAGCTGGTAGCCCACTCGTTTTTCTAGGACAGCGAGGAGAAGAGAGAGGCGGTTTTGATCGAGTCCTGTCGATTTGCGCGAAGGCGTTGGAAAGGCTGTGGGTGTGACGAGAGCCTGAATTTCGAGAAGGAAGGAGCGAGCCCCTTCAAGGCCTGGCACAATCGCCGAGCCGGGAATTTCCTTCATTCGCTCTTCTAAAAAGGCCTGGGAAGGATTGGGCACTTCAACGAGCCCCATCTCTTTCATCTGGAAAATAGCGATCTCATCCGTAGCGCCAAAACGATTTTTAGTGGAGCGCAAGAGGCGAAAACCATGTTGGCGATCCCCTTCAAAATCGAGCACGGTGTCGACAATGTGTTCCAAAACGCGCGGGCCCGCTAGTTCGCCGCTCTTGGTCACATGGCCAATCAAAAAAGTGGTAATCCCCTGCCCTTTGGCCAGGTGCATAAACTCTGTGGCCACTTCGCGCACTTGGACGACAGAGCCGGGAGAAGAGGGAAGTTCTGACTTGTAGACGATTTGGATCGAGTCGACGATCGCGATATCGGGTTTTAATTGATCGATTTGGGCGCGGATGGCCGTGAAATTTGTTTCATTGAGCAAATAGAGATTTTGATGATCGATGGAGAGTCGTTTGGCTCGAAGAGATGTTTGATCGGTGGATTCTTCTCCGCAAATGTACAGAACGACGAGGCCCTGCCCTGCCAGTGCATTGGCGATTTGGAGCATCAGCGTCGATTTGCCCACGCCTGGCTCTCCGCCAATCAAGATCAACGAACCTTCGACGAGACCGCCGCCAAAAAGGCGATCGAGTTCTCCCATGTTCGTCGAAATACGCCGAAAGGCATCGGCTTTCACTTCTGAAATGCGAACGGGTTTGGCCGACTGTGTGTTTTTCGATTCAAATCGTTTTTCTTGGATCTCCACTTCTTCCACAAGCGTATTCCAATTCTGGCACGCGCTGCAGCTTCCCGTCCACTTCGGCTGCGCATGGCCACATTCCCGACACGACCAGATGACTTTATTTTTCATTTCTTCCTGACATTTTTGAGAGGGCATCGAAAGCGGCCCGTTGCTCTGCTTCTTTTTTGGAGGCTCCCATTCCTAAACCCGATTCTTTTTCATCGATCAGGACCATCACATGGAAAATCTTGGCGTGATCGGGCCCCGTCTCTTCCATCACTTTGTAATGAGGCGGCTTCTGGAATTTTCTCTGCACGTAATCTTGCAGCTCCGCCTTGTAATTGCGCGGCGGACTTCCAATCACTCCCTCAATTTCAGGTTCAAAATGAAAGAGGAGAAACGATTTCACAATTGGCAATCCCCCATCGATGTAAATCGCGCCCACGATCGCTTCGAAAACGTCGGCTAAAATGGAAACTTTCGCCTTCCCTTCGCTGAGCTTTTCCCCTTTTCCCAAAAGGATAAAGTCGGGCACTCCCAATTTTTGCAGAAATTGCGCGCACGATTGGGCGTCGACCAGCCGAGAGCGAAGTTGAGAAAGTTGTCCCTCAGGATAGGAGGGAAGGCGATGGTAGAGATAATCGGCGACGACAAGCCCTAAAACGGAATCGCCCAAGAATTCCAGCCGCTCATTGTGCTGCGCCACTAAATCGCGATATTCATTGATGAAAGAGCGGTGGGTGAGAGAAAGAATGAGAAGCTCTTTATTTTCAAAAGCATATCCCAATTTTTCTTCAATGAGCTCGAGTTTCTGTTTCAGATCATCCAATGGATTCATGCACTTTATTTAACCAGAAGAGAAATTTTGAGTCTTGCACCTTTTAGGGCCAGGAGCGTATTCTATGATCCTTATGGTAAAATTAAACCATCATTATCAAAAATTATCTGGCCTATACCTCTTTTCTGAGATCGAGAAACGGATTGCAGCGCTTAAAGGCAAAGTCCCCGATGTCTCTTTAGTGAATTTGGGGATTGGCGATATCAGCCGCCCCATTCCTTCCGCAGCTGTTTCCGCTCTGAAAAAAGCCGCTGAAGAGATGGGAAATCAAAAAACTCTACGGGGCTACGGCCCGTCTGAAGGATATCCTTTCTTACGCCAGGCGATCGCTGAAAATGAATATAAAAATTTAGGAATCTCCCCTGAAGAAATTTTTATTAGCGATGGGGCCAATACCGATCTGGCGAACCTGCAAGAAATTTTTGCCGTCGACAACCGGATCGCCATCCCCGATCCAACCTATCCCGTCTATCTCGAAACCAATGTGATGGCAGGCCGGACGCGGCTCCCCTTAAAATCGGGCCGTTTTGGAGGGGTCACTTATCTTCCCTGCACCGAA
>DATIHQ010000034.1:0-11083 GCA_035480535.1 Chlamydiales bacterium
GTGGAGATCTCGAGTTTGGGAGATTTGCGGCCGACGGCGTATGTGTCGACCTTGGCGCCAATGGGTAAGACAGGAACGCTGCTCTTCGACCCGTGCGATGTGACGATCCTTGCAGGAGCGGGAGATACAGGCTATTCGGGAACGAGCAACCTGGTTTTTAGCGGGTCTACCGCTAATATCGAGCCGTCGACCTTACAGGGATTCTTGGCCTCAAACAACGTCACCATCGACGCTACAGCGTCTGGAACGGGAGGGGGTAATTCTGGGACGATCGCCGTCCTTTCTCCTTTTACCTGGGCAATGAATACCACGCTCACGCTCATTGGAAAGGGAACGCTAGGTAGCGGCGGATCCAATGCCTCCATACTCTTCAGTTTCGCCGGGACGATTTCTAATACTTATTCCGCGACTACAGCCAATTTTGATGCTTTGGTCTGTACTACGAATAACCCACTCAATGGCATTGTTGTTTCATCAGGTGGTAGAAATTTTCTAACTACCTACGGAAACATGAAGTTTACAGGGACTCTTACTACTTTCTCTGGCGGGACTAGTATCGTCATAAATAATAGTGCGTCTTTTACCTCAAATGGGACAGGCGCAGGCGCAGGGTCATTTACTTTTACTGGGACTGCTAGTGGTGGCTTCGGGATAAGTGTCGCTAATAATACTTCTTTCTCTACAGTCGATGGAAATATTGCTTTTATTGGAAGTACCGGAAGTATCGGAAGCGCGATGACGTTTTCCGGTGCAGGCGCCAATTCACCCATTACAATTTCTTCATCTGGAACAGGGACAGTTAGTTTTACGGGATCCACTTCCTCGGGTGCGGGCGTTTTCTTCTCTGCATCAGGTCTTCCTTCTACTTCTCCCGTATCGGTAAGCACAAATAGCGGGAGTCTTACACTTACAGGGGTTGGACCAACAGGCATTTCTATCCAGAATACCGGGGCAGCTGGAGCCGCAATGACCTTTAGTTCTGCCACGGGAAACGTTATTTTTGACGGGAGCGGGAGCACAGGAATTGGCATCACTGGACGTGTTAACGTGACGACAACATCGACAGGCAATATAACTATGCAATCTGGGAGTTCAAGTACTACATTGCTATCGGTTAGTAGCGGAAATAGCCCCTCTTTTCAAGCGTCAGGCACAGGAAATATCACTTTCAGCGCTCCCTTATCTGTGGCCGCATCTACGTCTCCCACTATCAATGCTTCTGCGGGCACGGTGACTTTTAATAACACAATCAATGGCGCCGGCAACCTCTCTCCTACTGGGAGCTCCAGCGTGAATTTTAATGGAGGGGTGGGCGGGACAACGGCTTTGGGGAGTTTGACCCTCCCGACTCCAACAACAGTCTGCAATATCAGTGCAAATATCACCACGTCGAATGCCATTACCTTCCCTGTACCGGTGTCGCTCTTAACAACAGCAACAATCACATCGAATAGCGATGGCATCACGTTTGGATCGACGCTCAACGGCGCGAATGCCCTCACGCTCTCATCGAGTACAGGGACCAATTTTAACGGAATAGTGGGGGGTGCAATTCCCCTTTCTTCCCTGACTGTGAACGGACCCGTTGTTCAAACCACAATCTTGACCTCGACAACCTCAGGGAATACAGCCTTCAATGGGGCAGTCACTCTAATTGCTGGCTCCTCTTCAATCACTTCAACGGGAGGAGCTGTCAACTTTGCCTCAACACTCAATGGACTTTCCACACTCATAATAACATCCAGTACGGGCGCTTCTTTCGGCGGTGTGGTGGGAGGTGGCCTAACACCCCTCACTTCTCTAACTGTGAATGGCCCCGTCGTTCAAACCACAACTCTGACTTCGACAACCATAAACAATACAACCTTCAATGGGGCGCTCACTCTAGTTGCTGGCTCCTCTTCGATCACTTCAACAGGAGGAGCTATCAGCTTTGCCTCGACAATCAATGGACCTAGCACGCTCACAATAGCGCCCAGCACAACCGCTTCTTTTGGCAATGTGGTGGGCGGCGTAATGCCTCTCGCGGCTCTTAGCGTCAATGGAACCACAAATCAAAGTGTCGCTCTCACGACCACCACCAGCGGCAATACAACCTTCACAGGCTCGATCAATGCAACGGGTTTTCCTGTGAATTTATCGGTCACCTCAGCTTCAACTGCAGGGAATATTCAAGTGGCTAGCGTGACGGCTTCCTCGATCACACTCCAACCTGCCCGCACCTTCACCTCTGGATCACTTGGCAATATTCCCAATGGGATCATCCGCCTCACGGGCAATTTGACAGCTACGGGAGTCCTCTCTCCCATCTCTCTCGCTGCAGCGGGACGCACAACAACCATGAGCATCGCAACCATTGCCAGTACCCTTTCAGGCAACAACGTCACAATCTCGGGATCTTCTTTTACCGTCGGCGCCAGTGAAGCCATCACCGTTTTGGGGAACTTGAGCATTGCGACAACAACAGGCGCCATCACCATTGGAGATACTGTGGCCCTAAACTCCCTCTCTCTCATTTCGACAGGATCAACCATTACGGTCTTAACCCATGGCAATGAGTCGCTCCTCAATCTCGCAGGAAATTTCTACACCTCGCCTAGCGCACACTTCATCTCCGGCAGCGGCTCCCCCACGACCTCCCCCGCACCGACTGGAACAGTAAACAGCACTGGAGCCTCTCTCTCCTCCGCCCTTCTGCAGTATGCGCCAAACAGCTATGCGCTAAACTACGACACCACTTTTTCTTCCTGCCTTGGAAACTGCGGCAGCAGTGGTAGCGGCCCTTGCTCTTCCTCAACAACACGAGCGATCACCTCTTCCGGCGCCATCGTCAACCAAGAGCTCGTCGCCAACTCGCAGCTGCTCGAGCTTCTGCCCATTCTCAGCCTCCCGATCTATTGGCCCTATCATGGCCAGGTCTGCGACAGCGATGAAAACTGCGAGTCTCCCTACTTCGAGACCTTCAGTTGGAATAACGACGTTAAGTAATAGAATTTCTTTTAGACAAAAAAAAATCGCCCTCTCGAGATTGGGCGATTTGAGAAAAATCAAAGAAACCGGAAATTAGCCGACTTTAGGCTTACGGTTTAGGTAATTCTCTTGATATCCTTTGATATCATCACTGTGAATGACCCAAGCAGCCCCTTTACGAGACGCCTTTAATAGACCCACGCGTGTTGCGTAATAGATCTTTTGTGCGGGCACATTCAATAATTTAGCGGCCTGATTAACAGAGAAATATCCTTTGCGATTGTCGAAGAGAAGCTCACCGTCAAACATCGACTTCGTGCGGGAATACTTATTCCTGCGATATTCTTCGAGGTCGTCTAAATGAATCGTCCAACGGGTCGAATCTTTCGTAGCCTTTAATTTCTTCTGCTTAATCGCAACATAGATGGCTTGGCGAGTTACATTATTAATTCGCGCTGCTTCAGTGATCGAAACCACCTTAGCTGTCTCTCGCGCTTGCCCCTGTTGTTGGCCCCATGCTGTTTCTGCATCCATGGTTCCTTTCCTCCAAAACTACAAAGTTTAAATATTGTTTAAGTCTATAATTATCAAAAAATTAGCAAATTCAAATCAAATTATTATTTTAAATAAGCTGTATTTTTCTTATTTCGTTTATTTTTCATTCTTTAAGTAATGATTATTTCATATTAACGACTTGAAATCAATCGATTTTCTTAATTTCAGACCCAGTTTTTTTTAAGTTTTAGTAAAATCGGGATAGATTATTTACAACCTATTTAAAATCAAATCCTTAGCCTCAAAAATTTCCATTGGCAGCAAACTCACTATTTTCGCTATAGTCTGACTTTTAGGCTTGAAAGTTTTTCTCAGATTTTCCGCTTAATTAAACTAAGTCATTATAAACCAATGATTTAAGGTGATCATGGCCCACAAGCGTCTTCTTCTGATCCTTTTCCTCTGTTTTTCCCTATTTTCCGAAGCCAAACCGCCTCAACTAACCCCTCGAGACGTCCGGGTAAAAATTGAGGAAATTTTAAAGGCCCACGCTTCCTACAAGGCCCTGACCCCTGAGCTCATGGAGCGTACCCTCCAGAACTTCATAGAAGAGCTAGATCCAACGAAAACCTACTTCCTGGGCCCCGAAGTCGAATCTTGGCTTCACCCCTCAGAAACGACTCTCCTGAGAGGAATCAACGGGTTCAAAAACCATGATTTTTCCCTTTTCCAGGAAATCCACAATGTCCTCATCGCCGCAATCGAGCGGCGAAACGGCCTGGAAGCCGATTTATCGGGACGGGAGCTCCCCACGGGGGTGAAAAACGACGAATTTAAAGACCTGACCTGGCTTTCTACTCCAGAAGAGCTAAGTAACCGCCTCCTGCGCATTAAAGCGCTCCAAATGGAGGCAACGGAAAAACTCGGGGAAGAAGGGCGCGACCGATTTGCCCAACGGATCCTGAAAAGGCGCCTCAACCGAGAAGCTGAATTTCTGGGCCCCACGGAAGATGAGAGATTTAGACTCACCCTCAGTTCTGTCCTGAAAGCCACCACTTCCGCCCTCGATGCCCACACCAACTACTTTACCCCTACAGAAGCCAATCAATTCATGATCCAGGTGCAGGCAAGGCTCTTTGGAATTGGCGCGCAACTCCGCGATGATTTAGATGGCCTTTCCGTCATGCGCATTTTAGAGAATAGTCCGGCCAGTCAAAGCAATAAACTCAAAATCAACGATAAAATCATCGCTGTCGGCCATGAACCGGTCATTGGGATGGAGATCAGCGAAGCGGTAGAATTGATTCGGGGAGAAAAAGGAACCCCCGTCCATCTCACCCTTCTTAGAGAATCGGGAGAGGGAGAAGAAAGACAAACTGAAAAAATTGAAATCGAACTCGTCCGCAATGAAGTTGTCCTCGAGGAAACGCGTCTTGAGACGAATTTTGACCCCTATGGCGATGGAGTGATCGCCAACTTACGCCTATTCTCCTTCTATCAAGACCCAAAAAACTCCTCCTCATCCGACATTCGAAAAGCGCTGGAGCAGGTGAAAAAGGATCAGAAGTTAAAGGGAGTTCTTCTCGATCTGCGCAGCAATGCGGGAGGCCTTTTAACGCAGGCCGTCGCAGTCACCGGTCTTTTTATCAATAAAGGCATCGTCGTTTCGATCAAGGATAGCACAGGCAAAGTGCAACACTTGCGCGAAGTAGAAGGAAAACCAGTTTGGGACGGTCCCCTCTTTGTCCTCGTCAATCGAGCCAGCGCCTCCGCCGCTGAAATTGTCGCGCAAACTCTGCAAGATTATGGCCGCGCGATTGTGATTGGAGATGACCACACGTTTGGCAAAGGCTCTTTCCAAACCTTTACTCTCGATCCTGTCAGCAATCCAAAAGTGAATCCGCAGGGCGAATATAAAGTCACACGCGGAAAATATTACACTGTTTCAGGCAAAAGTCCCCAATTGACAGGCGTCTTCTCCGATATTCTCATACCAGGCATCCTCTCCGAGCTCGATATTGGGGAAAAATATGCTAAATTCCCTCTGGAAAATGATGCGATCGAGCCCCATTTCGACGATGATCTCTCCGATCTGGCTCCCATCCACCGCCTCCAGCTGGGCCCTATGTACAAATACAATCTTCAGACGCAGCTCGCCACCTACGAGCCCTATCTCGACATCTTGCGCAAAAACTCTCAAATTCGGATCGATAGCAATAAAAATTATCAAAAATTCTTAACGGAGTTAAAGAAAAAGAATTTTGATTCTGAGTCGATCGAACTCTTTGGCCAGAGCGATATACAGCTTCTAGAAGCGCTAAACGTGATGAAAGACCTAATTTTCTTGGCAAGTGTGGATGAGAAGTTGAGATAAACTCTCCCGATCGACAGAATAGAAGTCGAATTCCAGGAGTTTTATGTCTACTGTTCGCGTCCGCATTGCCCCTTCCCCTACAGGCGATCCCCATGTAGGGACTGCCTATATCGCCCTATTCAATTTAATTTTTGCCAAGCATTTCAAAGGCACGTTCCTCCTTCGCATCGAAGATACAGATCAGAAACGGAGCAGCCCCGAATATGAAAAAAATATCTTTAAGGCTTTAAATTGGTGTGGAATTCACTGGAGCGAAGGACCCGATGTAGGAGGTCCTTACGGCCCCTATAGGCAATCGGAGCGAACGGAAATTTACCAAAAGCACGCCTATGAGTTGTTAGAAAAGGGGCGCGCCTATAAATGCTTTGCCACAGCGGAAGAGCTCGCCGAAATGAGGGAAGTGGCTGCCAAGCAGGGCAAACGGGCCGGCTATGACCGAAGATACCGAAATTTAAGCCCTGAAGAAGTGCGGGAGAGAGAATCTGCGGGCCAATCCTTTGTCATCCGCCTGAAAATTCCCTTAACGGGCGATTGCGTTTATGACGATCAAATCAAAGGGCGCATCACAGTGCCTTGGGCAGATATCGATGATCAAGTGCTTCTAAAGTCAGATGGATTCCCCACTTATCACTTAGCGGCTGTCGTAGATGACCATTTGATGAAAATTAGCCATGTAATCCGGGGCGATGAGTGGATGACCTCGACGCCTAAGCACGTTTGTCTCTATGAAGCCTTTGGGTGGGAGGCTCCCATATTCATGCACATGCCTCTTTTGCTCGGCAAAGATGGGAAAAAATTGTCCAAACGAAAGAATCCCACCTCTATTTTCTATTTCCGCGATAGCGGCTATCTCCCTGAGGCGCTGGTCAACTTTTTAACTCTCATGGGCTATAGCATGCCCGATGATCGGGAGATCTATACTCTCGACGAGATCATCCGCGATTTTGATCCCAAGCGAATTGGCATCTCCGGCGCATTTTTCGATGTGCAAAAATTGAATTGGGTGAATCAGAAGAAACTCATCGAATCGATTCCTGAAGAGAAACTATGGGATCGGCTAAAAGAATGGTCATTCAACGACACTTTCATGCGCAAATTGATGCCGCTCATTCATACGCGCATCAAAACATTTGGCGATTTCATCCAGCTCTGCGATTTCTTCTTTATCAATGATCTCCATCTCACGCCAGAAGTTCTCTGTCCGAAAACTAGTTCGCCCGAAGCGATTAGCTGCATGCTCCAAGCGATGATCTGGAGCATGGATGAGCAAGAAGATTGGACAGGAACGGGATTTGAGAAAGCGTCCCGCGATGCAGAAGAAGTATTTGGCCTTCACTATAAAAAAGTGATCATCCCCACTCTGTTTGCGGCGATTATGGGCAAACTCCAGGGGCCGCCTCTTTTTGAATCGATCACACTGCTTGGCAAAGATCGAACGCGCGTCCGTTTGATGGGCGCGATTGAGCTGCTCGGAGGGATTTCCAATAAGAAAATGGATCTCTTGAAAAAAGGATGGGAAAAGAAGAATTGCCGCGACTTAGTAGGCGCTCAATGAGCCAGCTCTTCGGTTTCTTCCACTTCAAGCTGCTCCGCCTCAATTGGAGATTTAGAAATCACGTACCCACGGTTACTATTGTAGGATCCGCCAGTGTTATTGCAGCTAGATAATAAAATCCCAAGTAAAGCGACCCATCGCATGAAAGCAAGCTCCTTTTCGCTATACCCTAATCATTCTAAAGCCATTTGTCTATAGAAATGTACACACGAACCCAACCCTATCTTTCCAGAGTTAAAGAGCGAAATCTTCTCACAGGGCCGAGTTCTACGAAAAAGACCTATCATATCGCTCTCGATATCGCAGGTGTCCATTTTCCCTTCCAAGTGGGGGATAGCATCGCAGTTTTGCCCACAAATGATCCTGAAATTGTCGCTAAACTCCTCCACCGGATGCACGCCAGCGGCGAAGAAGAGTTTTTCGACTCCCGCTCCCCCGCCGCCACCACTTTGAAAGAATATCTTCTCCATAAAGCTAACTTAAGCCGCGCCACTACCGCTCTCTTCAAATCTCTTTGCCCCAATTCGGAGCTCCTAGAAAATAAAGCAGAGCTCACGGCCTATCTCCATTCCCATACCGTTCCTGAGCTTCTCGAGCGTCATCCACCCGCTTCTTCCGAATTTTGCAAATATCTTATGCCCCTCATGCCCCGTTTTTATTCCATCGCTTCATCGGCGAAGGTCTATCCAGATGAAATTCATCTTACAGTTTCCTACGTCCATTACCATGCCAATGGGCAAGCTCGAGTCGGCGTCGGCAGCCATTTTCTCTGTAATCAAGCCATTCTCGATGAAACCCCGATCCCCATCTATCTGCAGCCTTCTCACCACTTCGCTCTGCCCGCAGACCCCAACGCCTCCATCATCCTCATCGGCCCAGGAACTGGCATTGCTCCTTTCCGAGCCTTTCTTCAAGAACGGCTCGCCCTCCAATCCCCGGGTCGCAACTGGGTCTTTTTTGGCGAAAGGAACCGCGCTTCCGATTTTTATTACGAAGACTTTTTCACTGAACTTGAAAAACAGGGGCGGATTCGGCTCGACCTCGCCTTTTCACGCGATCAAGCGACAAAAATCTACGTGCAGCATCGCATGCTAGAAAATAAGAAAAGCCTTTGGAATTGGATTCAAAACGGCAGTTATCTCTATGTCTGCGGCGATGCGGAAGAGATGGCTAAAGATGTCGATGCGGCTCTCCATCAAATCATCTCTGAAGAAGCCGGTCTTTCTGAAGAAGAAACGCGCCGCTTCATCAAAACGCTCCGCACCGAAAAGCGGTATCTATTGGACGTGTATTAAGAGACCGACTTAAGACCTGAGACGTGATGAGAATATCAGCGCGGAGAAAAGAACTGAGATAGTCGCGGAGAACGCAGAGGTGAGGGAAGCCCTCACACTCCCAAAAATTAATAGGAAAATATGATGCAAGATGAAGAGTTGACTCGCCAGATTATTGGAACAGCCATAGAAGTTCACAAAAATTTAGGCCCAGGTTTATTAGAATCTGTCTATAGAATTTGCATGTGTTTTGAACTCGAAAATCGAGGATTGTCTTTCAAACACGAATCAATGGTCCCTCTTGTCTATAAAAACAGAAAACTAGATTGTGGATTTCGCATGGATTTTCTCATTGAAGACAAAGTTATTCTCGAATTGAAAGCCGTGGAATTCATTCTTCCTGTTCATGGGTCTCAACTCTTAACCTATCTTCGATTGATGAACAAGCAGGTTGGTCTTCTTATTAACTTTAACGTCCCCATTCTTAAAAAAGGGATCCAACGTTACGTTCTAAACGCCGAGGAATCACTTCCCTTTTGATTCCCAATATAAATTTTGGGGAGTGTGAGGGCTTCCCTCACCTCTGCGTCCTCCGCGACTATCTCAGTTCTTTTCTCCGCGCTGATATTCTCATTACGGCTCAGGCCCTAAGCCCGTTACCACATCAAATCTCTAAGGCTCTTCGACTGTGTTCATGATGCAGAAGCATTGAAGACCATCTCCGCAACCAAAATCAGTTAGGCCATCTCCCGATGTCGCTGTAATTCCCACCTGTCCTGGACGAATGCCCACAACATGGGCGATTTTTTTGCGCATCGCTTCGATTTTCTCTTCAAAATAGGGCCGCTTTCCTTCAATTGTCAGAGCAATATGGACAATTTTTTGCCGCCCCAGCGACTCTAAGGCGCGCTCTAAGTAGACTTGAGAATCAGTGATTCCATCCTTTCTACATAAATCGCGGGCGATTCCGCCGAGAATTGGAATACCCGATAAAGAGGTGATCGCATTGCAAATCGCATGATAAGCCACATCGCCATCTGAATCGGCATCTAAACCAGGTACGCCATCAAAGATGACGCCCCCAACAATGCAAGGCTTGGAAGAATCGGGGGACAAGAAGCGGTGGCTATCTTGACCAATACCTGAACGGAAAATAGGGATACGTGTTTGCATAATGAGGCCATTATGGCACAATTTCTCTTAAGAACCTATCTCAGTAAAATTTTTCGTCGAGTTTTTGGATTATTTTGGCCGCTTTTCGACTTCAAATCTGGGGGGCTATATACTCTTGTCGATATTGCCCCCAAGATTTGAATCGAAAATCGGCTCAAAAGAACCGAAAAATCGATTGAAACTTTTTACTGAGATAGGTTCAGATGTCGCTGGCTCACATCTGCAATACTTTTTTTGAGAAGGAATTAGAAAACCCTTCCCCTCGTCCTCTCATCGATTGGCTCCGCTCCCACCCCGTCGTCCTCCAACTTCAATTTCTCCCTCTTCTCTACGCTGCGCCAAACGATCTCATCCTCGTCTCCGATCTCCCTGAAAATCCAGATCCCCGCCTCCGCCTCATCGAACCCACTCAACTCCCCATCGAAACTTGGGGACCTTCCCTCGCCATCTCCCGATGGGCCAAACAACCCATCCCTAACTGGGAAACAATCCGCACACTCAACTCGAAAATCTTCTCCTTTACCCAATCGCCACAACTTCCCGGCGCCGCTCTTCTCACCGATGCACAAGAAGCTGCCGCCTGGATGGCAAAAACACCCGGCCCCAAAGTCTTAAAAACTCCTTTTGGAACTGCCGGAAATGGACACATCCATAATTTCAATCGCCCGCTTCAATTCCCACTCATTGGCGAGCCGTGGGTTGAGCGCCTTCTTGATTTTAGTACGCAATGGAAGGATGGAGAACTTCTTGGCGCAACGATTTTTGAGAATGATGCAAAGGGAAGTTATAAAAACACACTTGCAGGCCCACCAGAAAAACTCTTTGGCTCTTATCTTTGGGCTTTGGAGGAACATCTAAACATTGCCCGTCCTCTTATAACCCATTTCCCTCGCGGTCATGTGGGCATCGACGCTTTTATTTATCGCTGGGAAGGGAAAATACTTTTGCATCCCATTGTGGAAATCAATGCGCGAAAAACGATGAGTTGGGTCGCTCTTCAAATGCAACAAAACCGTTGCTTGCGCTTTACTTATTCTCATTCACCCAATGGGCTTCTCCCTTCTCGATTGAAAGTAAACGGAAAAACTCTTCAATTTAGTCGAAATGTTGTATATAGTAGCGAGTGAGGTGCGGGATGGATGTGTTGAAAGTTCGGGGTGGAAAACCCCTTCAAGGACAAATTCGGGCAGCAGGGGCGAAAAACGCAATGACCAAGCTGCTGGTCGCCTCCCTTCTCTCGGA
>DATIHQ010000035.1:0-11373 GCA_035480535.1 Chlamydiales bacterium
GTTTCCAACATCTCTAAAGCCGCGGCTTTCAAAGTCTTCAACCCTTCCGCAAATCCGAGCGCTCGAGCGAGATGTTCCAAATAATGGATTTCTGCAGCCAGTTGATCGTTAATGGTTTCTAGTTTTGCGATCTTTTTCAGGAGGTCTTTATTTTTTTTCATACACACCTCTTTAGTTGGTATGAATAAGAGATGCAAAACCCGTGCCACCGATTCGGGCTGGCTGCTATTAAGATAGGGCAAAGAAAATTCTTGGTTGCGGAAAAAATCAGTAGATGCGAACTTGTTAGGTATTGATCGTGTTTAAACAGAGGATTTTTATGAAAACCATATCGCAGAGCAAAAAATGGCTCTTGGCAGGTAGCGTTCTCTTTCTCGCTTTCGCTTGCCAACCAAACTCAAATCAAAATCAGGGAAATGGAAATGGCAAGGGTTGCAACCCATGCCAAAAAGTAAAGAAATGTAGACCAGCCAAACAGGAAAAGTATCAGCAAGGCCGATGCAAAGATCGCCCCTGCGGTGCTTCTGATCTATTCCAAACAGAAGAAAATGTTTCTGCAACAGATGAATGCGCTCCAGAGGCTGCACCCGCAAGCGAGGTCGCTGAAGTACAATCTGAGCCATTGAGTGTTGTCGTTGAAACTGTGACAGAAGCAGTGGCGACTCTGCCAGTTGCGGCTCCTGCACCTGTTGTTGCGGCTCCCGAAGCCGTTGTTGTTCCTGCGCCCGTTGTCGCAGCAGCGCCTGAAGTGAAAGTTGAAGAGAAAGCTCCCGAAACGCCCCCCGTTGCGCAGTAATTATCTTGAAGGGGAGTTCGACTCCCCTTAATCAGCAGAAAACTCAGCAATTATTTTTTCTCGGCTATCGAGGCTTTGGAATTTGTCAGCAGAGACTGTTTGGCCGTTGAAGAACCATTCTGTTTCATTGGTCTCTTCATTATAAAACTTGCTGGAGCCGTGCTTTTTGTCATTGCGCCACTGCACTTCAGCCGTCAGATTGCCCATATCGTCATAGTGGAGTTCAGTGCCATGTTTTTGCCCCTCGATGTAGGGGATTTCGGCCACTTTATATCCGTTGCGGAAGACAATTTTTAGGCCATCGAGAACTCCGTGGTTCCAGTTCAGCTTCATGAGCGGCTTGCCTGCCGTAGTGTACTTGAGCTGTTCGCCGTGGAGTTGATAATCGTGGTAATGAGAAACGGTATGAGTCTGGCCGCTTGGATGATAGGTCATACGAGAAGCGATCACCCCATTTTCAACCGTACCGCGCTCGACCAAAAGGCCGCTTCGATCTCTCATGACCCGTTCGCCAAAGCCCCCTTCGACCTGAGCCTCTAATTCATGGCCACTCGTGTAATATTTCCCTTCGACTAATATTTCGTCATCGTATTCTTCGATGCTGAGAGGCGCCCCTTTATCATCCCACAATGTGGTGATCGTCCGGTCGTCGAATTCATAGATTTCTTCCCGAATCGGCATTCCATTTACATCGTTGGTCATCTGCTTCAGCAGATTCCCTTGATCATAGACAAGCAGCTTTTCTACGACATTGCTATTGGGAAATGTGTGGGTTGTGGGGCCGTGGAGCTGCCCATTGTCATAGGAATAGGTGATCTTCACTCCGTTTTTCAAAACGGTGACGACCTGTCCATCTTGGTCTCTTTGTTCCCATTCCTTTTCAGAAACATCGAATCCATATTTATGAACAAAGGTTTGAGAAACCACTTGATCCATCGAGCTGCTAGTTTGGCACGATGTGATTGCTGCGCCTAGGCAGCCAATGAGGACCCAATGCATCCGCTTCATGAAAACCCCTAAAAAAATACTACCCACAATCTTATGAGACCCCTCAACATTTTGCAAGAAGATTCATAGAATTTTTACCACAGAGCGCACAGAGAACACAGAGAAGGGAATAATTTGGGGTGCGGGGCATCCCCGCCTGTGCTCTCTGTGTTCTCTGTGGTTAATTTTTTTGAGTGACGGCCTGGAGGAGTTTTGCGTGTTCGGCTTCTACTTCTTCAAAGGAAATCGTTTTCTGCCGGTCCCGATAGGTAAAGCGGAAGGTGGCGTTTTTCTCGGAGGCTCCTTCGGGCGTGTAGAGATCGATGAGCTCGAGATTTTCGAGAAGCGGAGAGGCGGCGGAATGGATCGTTTGGAAAAGGGTGTTGATCGGCATGTGGAGCGGGAGAGAAATAGTCCAATCGCGCTGGGAGGCGGGGAATTGGGGAATGGGGGCCATGCGGATGGGTGGTTTGGGGAGGTCGATGAGCGATTGGAGTTGGAGCTCGGCGTAGAAAATGCGCTGCTTGATGTCGAATCTTTCAAGAAGCGAGGGATGGATTTCGCCAAAGGAACCAATGTTGAGATCGCCGAGGAAAAGATTCGCCTGCCGCCCAGGATGAAAACTGATGTGGCTGGAAGGTTGGACGGAACTATTTTTGATGTTGAGGCTCTCGAGGAGATTTTCCAGGAGCCCTTTGAGGTCGAAGAGGTCGACGTCGGGAGTTTTATGACTCCAGTGTTGAGGCGTTGCTTTCCCGGTGAGGAGAAGCGCGGCGATGGGGAGTTCTGCCACTTTTTTCTCTTGGAGGAAATGGATGCGGCCGATTTCAAAGGCGTGGAAGGTGAGATTTTTTTGGTCGAGATTGGTTTTTGCCACATGGAGAAGAGCGGGAAGAAGCGAGGTGCGAAGGACGGAGTACTCTTCTGATTTGGAATGGAGGGTTTTCAGGAAGGTGATCCCTGTGGGGGCAATCTCATGGGCGATTTCTGCGAGTTTGGGACTGATGAGGTCGCAGGTGAGAAATTCAGTGAGCCCGAGGGCAGCGAGGCGGCTGCGGACATTTTTTTCGAAAAGATAGGTGGGGTCATTGGGGATTTGAGAGTGGGTGCAGCGCTCGAGGTGTCTTTCGACGTTATTGTATCCATAAATGCGGGCGATCTCTTCAATGAGATCGATTTCTTCGGCTATGTCGGAGCGGAAAAGGGGCACTTCGACGCGGAAAATCCCTTTTTCACCGACATGAGGCGTGAATCCAAGGCGCTGGAAAATTTCCTCCATTTCAGTGAAGGAGAGTTTCGTGCCGAGAAGGTGATTGACTCGATCGGCGCGGCATCGAATTTCTTTTGGAGTGAAAGTTTGTTTTTTCTCGTCGATCGCTCCTTTGACAATGAGGCCGCCGCAAATTTGTTGGATGAGTTGGGCCGCTTCATCGAGCGCTTCTTTAATACCGACAGGGTCAATCCCCTTTTCAAAGCGCTGCGAACTTTCGGTGCGGACGCCCGTCTTTTTAGCTCCATTGCGGATGGCGATGGGATCAAAATAGGCCGCCTCGAGAAGAATGTCGGTAGTTTTTGGGGAAACGGCGCTGTTGGCGCCGCCTAAGATGCCGGCGATCGCAACGGGCTTATGGGCATCCCAAATGAGGAGAGTTCCGGCTGGAATCTCCCGCTCTATTTCATCTAGGCCGAGAAAGGAGAAGGGTTTTTCTGCAGGGGCCACTCGAATCTTTTTTCCATCGAGGAGGTTGTAGTCGAATGCGTGGAGCGGCTGGCCGAATTTGACCATGATGTAATTGGCGACATCGACGGCGTTGTTGATGGGTTTCACGCCGCACAATTCAAGGATTTGCTGAAGCCAAGAGGGAGAGGGAGCGATTTTCACCCCTTCAATGAGCCGGCACATGTAGCGAGGGCAGAGCTTGGGGTCTTGAATGGAAACATGGATCCGCTCTTCAATGGGAGTCTTGGAAATTTCTTTGAGAGGGGGTTTGGCCTTTTGCAGAGGGAGTTGCAAGGCGGCGGAAAGTTCCCGCGCAATGCCAAGGGCGCTCATGCAATGGCCTAAATTGGGAGTGAGAGAAAGTTCCAAAACAGGCTCTGGTTCCATTTCGATGCGGTCTACTTCGATGCCCAGGAGCGTGAGCGTCTCCGCAATTTGTGCGGGGGGTAAATCGAGGTGAACAAAGGATTTGATTAGAGACAGGGGGAGTTTCATGAAGGATATTTAACCACATGAAGCTTTTTTACAAAAGAGGGGCTTTCCAAATAATGAGTAAAAAGTTTATTTTCTAAAGGTCTAGTGGGGGCCTTTGAATGGAAACAGATTTTAGCGGGAAATGGGTCAAACGATTCCGCATTTTGACCTTAACCTTAATTTTTAGCGGGGCGCTGAACATCGCTTTGTTGGCGTCATTTATTTTTTTCGTTTTGCAAGATAAGGAAAGCTCTTTTTCGATCTCGAGGCCTGCCTCGATAGAAAAAAGGGGAGAAGCCACGAATGGGGAATTCTTTGCCTCTCTCTCCAAACTCACCTTTCGGGAATTGATCAGTTTTCTGACCAATCGAGACTTAGTGGAAGAGGGATATACAAAAAGAGATTTAGCTGTCGCCGCTCTCGTCGCCTTTCATCACTTCAATTTGGAAAAAGCCCTCTCTGCGCCGCCTGCCCAAAAACGGGTTCTTCAAATGGGAAAAGAAACTGCCGAGATCTTTCCAGGTTTAAGCGATGAGCAATTTGAGGCAATCGTCCGGTTTGCCTATCAGGAAAAATGGCCATTGACTGCCAAGGGCCTCTTTTCTCTGATGCAGAAATTAGGCAGAGAAGATGAGAGCCTAAAACAGGCGTTTTATGTAACGCCCGAATTCTATGCCTTGCAAATCCTCTTTCAAAAGACAGAAGCGCAGCAAGACCCCAATGTATTGCTCAATCTCATCTGCGAGGGAAATTGGGATCTGCTGATGCGGTTTACTCTAGAACAGACGCAGATGCTCGATCTTTCTCTCGAGAAAAGAAGGCGCCTTCTCTTGAGCTATTTAGCGCTCAAATCTCCGACGGCAGCGCAGCTGCTCCTTCGCACTGACTTTGCCTTTGCGCTGAAGAGACTCGATGACCAAGGAATTTTAGATATCCTCTCTCTTCTCAGTGAGAAAACCCCCGAAGCTGAGCGGTTTTGCACGGAACTGCTTCGCTCGCCTCGGAGCGATGTAGTTTGGCAGGCCTCCGCTTTGCGCATCTATCATTATTTAGGGGAGACGGCCCCTGCCTCGGTCGATCCAAAAGTGGCCCTGGCCCGGGTGGCGCCAACCGCATCAGCGGCTCCGGCAGCGCCAGCGGCTGTTCAGCCCGATCCCGTTGTGGTCGTTGCGATGACCTTGCCCAATGCGCCCCTTCGCCAACATGTGGTGCAAGATGGAGAAAACCTGTGGAAAATTGCCAGACAGTATAAAATCAAAGTCGATGAGCTGATCAAGGCGAACGATCTGGAGAAAGATCGGCTCTTTCCGGGGATGACTTTAGTCATTCCTCAAGGAACGGGATCGCAGCCGCCCCGGTGAAAAGGGTGGCAGCGTAAGAGACGCCGTAGGATGAGCCAGGCTCCTTTCCAGGAGCCATGCTTTTCCACCGCTTCGCAGGCATATTCGGAACAGGTGGGGAAAAAGCGGCAACAGTGCCCCACGAAGGGACTGATGGCGGCTTGGTAGAGACGAATCAAAAATAGGAAGACCATGGAATCATTAAAACACCCCTTTGAGAAATTTCTCAATGCCTTTGTGCCCCAAGTCGCGCGCAAATCGACCCAGCTCAATAAAGCGCTTTGGATTTTGGAGACAACGGCCTCGCAAGATGCGGCTGATTTAAAGGCTGATCTCGATACGGAGCTAAGAATTCTTTTCAACGACGCGAAAACATATGAAAAACTTCTTGAATGGGACAAAGATAAAAAGCTCGCCGATCCTCTTCTCAAGAGGCAATTGAATGTGTTGATTCGGGCCTTTAAGCAAAATCAGATCCCCAAAGCTCTGCTAGAAGAGATGGCGCAAAAAGAGGCGGCTCTCGCTCAGAGCTATGCGACCTTTCGCCCCGAGTTAGAGGGGAAAAAACTCTCGGAAAATGACATTCGGGACATTTTGAAAAATGAAAACAAACCTGAAAAAAGGAAGAAAGCTTGGGAAGCTTCAAAAAAAATCGGGGAAGTGTTGGCGCCTCAAATTCTCGAGCTGGTCAAGCTTCGCAACCAGGCGGCAAAAGCCCTGGGCTATAGCGATTATTTTCAAATGCAGCTCGACTTGCAGGAAGTGGATGCGAAGTGGCTTTTAAAAACGCTGGATGATCTGGCTCAAAAATCAGATAAAGCTTATGCGCAAGTCTTGAAGGAAATTGAGAAGAGCCTCTCCAAGCGTTTCTCTGTCGATGTAAAAGAGCTGGGGCCTTGGGCTTGGGGCGATCCCTTTTGCCAAGAAGATCCGCTCGATACGCAAGAGCTCGATCAGCTCGTCGACGGGGTCGATATTTCGGCGGCCAGCGTCAATTTTTACAAGAAAATGGAGATCGACGTTACACCCATCCTCTCGCGCAGCGACATGTATGAAAGGCCGGGCAAAAATCAACACGCCTTTTGCATCCATCTCGATCGCCTCGGCGACGTCCGCACGCTCAATAATGTGAAATCTTCGATCAAGTGGCTGGAAACGGTGCTCCATGAATTGGGCCACGCCATCTATGAAATGGGATTTGATGCAAAACTCCCTTGGCTTCTCAAAGAGCCTCCTCATATGATCCCCACCGAGGCGATGGCCCTCATCGCGGGGCGGCAAGCTTACCGTTCCGACGCCCTTGGCCGCCTGGTTGGCGCAGCCCCTGAAAAAGAAAAGATCCGCAAGAAAGCGGACTTCAGCCTCAAGCGGCGGCAGTTGATCTTTAGCCGCTGGGTCCTCGTCATGACTGCATTTGAAAGCGGACTTTATCGCGATCCGTCTCAAGACCTAACTCGTCTTTGGTGGCAATGTGTGGAGAAGTATCAAAAAATTCATCCCCCCAAAAAGCGGGAAGGGAAGTGGGATTGGGCGACCAAGTATCACATTGGGCTCGCGCCCGTCTATTATTTCAGCTATCTTCTCGGGGAGATGTTTGCCTCGGCCATTCAAGAAACCATTGCTAAGGAAACGGGGGAAACGACTCTCAGTTCGAAAAAGGCGGGGCGTTTTCTTCAAGAAAAGCTTTTCCGTCCTGGCAACCGGATGTCTTGGGGAGAGCTCGCGCGCCACGTCACCGGCTCGCCGATCAACCCCGACGCCTGGATTCGCGAATTCGCTACTTAAAAGTCCTTGTCTGGAAGTGTGGGGAACGAGTATAGTTTTCTCTTCACTTCTTCGCGAAAGTGGCGAAATTGGCAGACGCACTACCTTGAGGTGGTAGCGGGGTCACACCCATGGGGGTTCAAATCCCCCCTTTCGCATTTGCACCGATAGCTCAATGGATAGAGCACTTGGCTTCGGACCAAGGGGTTAGGGGTTCGAGTCCCTTTCGGTGCAATCACATCTGTTCTTTAAATAAATAATCAATTTTGGTGGTGGGGGCTTGTTCGATTTCCTGAAGAAGGGAAAATTGGCGGCTGTAGGCGAGTAGGGTCGTGATTTTCCACTCTTCGTCGGTAAAGTGGGGGGAGGGGTGCTGGAGGGAGAGAAGCCCTTCGTGGAGAAGAAGCTTGAGACGGAAGCTGGCGGCGAGGATTTCTGGTTTGGAAAAGTGGGGGAGCTTTTTGAGATAGGCGCAAAAGAGTTGGTAGAGAGCGGGATCTTTTTTGGCGGGAAATTGGGAGCGGAGGAGGTCTTGCGCCATGGCGCCGGCTGAAATGAGAGTGGCGTAATTTTGCCGCAGTTCGAGGAGCGGGTCGAGGAGGGTGCCATCGATGAAGGGATGAATTTCTTTGGTCGTTTTTCGATAGACCCACTCGGCGATGCAAAAGGGAGTGGTGAGCGCGCTCATCGATTTCGCCATGAGAGTGAGGAGCCCTTCTTCGGGAGTTACGATTTTAAGAATCCGCTTCTTTCCTAAATAGGCAATGGATTGAAGGAGGACTCCTTGGCATTTCTCTTCCATAGATATAGATTAGCAGATTGGAATAAAATCCGCTTCTCAATATAATGGGATATTTTAGGATAGGATCCATGGCGAAACCGAATAAATTTAGCAATGATGGCTACATTGTCAGCATTCTGGGCAACCACATCGAGATCACCGATGCGATCCGCAATTATGTTTGGGAAAAACTCTCCCGCATCGATAAAATAGCCGACGCAATCATCGACATCCAGGTGACTCTCGATGCGCAGAAGTTGGAACAATCTTGCTCGATCTTAATGGATTTCAATCACTTCCACCTTAAAGTCAAGGCGAGCACCGACAATATGTACTCGGCGATCGATCGGGCGATAGACCGGGTGACGAGGCTGATCCGCAAGTATAAAGCAAAGCTGCAATCTCACCGGTCCAAAGATGTGAGTACGGTAGATATTCATGTGAATGTCATTTTGGCGATGAAAGATGATGTAGCGGCGATCAACGATGAGATCGAAGCGGAAAACGCAGCGCGCGAACAGGAGCGGTTTGAACTGCATCGCGTGGTCGCAAAAGAAACCATGCCTTTGAAAACGCTCACGCAAGATGAGGCGGTGATGAAAATGGAAATCACCGATGAACCTTTCCTGATTTACCGCTCGGAAGAGGATTTGAAAATGAAAGTGATCTATCGCCGAAAGGATCAAAATTACGGCCTTGTCCAAGTCCAACAGTGATTTATGGGACCCCATCCGGTTGCAGTGGGTGGCTGCCACGCCTGAAGAAGTCGTTCGGCAGAACTTCATTCAGAAAATGTTGGCGTTAGGTTTTCCTAAAGGATTGATTTCCGTGGAGAAAAACCTAGCTCCCGATCGGCGGATCGATCTTCTCTGCCATACAACCGTCAAAGAAAAAATTGTCCCCCTTCTCTTGGTCGAATGCAAAGCCATAGAAATAAATAGAGCTGCCGAACAACAGGTTTTTGGCTATAATGCTGCGATTCAGGCTCCTTTTATTTGTTTGGCAAATCAAAAGGAGATTAAGACGCTCTGGAAGGAGATGGATAAAATCGCTTCCGTTCCTTTCCTTCCTTCCTATGCGCAGCTCGTAGAGAAACTATGTCTATTATTGAAACTTTAGAGAAGCGCTGCATTGTCCTTTGCGTATATGGCGCAAGCGTTCCTTTTTATTTAGAGGCGCGGGCGTGGCTCGATGAAGAGGCGAGCCGGCGGCTGATTTTTATCGATGAGGAGCCGCTTGAAGAGTGTGAAGATGCAGTCGTTCTACGCAATGATCTGCGCGTGAAGCTCCATTATCTCGATTCGCCGCTGCAAATCGAACCTGTGGCAAAGAAAGTGGCTTGGAGCGCCGTTTTTCAAGAGATGGCGTTTGCTGTTTCACGCGAAGGAAGATACACGGCCGCTTTTCAGAAAGAATTGGAGCGGTGCCACCTCGCCTGCGGGTTGATTTTATCAGAGGCGGCCGATTATGGCGTGGCCGCAACCAAAAATGCCAAAGCAAATCAGAGAAAGGGAATTCGGTGCGGCCTTGGATTGAAGGGGAAGTTTCAGGATGTCCCTGCCGTGATCGTCGGCGCGGGTCCTTCTTTGGAAAAAAATGGGCGTCTCATCAAAGAATTTCCCGGATTGATTTTTGCGGGGGGAACGGCACTGAATCTTCTCGATACAGAACCCCATTTTGCCGCATCGATCGATAAAGAGGCGCCCCCGATTCCACGCCTTAAAGTTCCCTTTTGTTTCCAAAGCCGGATCAATCCCGAGAATTTTTCCCGAGCGCAAGGACCTATGCTTTTATTCCCCGATTCAAGCGCCCCCTGGATCAATTGGATCAATCGACAGAAAGAGGGCTTTGAAATGGGCTGGACAGTGGGGAATTTCCTCACCGGATTGGCTCTTTTCCTCGGTTGCAACCCGATTGTTTTCGTAGGAATGGATTTTTGCTATACAGATGCAAAAAAATATGCCCATTTAAAAACGGAAATGCCTTCGAGCCTCATTCAAGTGGGCGATTTAATGACGCAGCGCGACTGGATGATGGCAGCGCAGTGGACAGAGGAGCTCGCCGCAAAAAATCCCCAGACGAAATTCATTCAGGCGACAGAAGGGGGCCTTCCGTTGAAAGAGCCGATTCTGACGCGCAAATTCAGCAAGCTTTTGCCTGGGAAAGAAGAAGATTTGCGCCCCAGAGTCAAAGCGGAAATCGAGGCGCTGGCTCAAGTAAAACCGGGAAGATGGAAAGAGTGGAAAAAGATGGCTCATCCGCTTTTGCTAGAGCCGCTTTGGAGCATTTGGAAGCCAGTTTTCGAGCGGGAGCTGGAGCTCGATCCTCATCCTGATAAATTGGAATTGAACCAGGCGCTCTTTTTTGAGCAAGTGATCCAGGAGCATCTCGATGCATGAGGGAGAAGTTGTGCTCTATTGGCCCAATGGGAAAATGAAACGAAGATGCTCTTTTCAAAAGGGAATCCGCCACGGCGTCGATCAAATGTGGAGCGAGGAAGGAATTCTTCTCGATGAAGGAACCTATGAAATGGGAAAACCGGTGGGTAAACACTGCCGCTGGAGCCAGGCAGGGCAGCTTTTGGAGGAGATCGAATATTTAGAACCCCCTCGATTTAATTTCAGGCAGTGGGATGAACAGGGAAAGTTGCGCACAGAGGCCGTTTGGGAAGGAGAAAAATATCGGGAACGAGTTTGGGATCGCTTTCAAAACATCTGGATTCAAAATGTCTAATTTAATGCTTTTTCAGGAACGCTTTCCCGCCCTCGCATTGCTCGCTCCCAGTTGGGAATGCAAAGCAGTAGTAGAAGAGACATTGCCGGAACTCTCCATCGATAAAGCAGAGCTTCTCTACATTTATGGCCTGGGGACGGGATCGAGCTATTTCCAGGTAAAAGAATGGCTAAAAAAAGATCGGCAAAGACGGCTCATCTTCATAGAACAAGAGGAGGGAGTAATTGCCTCTTGGCTGCAGCGGAAAGAAACGGCTGAAATTCTCTCCGATCCCCAAGTTCATCTCGCCTTCAATGAAACAATCGATGCGCTCGCCGACCGTTTTCCGATGAAGCGGGTCGAAGTGATCGCCCTGCCCTCTCATAAAGGGCGCCGCTTTCAAACTTTGCGCCTGAAAATTCTTCGGAAAACAACGCTTTCCCACGCTCTTCATCTCGATCGCCTGCATGGCTATCAGCCCTTTCAGAATTTTGTCCAAAACTTGCGCCACTTGCCCTATTCATTTTATGCCAATGGTCTTAAGGGATCCTTTCAAAACGTGCCCGCCATCGTCTGCGGCGCGGGCCCCTCGCTGCAGCAATCGATGCCCATTCTTCGCACTCTGGAAAACAAGGCGCTCCTCATTGCAGGCGGCTCCACTCTTGCGGCACTCAGCTCGCAAGGCGTCATGCCCCATTTTGGGATGGCGATTGACCCCAATCTCGAAGAGTATCGCCGCCTGCGCAATAGTTTTGCCTTTCACGTGCCTCTTCTCTATTCGACCCGCGTCTTTCCCGCC
>DATIHQ010000036.1:0-13550 GCA_035480535.1 Chlamydiales bacterium
CGCGGGCGCCGACGCGGCCGTGGTAGCGGATCATGTCGGAGTAGGAGACGACTTCGGCGCGGATAAAGCCTTTTTCAATGTCGCTGTGGATTTTGCCGGCAGCTTCGGCGGCGGGGGTGCCGTTTTTAATGGTCCAGGCGCGCGTTTCTAGCTCGCCGGTGGTGATGTAGGTGATGAGGTTGAGGAGAGAGAAGGCTTCGCGAATGAGGCGATCGAGGCCCGATTCCTTGAGGCCTAGGCTTTGGAGGAATTCTTTCGCATCCTTTTCGTCGAGACGGGAAATTTCCTCTTCAATTTTGGCGCAGATGGGGACGACGCGGCTTCCTTCTTTGGCGGCGTAGTCGCGGACGCGCTGGACGAAGGGGTTGTCGAGGGCGGGGATGTCGTTTTCGCCTACATTGCAGATGTAGAGGACTTTTTTGCGGGTGAGAAAGGGGTAGAGGTGGCTGATGAGCTCTTCCTCGGGGGTGAGCTTGAGGGAGCGCAGGGGGAGGTTTTGGTTGAGGTGGGCGATGGTTTTCTTGAGAAATTCGAGGGTTGGGAGGAGTTCTTTCTTCCCTTTTGCCTGTTTCTCAAGGCGGCTTAGGGTGTTTTCTGCGGTTTGTAGGTCGGAGAGGATGAGCTCGAGGGTGATGATTTCAATGTCTTCGATGGGATCGACGCGGCCCGCGACGTGGATCACTTCTTCATCTTCAAAGCAGCGGACGACTTGCACAATGGCGTCGGTTTCGCGGATGTGGGTGAGGAATTGGTTTCCCAGCCCTTCTCCTTGAGAGGCGCCTTTGACGAGGCCGGCGATGTCGACAAAAGAGACGGTGGCGTAGACGATCTTTTGACTGCCCGATTGCTCTGAGAGGACGTCGAGGCGGGGATCGATGAGATTCACAATGCCGAGATTGGGGTCGATGGTGCAAAAGGGGTAGTTTTCTGAAGGGATTTGTTTCCGCGTCAGGGCGTTGAAAAGGGTTGATTTGCCGACGTTGGGGAGTCCAACGATTCCGCAAGCTAAATTAGACATGTGATCCTTCAAGGTTAGGGGAATAGGGGCGGCCTAAGAGCTGTGAGGCTCTGGCAAAATCTCCCGCTGCGATGCTAGCGCGAATGCGGCGGGAAGAGATGGGTTCATTTCCTAAAATGAGTTTTGGAAGATATTGGGCGATGAATCCCTGCTTGGCTGCAAACGCTTTTACATTCTCTTCGTTCCCTTCTCTATTTTTCCCAAATGCGGAGCCTTCGCCAAGGAGGAGGAGGGTGAGGGGGAATTGGGAGAGAAAGGCGTCAAAAGGAGTAGAGGCGAATTCTTGAGTGAAGGGAATTGCAATCACTATATCGACCTGGGCATCTTTCAATAGGGCGAGTTTTTGGTGGAAGGAACAGATCGGTTTGGGAGCGGGAGGTTTTAGAATTTGCAGAGGATGATGGATGAAAGTGAAGACGGTGATGTGATCTGATCTTTTTCTTAAGGATTTAAGAAGCGCTTGATGGCCTAGATGGACGCCATCAAAAAAGCCGATGGTTAGAGCTGTCGGGGGAAGAGAGTTGGGGATGGAAGTAGATATTTTCATGCACTTCGGAGGTAGGGGGCTATGTCAAATTCAGGGTTTTTAAGGAGCTCTTGCTGGATGCATTGGTTGAGATGAAACGTGCCAGAGCGAAGGCGGGTGAGAGCAGATAAGTGGGCGCCGCAGCCCAACAGTTGTCCCAAATCGTGGGCGAGGCTTCGGATATATGTTCCTTTGCTGCACGATACTTCGATTTCGAGGTGGGGATATACGTAGGAAAGGAGCGTCGTTTTTAACTGGACTAGGACCGCTTGTCGTTCGATAGAGATCCCTTTTCGAGCTAGATCATAGAGCTTCTTTCCTTGCACTTTCTTCGCTGAAAACATCGGGGGAACTTGAAGCACTTGCCCTTGAAAGGTCGCAATGGCGAGGTCTACTTGATTTTGGGTGGGGATGAGATCGTTTTGCGACGTCACTTGCCCATCGATGTCGTAGCTATCGGTGGCGACGCCGAGGTTAAGGGTCGCCCGATATTGTTTATCAGAAGAGAGGAAATCATCGGAACGGCGGGTGAACTCGCGGCCAATCAGCATCACCATGACGCCTGTCGCAAAGGGATCGAGAGTTCCTGCATGGCCGATTTTCTCAATTCTCGTCAGGCGGCGGAGCAGCGAGACCAAATGAAAAGAAGTCGAGCCAGCGGCTTTATCGACCAATAAAATACCGTTATTTTTCATCTGGTTCTATACGGGAGAGGCGCTCTTTTTCGATATCGCCCAGGATTTTTTGGATGCGCAGATGTTCGTCAAGCGAGGTGTCGAGCTTGAACGTGAGATTGGGAAAGTAGCGGAGCTGCGCTTTTTTAGCTGCGTGGACAGCGATAAATCCAGCGGCCGATTGGAGCGCCAAAAGCACCTTCCCTTTTTCTTCTTCAGAGCAAATTAGGCTAATGTAGACCTTTGCATGATGTAAATCGGCCGAAGTATCCACTTTTGTCACCGTGACAAACGTAGTTACGTGAGGGTTTTTCACCTCTCTTTGAATCACTTCAAAGAGAACCTCTTTCAAGAGAGAATTAACCCGTTCTAGCCGATTCTTTTTCATTATAGATCTTGCTCGAGGTAGGTGATTTCGTAAGCTTGGAGAATATCTCCCTCTTTAATGTCGGTTTGCCCTTCGAGAAGAATTCCACACTCGAACCCTTTTTGCACTTCTTTGACATCTTCTTTCATCCGCTTCAGGGAGGCGATTTTCCCTTTCCAGATGATCTCTTTATCGCGGATCTGACGGACAAAGTTTTGCCGCTTGATCGTCCCTTCTGTGACTTGGCAGCCAGCGATGAGGCCGAGCTGCGAAGATTTAAATACAGCTTTCACAAGAATCTCGCCCACATCATTTTCCTGCTCGATTTTGTCGAGGAGAAGGCGCATCCGGTTTCTCACTTCATCGATCAAATGGTAGATGACATCCTGGGTATAAACGGGGATTTTCTTCTGCTTGATCAAATCCTCGGCGTGGCTTTCAATGCTCGTATGGAACCCAACAATGGTCGCTTTGGATGCATTGGCAAGCTCAATGTCAGACTCAGAAATTTCGCCCACGTCGGCGCTGACGATTTCAAGGCGTACTTTGTCTGATTGAATTTTGAGAAGCGAGTTTTTGAGCGCTTCGAGAGAACCTTGCACGTCGGCGCGCAAGATGAGGGGCAAGATCTTCTTCTCGCCGCTCTCTCTTTTCGCCATCATCTTTTCAAGGCTGCCCAATTTTGGCTTCGATTGGATGTCGCGCTGATGTCCTTCGGCACGGGCAGAAGCGAGTTCGCGCGCTTCTTTTTCATTCTTCACAACGATGAATTCATGACCTGCTAAAGCGAGTTCTGAAAGACCGGTGATTTTAACGGGGGTCGAAGGACCTGCTTCATCCAGCGAAAGGCCATGATCATCTTGCATCGTCTTAATTCGGCCAGAATAGTGGCCAAATACGATCGCATCTCCTTTTCGGAGAGTCCCGTTTTGCACGAGGACTGTAGCGACGGCGCCCAACCCTTTATGCATCTCTGATTCAAGCACGGTACCTCGAGCGCGCGAGTTAGGACTTGCGCGGAGTTCGAGAATTTCCGCCTGAAGGGCGATCATCTCTAAGAGCTCTTTAATCCCTTGGCCTGAAACAGCAGAGCAGCTCACTGTAATCGTCGTTCCGCCCCAAGCTTCGGGAAGCAAATCCCGGTCAGCCAATTCGCGGTAGACTTTTTGGAGATCGAAAGTGGGTTTGTCAGCCTTGTTCATGGCGACTAGAATCGGCACTTTTGCCTCTCGCGCTTGGCGGATGGCTTCTTCTGTCTGCGCCCGAATTCCTTCGTCGCCGGCGATGACCAGAATCACAATATCGGTGACATTCGCGCCGCGGGAGCGCATTTCAGAAAAAGCTTCATGGCCCGGCGTATCGAGAATGGTGACATCGCCCGCATTGGTGGCCACTTTGAATGCCCCAATATGCTGCGTAATGGCGCCCGCTTCTCCAGCCGCGCGATTTGATTTTCGAATGGTGTCGATGAGGCTTGTTTTGCCGTGGTCGACGTGGCCCATAAAGGTGACGACAGGGGAGCGGAGAATGAGCTCGCTGGGTGAAGAAGAGTCAATTTCTTGGCGGATTGTATGATCGGTAATCCGGATTCGCGCCTGTTCGGTGCGATCGATTTTAATCTCACACTCAAAGTCATGGCCGAGAAGCTGAACGACCGTTTCATCATCGAGATAATCATTGAGCGTAAGGGTAATTCCCTGCATGAAGAGCTTTGCGATCAATTGAGAAGCCTTCAGCTTCATTTCATGAGCTAGATCTTTGATCGTAATGGGGAGGCGGACCGATAGGCTTTTTGGCCGAACGATTTCTTCCTGGATTACTTTGCGCGGTTTGTGGGCTCTCCGCTTTCTCCAAGCTTCATTGTCGATGTCGCGCAAACCTTGCCGGTCGCGAGAGTCAAAGCGGATCTCTTCTTTCTTTTTGACTGCGCGCAATTCTTTAGGAGGGGGCTCTTTCCGTTGCGGCCCTTCAGAGAGGGCGGCCATAATAGCAGCTGGTGGCTTGGCAGGAGGCTTGGCTTCAGTTTTTCCCGTTTCCTGTTTTTCAACAGGTTTTTCAGTGGATGGAGTTTCAACAGCAGAGGTCTCTTTCGAGATTGGGGGTGCCTCTTCGGCTGCTTTAGCGGCTTCTGCGGCGGCCGCTGCTTCGGCCTTGATTTCTTCAGGAGTTGGAGGCCCTTGGACAATACGCGCTTTCCGCTTTTTAATCAGCGTCGGGTCAGGTTCTTTCTCTTTGCTTCCTTCTCTCTCTCGAGTCGCTAGTGTTTTCTCCGCCTGCTTGATCGCCGTTGCAATCGAGGCATCTTCTTTCAGTCTGCTTAACCGTTTTCCATCAGCGCTGGGCGCTGCTTCTTTTTTCTTGGTCGTTTCAGGCTCAGGTTCCCCAGCTTTCTTTACTTTAAAGGCTTCGGCAAGCTGGGTGTTTTTAATATTCAGTTTTAGGTTTTTACCCAACGGTTATACCTTTTTTTTACGGGTTTGTTCCAAAATCTTATCGGCGAGGTCATAGTAGTTAACTCCGGGGACTTTGGTGGGGAGTTCAGCAGGCGAGGCTTGCATGAATTTACGCAGTGTTTCATAGCCAGCTGAAATCAAACTTTCGAGAATCAATCCACTCACGCCTTCGATTTTTAGGCGCTCATCATAGCTGGGATCGGTTGATTCGCCAAGCTCAGCCATTTGAATGGTGAGGATTTTTTGATATTCAGTTAATTTCTGCACATCGATTTCTTTTCCAATCATCTGGCCGATCAAACGGGCATTCATCCCTTTCTTGCCGATGACGGTTGGATAATCTTCATCCATTACGACCATCCAAACACGGTCATCATAGTTTTTCAGCTTGCGGATTTCCGCTGGAGCCAAAAGGTTTTGCAGCAGTTGGAGGGGATCATCGGAAAAAGGAACCACGTCGATTTTTTCATTATTGAGTTCTCGAATCACATTCTTGATTCGAGTTCCTCGAACGCCGACGCAAGTTCCCACCGGATCTACTTTCGGATCGTAAGAGCGGACAGCGAGCTTGGTTCGATAGCCTGGATCGCGGACGATCCGTTCGATGACGACTGTTTTATCGTGCAGCTCAGGAACTTCTTGAATGAAAAGAGCGGAGACAAATTCAGGATGGCTGCGGGTTAAAATAACCTCCGCGCCGCCTGTATCGGTATCGCGCACTTCTAAAAGAAGGGCCTGGACTTTATCGCCGACATTGTAGCGCTCGAGCTTTGGATAATTCCGCTCCGGAAGAATCGCCTCTACTTTGCCTAAATCGACGACGATTGTGCGGCCGCGGATGAAGCGCTTCACCGTGCCGGAGATGATTTCGCCTGCGCGATGGCGGTATTCTTCATAGATCACATCCCGCTCGGCTCCTTTGAGCTTTTGCGTGATGATCTGGCGCGCAGCCTGCGCGGCGATCCGGCCAAAATCTTGAGGCGTGATGGAGATCTCAAGCCATTGCCCCACCTGGCATTCAGGTTCCATAGCGCGGGCATCTTCAATTGAGATCTCTTCGGAAGGATTGACGACTTTTTCGACGATTTTCTTTTGCGTGAAAACCTCGATCTCGCCTGTCTTCGGGTTGATCTCAACGCTAACTTTTTCTCCGAGCCCCTTTACGCTTTTCCGGGCCGCTGCGCGCAGAGAATCGGCGATCGCATTGATCACGATTTCGCGCTTGATCCCCTTTTCGCGCTCGAGGTATTCAAAGATAGCTATGAGGTCTTTATTCATCCTTTAGTTCCTTCTCTTCCTTTTCGGAATCTTTTTCAGAAGATTTTTTCTTCCCTTTTTTGCCCTTCTTGCTGACGACGATGTCATCTCGATTCATTTGATTTTTTTCGATCAAATACTCTTTCACCGAGAGGGCGATTTTTTTGTGTTCTGGGTCTAGTTTAATGACTTTCGCTGTGACTTCATCTCCCTTCTGGACAACATCTTCCACTTTTCCAAAAGGCTGATCGGAAAGTTCCGTCACGTGAATGAGGGCTTCGATCCCATTGTCGAGTTGAACAAAGGCGCCAAAGGCGGTTGTTTTGGTCACAACTCCATGCACAATAGAGCCGGCAGGAAGCGTTTTTTCAATCGTTTCCCACGGATTTGTGCTCAATTGCTTCACGCCGAGCGTGATCTTTTTGCTCTCTTTATCAACCGAGAGAATGACCGCTTCGACTTTATCTCCCTTCTTCAATACTTCAGAAGGATGGGAGACTTTTTTAATCCAGCTTAAATCGGAAATATGGATCAATCCATCGACTCCAGGCTCCAATTCGACGAAGGCGCCATAATTGGTCAGGTTCCGAATTTCAGCCACTACGCTGCTGCCGACAGGATATTTTTTCTCCACATCTTCCCAGGGATTGCGCTCCGTTTGCTTAATGCCGAGAGAAATTTTTCCTTCGTCTTTCTGGACGGAGAGGACAATGGCTTCCACTTCGTCGCCGACATGGACCATCTCGCTCGGTTCTGTGACATTTTTAGTCCAAGACATTTCAGAGACGTGGATGAGTCCTTCGATGCCCGGTTCAATTTCGATGAACGCGCCGTAAGAGACGAGGTTTACGATTTTGCCGCGGATTCTTGTTCCAGGAGGATATTTTTTCTCAATTTCTTCCCAAGGATTTTCCTCTTTTTGTTTCAGGCCGAGCGCAACGCGCCCTTTTTCCCGATCTACGTGGAGGATCACCACTTCGAGTTCCTGTCCTAAATGGACGAGCTCAGAGGGGTGTTTAATTCGCTTCCAAGTCATGTCGGTGATATGCAAGAGGCCATCGATGCCGTCGAGGTCGAGGAAGACGCCGAAGTCGGTGATATTCTTCACAACTCCCTTACGTACAACTCCTTCGCGGATGTTTTCGAGCAGTTCTGCTTTGCGCGATACTCTTTCTTCTTCTAAAAGTTCACGGCGGGAAACGACGATATTCTTTCGTTCGATATTGATTTTAAGGATTTTGAAATCATACGTGCGGCCGATGAAGTCATCGAGGTTTTTAATTCGCTTATTGTCGATCTGCGAGCCGGGCAAGAACGCTTCCATGCCAATATCGACCATGAGGCCGCCCTTGACTTTGCGCATCACTTTTCCTTTGACGATCGAACCCTCTTTGCAATTATGGACAATGTATTCCCACTGTCTGAATTTGCGCGCTTTTTCTTTGGAGAGGACAATTTGTCCATCTTCCCCTTCGGTTGCGTCTAAATAAACTTCTGTCTCATTCCCTAATACAAGTTCTTCCGGTTCAGTGAATTCGGAAATGGGGACCAACCCTTCCGATTTCAGACCCACGTCGATCACGACATAATCTTTTGAGATTTCAACAATCTTCCCTTTTAATATTTGTCCGGCATTTAAAAAGGAGAGGGCATCTTCAGCCCCTGGCTGCTGCTTACCATAGAGTAGGTCGCGAAACTGTCGTGCTTCATGTTCTTGAAAGTCGACATCATCTAATACATTGCTGGCGTTCCAGTCGTGGGCAAAACGTTGTTGTGGGGTTTGTTTGGAAGACATGTTTGAGGGTTTCTCCTGTTTATAATAGTTCTCTAATGCTCAATTCGGGAAAGGAAGTGAGACTAGTTAAAGGAAAAAGATTACCAAATGCTCCCCAATAAAGGCAAGAGAGATTCGTCAACGGCTATCGCGCTGAGTTTCAGTTCGTTTAAGTTAGTATCATAAAAAATTTTTAATCAATAAATCGGTTTCTGTTTTGAGACTCTTCTCGTTTTTTGTGAACGTTCGGAAATATTTTTTTTATTTTTTTTGTCATGGACAAAATTTTGTATAATATATTAAAATTCAGTGGTTTATGTTTTATAACAATTGAAATTGATGCAAAAAAATTTTGTAAAATAAAATTTTCACTTTATTTTTTCTAACTGTGTTCGCTAGATTGAAAATTTCTAGCGCTTGTAAAAAGATTTGTTTACGGCGAGGATAAAAAATATGTTAGTGATGAAATTCGGCGGTGCGAGTGTTGCCAACTCAGAAAGCTTTCACAAGATCGCCGATTTAATTATTGAAAGAACGAAACAACATCCTGAGATTGCCGTTGTCATTAGTGCAATGGGCAATACTACGGATCAATTGCTTCATCTCGCGCGGCAAGTCCATGCCAATCCGCCCCGCCGCGAACAAGATATGTTAGTTTCGGTCGGAGAGCGCATCAGTATTTCCCTTTTGGCGATGGCCCTCTCTTTAAAAGGAAAAGAAGCGGTGAGTTTTACAGGAAGCCAGTCGGGCATCATCACTTGTGAGAATCATACCGAGGCAAAAATCGTCGATGTGCGCCCCCACCGCCTCCTCCCCGTATTAAAGAAAGGGCAAATCGCCATTGTCGCTGGGTTTCAGGGCGTGAGCCGCCAAGGGGAGATCACCACGCTTGGCCGCGGAGGATCCGATACGAGCGCCGTCGCCCTCGCCATCGCTTTAGGAGCCACCCAAGTGGAGTTTTATAAGGATGTTCCGGGCATCTTTGCAACCGATCCGAAAAAAGATCCCGCGGCGCCCCATTTCCCTACTTTAAGCTTTGAGAAGGCTTTGGAGCTCGCCAATCAAGGAGCCAAAGTACTTCACTCCCGCAGCATCGCTTTAGCTGCGAAAAATGGGGTGCAGCTCTCGATTCGTTCCTTCCAAAATCCAGAAATGAAAGGAACGGTTGTCGGCACTGCATCTCGGACTGAAAAAAGGTATGAGGTTGAAGGATGTTGACCCAAGAACAATTGGAATTTGATTTTGAATTCGGTTGTCCTTTTATTGAAGCAGAATACTATCGAGATGGGGCTCAAGACTTAATCCAACGGTTGGTTCCCACCGATCTTTTGCAAGCGACTGGAATGACGGTTCCCTCGCAAAGAGCCCGCTTTGCCGATATGCTCCCCCTCATTGCCTGGTCAGATTTAAATAAAGCTCCTTGCACGCTTTCAGTTCTCCTCCTCTGCAAATACCGCCTCAACGCCTGCAATTTCTTCTACGATATGGTGAGCCGCTGGCTGCTGCCCCAAAAAAGGGTGAATGTGGAGCTCTTTTTTGCCTCCGATGTGCGCCTACCCCATCTCTCTGAGGATCTCCTTTGCGTCGCGGAAATCGTCGTCCATTTAAAGAGCGCCCAAGATGTTGAAGAAGTGCGCCGCAATCTCCACGCCATTGAAACCGAAATACGCCTTGGCGTCGTCTCCAATTACCATGCGCGCCGCATCCTGGAGTTCAAAGGACTCTCCACAGATGGAAAGACCGCGATGGTCCAGGAGAAAATCAGCTCGCTTATTCAAAGCCACTCCAAGGATTTCGATCCGGGCATTTTCACTCAAATGCAACATTTCCTCGTCACTTGCCCCGATGACTTTAAAAATGTGCGCGATTACCACCACATCAGCCGGATCATCTCCAATCTCTATTCAGTGCAAAAGCTCCTCAAGCAAAACGTGGAAACGCTCCCCTCAAAACGGCATATCATACTCAAGTTCTTGAAAACACACCTGACGCCCCCCAAGCAAAAAGAAAGAGCCGTCCTCGGAATTATTGTCGGCCTGAATTTCCTTCGCGAACATGAACTCTTCGAGACGGGACATTTAGTGAGCGCGATCCGAAAATATATCCCTGCGATTCAACTCGTCGAGAGATCTTCCTTTACCGATCGTCCCACAAGCGCCTCTTATCAAACGATCTATCTCGAAATTGAGAAATCAGATGGGGTTGATTTTACCTTTGAAGAAATCCAAACGCTCCGCGCCCAGCTCCCCGACCAGATGAAAGGGCATATCGAACAACTCACCCACCCCATCTTCATGCCCCGCAACGAAGAGGAAGTGTTGCGCAATATCATGGTTCTCTCTCGCCAGCTTCGCTTCGTCAGCGATATGCCGCAAGTCATTATCTCCTTCGATGAGCAAAAAGAGGCCGATCTTTGCTTCACCATCATCCTTCTCCGCATCCAAGCGGAAAACGCCCCCACCGTCCAAGAGCTTTTTGCCGCCAAGAAAACGCCCCTTAAACTTGTCACCGAACGCGTGCGCCGCGTCGGCCAGCTCCGCCGCAAATATGTAAAAGAGGCGACTGTCTTCCGCGTCCTACTTCCCAGCCATTCTTTCCTACGGCACGATCACTCCGTCGATCTCTATAAAGCGCGCGAGCACATCCTACTCGAAGTCAGCCGCGTCATCGGAGAAGTGCGCGACTACAATGGCGGCATGATCTATAAGCAGCACGAATCGCTCAACATGCTCAAAACCGCCCTCGGCCGCCTCGCCGAGCAACACAACCTGCTCATCGAAAAATTCTTCTACTCTCTCACCCCCAACGAACTCCGCAGCGTCATTGAGACAGACTCCCTCAAGCAACTCTTCCTCCTCCTTCTTGCAGCGATGAAATCAGACAAAAAGGACTGGCTCTTTAGACAAGATCCCCGCCGCGTCCTCGCCGTCCTCCCCTCCAAAAAGAAAAAGACGCTCGAATTCCCGCACCAGCTCGTCACCTTCTCCCTCGACGTCCACGAAACCCCCTACTCCGGCTACATGCTCCTCTCCGATGATAAAGAATCCCAAGCCCGTTTCCTAAAAGCCCTAGAAGAGATTCATTAGGCGATCAGTAACTCCCGCTGAAAAAATTAACCACCGAGAACACCGAGTTCACCGAGATAAAATAATTTTTCTTTCTTGCGCGCATCGCGCCTCGGTGTTCTCTGTGAGCTCGGTGGTTATTATTGCGCTTTTGGCGGAAATCGCTGTTAGGCGACTAGGATTTTGCGGAGGTCTTTCTCAATTGTGGAAATGCTGGAGCTGATTACATTGACCGGGTGGTGCTGAAACACCTCAGAATCCTTTAATCCCGAGCCGGTAAGCATAAGAACAACCGATTCATTTTGTCGTATCTTGCCCGCTTTACGTAACTTTTTGACTGCTAGAAGGGAGGTCGCTGACGAGGGTTCAACGAAAAACCCAGCTTGCCCCAAAACACGTTGGCCGATCAGAATTTCTTCTTCTGTAACATCTTCAGCAAGCCAATTGTGTTTGTAGGCTTTGTCCAATATTTCATCACCCCCCATGGGATTGCCGGTGGTAATGGCTTTGGCAATCGTGTGAACGTCAATGAAGGGTACCGGTTTTGTCTTTCGCTGTTTGAAAGCGGTGACAAGCGGGCTATTCTCTGCCGCTTGAACGATAATCATACGAGGTAGTTTATTTGTAAGTCCCGCTTCGAGTAGTTCGCGATAACCCTTGAATAATCCACGAATATGACCACAAGCAGAGGTTGGCACAGCTATAAAATCTGGAATCTTTCCTCCCAATTGTTCATACAATTCAAAGGCACAGAATTTATAGCCCTCGACGCGAATGGGGCCATTGCCTGAGACAATCCGAAGTTTAAACGAATTAGCTAAACTTAAAACCTTTCGTTTCATTTCTCCGAAATCTGGAGCCTCTACTTTAAGAATCGTCGCCCCATGGATAGCCATTGCCCGAATTTTTTCCTCAGGACAGAATGAGGGAATAAAAATAATAGGCTGAACACCCGAGCGGGCCCCATATGCAGCGATCGATGCGCCCATATTCCCAGTCGAAATCGTAGCAACGAATCGCTCCCCCATCTGTTTAGCCATTAAAATACAGGGTAGAGACCCGCGATCCTTAAAGCTCCAGGTGGGGTTCATGGTTTCATTTTTCAACAAAATGGAGTCTAGCCCTACATATTCTCCCAGTTTCTCGGATTCCAGCAACGGTGTGTTCCCTTCCCCAAGCGTGAACCCAGAATTGTAATTATCAAATGGCAAAAAGTCAGAAAAGCGTTGCCAAATAGTTGAGCCACTTTTAACGGTTGCCGACCCCAAACCCTCTATCTTAACTTCAAGTGATTCGCCACTCTCAGCAAACTCGTCGAGGCTGTCAAAGGGATATTTTTTCCCGGAGATTGTCGAAATTAAATACTTTTTCATTTTATCCCTGTGGTTTTCGAAAAGGTTGGCACAATTCCCTCACATTTTTTATTGTCTCATTAAAAGGTAATATCATGAACCCCAATATCCGAAAAATCGAAACAGCTGGAGCCCCTAAAGCAAGAGGTCCCTATTCTCAAGCCGTCAGGGTCGAGAATCTTCTGTTTGTATCGGGTCAAGTCGCGAGAGATCCAAAAACAAATAAGATTTCCGATTCTACAATCCAAGGCCAGACCCATCGAGTTCTCGACAACATCGAGGCGATTCTAAAGGCAGCCGGCTTAAGCTTAGCTGATGTGGTGAAGACTGACGTTTTCCTAATGGATATGGGGCAACTTCAGGAGATGAACGCAGTCTATGAACGTAGGTTCTCCTATCCCATTAAACCGGCAAGGGTAGCAGTTCAAGTGCGCCTGCCCTCAGAGGGGGCTTTAGTTGAGATTTCTTGTATAGCGGTCAGCAGAAAAGTCTAAGTAGCTCATTATTAGACTATTGCGTTTTTATTCACTATTCAATCTATTTATTGAAATTATCATTATAATTTGATATAATTAATTTCAATTTAACTAAAATGGCAATATGAGCTCTTTATCCGAAATTACAATGGATGTTAGTTGTAAACAAACTCTAGGCGATTATTTAGATGCGCAAGTCGGTGCAGAGCCTGTTTCTGCAGAACTAGTAGGGCCGAAAGAAGTCAGGGCTCCAGGAGTCTATAAACGATTCTTAGATTCTGAAAGAAAAGAAGCTTTTAGAAATCGACTGATTGAAACAATCAAAAGAAATGGAACGCCCCAGCAAGCGGAAAGGTTTTTGGCGTTAGCTAAAAATCTCGATGTAAATGGAGCGGTCGTGTTTGGAGCGATCCTCAAGTCGGAGAGCTTTCAAAAACTGATCGAAGCCTACACAAAAATTCTGGCGGAAACTGGGAGTAAAAGCTGGCTTCATTCCTATGTGAATTTAGCCAACCATCCCAATTTTTTGACGAATAAGGAGTTCAACGCAGCCTTCACTCACCCTCTCCTCATTGCGTTGGTCTCTTA
>DATIHQ010000037.1:0-16089 GCA_035480535.1 Chlamydiales bacterium
CGGCTAAAATTAAGGAAGCTCTTCAGGCAGTGGGAATTGTCGAAGAACCAGCTAAACCCACATAACTCCGTTCGTTTTTTAAGCGATAGATGCGAGCCAATCGAAGGACTCTTTGCCAGATGATGGCCTCGCATCTCTCTAGCCCATCCAGGTGCGCCTTTCTCTTCTGCTCAATCTGCTGATTGAGCTGCTCAATATTCCAGAGCACCGCATTCACTTCGGGATCGACGTTGCGCGGCACGCTGAGATCGAAAATCAATGTCTTATGAGCTGCGCTTCCCGAGATAAGGTATTCGTCCGCGCGGCTGGCGCAAATGATGAGATCATAACTTTGCCACTGGGCCAAGATCCTCCGATCGCAAATGGCCACTTCCTCTAAGCGGACACTTGAGGGATTTTGCGTGCACAGGGTAAAGCCCCGAAGGCCCTTATGTAAAAGAAAGGAGGCAAAGCCGCGGTTGATTTCTGAGTGGCCCACGAGGAGAATTTTCTTTTGCCGCAAGTCTCCCAATTGCTCTTTGGCGGTCTGCCAAATCGTTCCATACAAGGTAGGCGCGCCCCGCTCTAATTCCAGCTGGCTGCGCACTTCTTTTCCCACTTTTAGCGCCTTCTGGAAAATATAATGCAATGAGCTGGGAAGCTCCAGCGCTCGATTGTAGGCCACTTTCACCTGCCGCTGGATCTCCGTTTCCGCCAAAATGGCGCTATCGAGCCCGGCGGAGACTTTGCAGAGGTGGGAAAAGCAATCAATCCCAAAATAGGAATAGAGACGATGCTCAAACGGCTCTTCGATTTGCTGTCTCAGGAGAGCGAGTAGATCGCTATGCCCTTCAGCTAAATCTTCTGCGCTAAAGTAGACTTCCGTCCGATTGCATGTGGAGAGGAGCACATTGGGATGAGGGAAAAACCGCCCCCGCTCGCCGGCTAAACTCTCTGCCCCGCGCGCCATCGCTTCGCGCAGGCGCAAATCGGCCGTTTTGAAATTAATCCCCAACACACCCACGCGCAAAACACAAGAGCCGCGACCGACATACAACATGCCACCGACAATATCTTGCGTTAAGAGAAAATTTCAATAGTTTGAATTAGGTCTAAGTCAAATCCTCTTCGAAATAAAGCGCGCATCGCCTTTTGCCTATCCCCTTTGAGCTTGGGAAGCAGTTGCCGAATTCTCTCTTTCTGCATCTCTGGAGTCACTAATTCTCGAACCTTTCTTCCTTGCGCCTTGAGTTTCATTTCAATGTATTTCGGTCCATAGCCTCGCCGAAATTCTCTTAAAATCGCCTGCTCGAAGAATGCACCATCATTTAAATAGCCGCTCTTTTCCAATTCCTCAATCACCCGATCGCAAACCGCTGCAGAAAATCGTTTCTCCACCAATTTTTGTCTCAATACGCCGCTTGCATAACTTCGTCTAGCGATTAGCCAATAGGCCCTACTTCTGGCTAATTTCCATTCGATTTCCACGAGCCATTTTTTCACTCGCTCTATCGAATCAAAAGAAACAGGGATTTTTCGGATGATAAACGGCGCGAAAATCTCTTCAATACATTGAGATTCGCACCACACTTCTAAAAGATTGGGGTCAATTGCGCTGCGCTGGAGAGTAAAAGCCATGAACTGACTTTACCACTTTATTTGATTCCATGCATGCAAGAGCTCTTCCGAGTTGATCCGTTTTGTTGGATCGATCTGGAGCAGGCGGGAAACAAAATGTTCGATGAGATAATATAAACGAATAATAATTCCCTATGGTAATATGGCCAAAAAGAGGTACTTCTATGCCCAATCCAACAGGCCCCACCCCCTCCAAAGATCCCTCCCAAACTACCCCCCCTCCCCCCGATACCAAAGGGGAACCCCATTACAAGTCAGGGAAAATAGAGGGTAAGCCTATGACCTTCCTGGGGATGTATTTTGACGCAGATGATGCCAAAAAGCTCTGGAATGTCATCATTCAGGCGATCAATAACCAGATCAGCAAGGACCAGGCCCGGGCCGTAGCCGCCATCAAAAAATGGGGTAAAGCCCAGGCCGGCGAAGACACAGACGACTGATAATCAATGACTTACGATCAAATCAAAACTTGACAAACTAATCCAGATATGCTATAATTAAGGAGTAACCCAAATAATAGGATAATTATGGATAGTATTTCTGCAGCCCAATTAAAGGTTTTTGAACACAACCTCCTGAACCAGATTTCTACCGATCAGTCCAATGAAACAGCAAATAACGAGAAAAACAAAGAAAATCTCGTCGCCTACCCAGACGGCGCTTGAGCTCATTTATTTTTTAAGCTATTCTTAGGGCCGGTTTTTATGGATCGGCCTTTTTTATTGGAAGAACCTGATTTTCTCTTTGTCGCCCCCGAGGAAGAGGGAGTCCGGATCGATAAGCTCCTCGCGGAGCGTTTTCCCAACCATTCCCGCACCTATTTTCAGCACCTCATTGAAAATGGCTTTGTTCTGCTCAATGGAGAACCGGTTAAAAAGCGGATCATCCCCGAAGAGGGGGATGAGATCGAAGTCTGCTTCCAGGCCACCCCTGAGGCCTCCCTAGAGCCTGAGAAGATCCCCCTGGAAATCCTCTATGAAGACGAATACCTCCTGGCGATCAATAAACCCCCCGGCATGGTCGTCCACCCCGCCCCCGGCCATTGGTCGGGCACCTTCGTCAACGCCCTTTTAGCCCACTGCCAAAACATCGCCCCCGGAGACGATCCCCTCCGCCCCGGCATCGTCCACCGCCTCGATAAAGATACCTCAGGGGTCCTGCTCGCGGCCAAAACCCTCCCTGCGCACCAAAAACTCATCGAGCTCTTTTCCAGCCGCCAGATCGAAAAGCTCTACCTAGCCATCTGCTCCGGGCGCCCCCCCAATGGCATCGTCAATGTGCCCATTGGGCGCCACCCCGTCCACCGCAAAGAAATGACGGTCCTCCCCGATGGCCGCCAAGCGATCACCGAGATTCAAACAGCCGCCTTCAATGAAACTTCCTCCCTTGTCCTCGCAAAGCCGCGCACCGGCCGCACCCATCAACTTCGCGTTCATCTCAAACACCTCGGCTGCCCCATTCTCGGCGACAAACTCTACGGCAAAAAGAACGACAGCGACGCCCCCCCGCGCCAACTCCTCCACGCCTATCGCCTCTTTTTCGATCACCCCATCACGCAATCGCCCCTGCGCCTCACCGCCCCCATTCCGGAAGATATGAAGCTTTGGATGCGCCGTCTTTGCGGCCCCTCTCTTTGCGCCCCTGTTTTGAGTGGCCTTTAAAGAAGTCATATTGTAAAATGATTTGTCAAAGGGTACAGGTATGAACCTTTCGAACGACCCTTCCTCAACTGAAAGAGGCCTCTATATGAAAGAATTTGTTGAATACATCGTAAAGAATCTAGTCGATAACCCTGACCAAGTGCGGATCAATGAAATCGGAGGGACACACACCCTGATCATCGAACTCGCCGTAGAAAAATCAGACATCGGCAAAATCATCGGGAAAAAAGGCAAAACGATCAACGCCATCCGAACCTTGCTTATGTCGGTCGCCAGCCGCAACGGCATCCGCGTCAATCTAGAAATTATCGAAGAACCAAAATAATCTCACAGCGCCCCACAAATCTGGGGCGCCCACTCTTCTAAGATTCCAGCATCGGCAGATAAGGCGATACCATCGCCTTCCTAGAATTCAACGATCCCGCCTTATATCTCAAAACAGCAATTGGCAAATTCCTCTTTGATCTTGTCTGTGGAATTTCCATAAAGCTCTCTTTAAAGACCATGGCCAGCTCGTCCGCATTAGATCCAAGGAATTCCACTTCCAATGCGTTATTTTTCAATCCTGGAGAAGATTGGAATGCACTTAAGAAGCGTTTTAAATGTTCTATGGCAGTCTCTTCCTGCGGAATCCAAAACCAAAGCTCATCTTGATGAGAATAGTGCCCCTGTGTCCCTTTATAGACCTCTTCCGCACTCACAATCGTGCTGATCATGTGAATGTGGAGATCGATCTCCACTTTTTCTTTGTAGACTTGCTTGGCCGTCTCGAGCCAAACATGTCGAATGTGATCGGCATGTTTTTCAAAGAGGGGGATATTCTTTGCAAACATCTTTGTCTGCCCGATGCGACAACATCCGTTTTGCTCTTTCGTATCGGCAAAAATATTGGATTTTTCCCCTTTTGCGCAGAGAAGAATGTTTTTCTCTACCTCTTTTTCCCGATATTCATACACTTTGCGATAGAGCGAATACATCTCTTCATTTTGCAAGATCCGGTGCGCGGCTTTTTTCGGGAAACTCCTATCGCGAGGCAGATCGTCGAGAGAAATAATCTCCACTTCCTTTTTGGAAAGTAACGATTTCATCCGATTCAATAGATCTGCGGCACATTCGACATCGAGAGAGCTCACTTTGCTTAAAAGATCGGTGTCATCGAGAATTCCATAGAGAAAATGGAGATATTCTAAATACTCTCGATCGGGGTGGACAAAGAAAGAACTTTTTCTTTGATGGCCCGACCGCTTCTTTAACGCCTTTAAGCGATCGTTGATCTGAAAGGCTCTTCCTGCCACAAGCGTATTGCTCGACTGCGTATCGGCGATGATGGCCAAGGGCGGAGAAAAGGTATTGAGCGACGATTTGTGATGGTCGATGACGCTAATCACTTCCAGATAAGAAGGAATCGTCATCTCATCGCGGTTGCAAAAGTCGCGCAGCGAAACAGTTCCCAGGATATTTTTGCGCAGCTCGCTTGCGAGGATCACTCCCACGGGATACATCCGCCCCTGATCAAGATTTGTGACCGTCAAATAGGGATAAGAATCCATTTTATTTCGAATCTCTTCCACATCGGTCCGTTCTGTGACATAGGTGGGGTGGTGGCCAAAGACATCATTCTTCGTCAATAGAGCCACATCGAGTTTTTCCAGTCGCTGCCTAATTTTTAAAATCCCTTCGTGCAAGCCCCGTACTGCTTTTTCTAAAAAAGAGAAAATGCGAGGGCGCTCTTCGAGAAAATGTCCCTTTGAATCGAAAAGCTTTGCCCGTTTCATCCCCTCGGCAATCCGCTCGAGGCCATCGAACGGCACCCCGCCCATTTTCGCTAACTTGATTCCCAAGTCCTCAAATGTGCACTTCAATCCCTTCCTCACTCCCAATACTCGGATGAGAAAGTCATTCACTTCCCGCTTTTGTCTCGAGCTAAATTCTTGGGCCGGCTCGCAATCTCCCAATTCCAAGCTAAACAATTTTTTCAAAAGGGGCGTGATATCTTCTTCATGAAGCCTCTCTTTAGCAAAAAGGGAAATCAAATGGAGATGCAATGTATTTTCAAACCAGCGCAGACAACTGCTGAACAAAATGATCACTTGCCTTACGCTTTCTACATCTAGACTGCGCCAATCGCCGAGATAAAAACCCTCTCGATCGACAATCACCACGGCCGTTTGATCCCGTTCATGATCGATATCGGTAATTGAATCCCCAGGAATTTTCCGCAAAAAGCTCTTTTGCGTCATCAAATCAATCCCCGTCAAACTCAGAGCTGTCCGCGTCTTCGCCAAATGAGAAAATACAGCAGGCCCAAACACATCGCGGAAAATCCATTCAATTTCGATTTGCGATGAAGGGGGCCCCCCCGGTAGATTCCACACGTGAAGCCCATCGCTCACTCGAGCTGCAAACGCATCCATCCAACCCCAAAACGAGGCGATCGTCGTATCGAGATCGGGCGATTTATGCGCCGTAACAAAGTGGGTTCCCTCATAGACTTTTCCCATTCCGATCGGAAATAGCGCCTGATATTCGCTTCTCTCAACCCACTTTCCCACAATCTTCGATCGCACCTGATAATTTTCTTCAAAGCTCAATCCCGAAAATTGATTGAGCCAAAGCTCAAAACTCGAAAAAGAATAGTGGTGAAGGATTTTTTTCAAATCCACCTGTTCCACAAAATCGAGAATCTCCGGCAGAAGGAAACAGGGTTCTTTCGCCCTCTGAATCCACTTCAAAAGCGTCTGATTGACCTTCTCGCTTCGCTTTCGCTCGTTCTTCACTCTCTGAAATTCTTTCAAAACAACATTCATTCGAGGAAAGCGTTTCTTCACAATCGAATGCTCACCCAAAGTATTTCTTTTTGCCATATTCCTATCCTATCGGACTGAGCAGGACTCGAACCTGCGACCGCCCGCTTAGAAGGCGGGTGCTCTATCCACTGAGCTATCAGTCCATGAATCCATTTAATTTAACCTCTCCTGCAGGTATTTTGCAAGCCCTCTGAGCTTGTGAAAAAATGGCTACCCAGCCGCTTTTGCGAGATTTTTGGCCCTTTTTTCGCTTCAAGTCTGCGGACAACTCTATTCGAGTTGCCCTTGCCTTGAATCAAAAAAATTGCAGAAAAATCTCATCAAAATCGGTGGATGTCCCCATTTTTTCACAAGCTCTTCGTTTTTTCGAAAAATCCTTGCATTTAACGCTTTACTAAAGTAAGTTTAACCGTTTCTAAAAAAATAGGTCTCTATGCGATTCATTCTCCTCGCCCTACTTTTCTGCAGCGCGCTGTTTGCGGAAGATAAAATCACCCGCCATGTGATCCAACTCGAAAAGGGCCCTCTCGAATACACAGCCACTGTAGGAACTCTTCCCGCATATGATAAAGAACGAGCCACTAAAGGGGAAATTGGCTATGTCTCTTTCGTTAGGGAAGGGAAAGACCGCCCCATTACCTTTTGCTTTAACGGCGGCCCCGGCTCTGCCGCCATCTTGCTCAATGTGGGCGCTCTTGGCCCCCGGAGGATCGTTTCCGCTGAAGAAGGGCAATCAATCGCCCCTCCCTACCAAATGGCAGACAATCTAGAAACGATTCTCGATTTAACCGATTTAGTCTTCATCGATCCAATGGGAACTGGCTTTAGCCATTTGAATGCCAAAGAAGATGGTAAACTTTTTTACGATGTTCAGGGAGACATCCACTCTGTCGGCGATTTCATCCGCGATTACATTGCGAGCCAGAAGCGATGGAACTGCCGCAAATATCTCGCTGGAGAAAGCTACGGGACAACGCGGGCTGCAGGCGTTTCCGAATATCTCCAGACAGCGCATGGAATGTATCTCAATGGAATCGTCCTGATCTCCTGCGCGATCGATTTTCAGACATTTTTTATCGGTCCTTCCAATCAGGACAACCAGCTTCCTTTTTTCCTCTACCTACCTACCTATGCTGCGACGAGCTGGTATCATGAGCGCTACCGCCCTGAGGCAACTTTGCAAGAGGTTGTGGAGGAAGCGACCGATTTCTCCTATCAAACTCTAGCTCCGGCCCTCTTTCGCACTTCTTCTTTAAACAAGGCGCTCTATGAACGACTCAGCCAATTCACCGGCCTGAAATCAGAGACCATCCGCCGCCAGCAGGGACGATTGGGTGCACATCTTTTTTTGAGGGAATTTGCTTCAGAAGAAGATAAAATTCTAGGGGCATACGATACCCGCCTTACAGCCGAACACAATGGGCGCAATCCAGATAATTTTTTCATCGATCCAAGCGTTTCCCAAATGGATGGGATCGTCACCGCCGCCTTTCAAAATTATTTACAGACAGAACTCGAATATTCTTCCACAGCTCCGTATTGCGGCCTTTCTCTTGAAGTGAACGAAAGCTGGAATTTTTTCTCCCTTACTCCTTGGGGTTATCCCAATTTAATGAATTCTCTGCGCTCCGCAATGCTCATCAATCCCACGATGAAGGTTTTTGTCGGCTCAGGTTATTACGACTGCGTCACGCCATTTGCAGCGACAGACTATTGCTTTGATCATTTGGGACTCCCCCATTCGATCCAATCGAATATTCAAATGGAATATTACGAAGGGGGGCACATGTATTACCTCAGTCCATCCGCCCGGATTAAATTTAAACAAGACCTCACAAAGTTTTATCAATAATAGGAACTAAAATGCGTTGGTTTTTTCTTCTGTTTATCCCCTTTCTCCATGCTCAGGAAGAAGAAGAACCCGATGATTTAACGCCCCATTTTGTGTTTACTTCCCATAAAATTGAGCTTCCCAGCGGACCCTTAGAATATTCTGCCGTCACCGGAACACTCCCTCTTTTTGATGAAGCGGGGAATCCCTGCGCAGAAATTTTCTTCATCGCTTTCAATAAAGAAAACGATCCAGATAGACCCATTACCTTTGTCTTTCCCGGCGGTCCTGGCGGGGCGGGAACTCTCGAAGCGATTGTCTCCTACGGCCCGCGGAGGCTTCTTACAGCTGGAGAAGGAAGATCGATTCTCCCTCCCTATAAAATCATCGACAATCCGGAGACGCTCCTCGAATACACCGATCTCGTCTTTGTCGATCCAGTCAATTGCGGCTATAGCACCGCAGCAAATGAGGATAGACTCCCCATTTTCTACTCTGTGGAAGGAGATATCCACTCGCTGGGCGAATTTGTCCGCACCTATGTCGCCTCCTTCAAGCGGTGGAATTCTCCCAAATATCTCGCCGGCGGCAGCTACGGCACGCCCCGCTGCTGCGGCCTTGCCCTCAATCTTCTCCAATATGACATCGCCGTCAGCGGCGTTATTCTCCACGGCTGTGCAATGGATTATTCCTCGCTCATTTCAGAGAGAGCCAATGCCCTTCCCGATTGCCTTCTCATCCCCACATTTGCCGCTACTGCCCACTACTATGGGCGATTTTGGCCCGATAGGCCCCTCTCCGAGGTGATCGATTACGCCCGCCGTTTCGCCTTTGACGATTATGCCCCCGCGATGCTCCAACCCTCCCGCCTCAACCGCTATGAAAAAGAGGGCTTCTATCAAAAATTAGCCGAACTCTCCGGTCTTCCCATAGCCACCATCCAGCGCTACAATGGCCGCATCAACGAATCGATCTACACGGCTGAGTTTTTTGCCCCCGAACGAAAAGTTCTAGGCGGCACAGACACTCGTTATTCAGGAGATGTTTGCGCCATCGATCCCGATCATGATTACGATCCCAGCAATCTCGATTCGATCGGCATTCAATCGGCTTTTCTCTCCTATTTGCAAAAAGAATTAGAGACCGATCTCCCTTTCAATCGCTATGTCGGATTTTCTACAGAGGCTATTTCCCGTTGGAATTTCGGCACCTATGATTCGATCACCCTGCCCGATCTTTTCCAGCGCCTCCGCCTCATGCTCGTCGTCATCCCGCAGCTCAAAGTCTTTGTCGGCTCAGGTTATTACGATTGCCGCACTCCCTTTGCCGCAACAGAGTATTGCTTCGATCACCTAGAACTTCCCTATTCCTACAAAAAAAATCTCCAGTTTGAATATTACGAAGCGGGCCACGGGTTCATTCTCGACCACAAATCACTCCAAAAACTCAAAAAGGATCTTACCCACTTTTATGTCCCTTAAGATCGCAATCATCGGCGCTACAGGACGTCTTGGAAAAGCGATCGCCACCCTCGCTCTCCAAGATCCCTCATTCCAAATTGCCGCCGCCATCACTCACTCCACCTCGCCCCATCTCAACACGCCCTACGGCACCCTCCTCAACCGCCCCTGCAATCTCCCGATTTCCGCAACTCGCACCCACCTCCCCGTCGATCTTTTCATCGACGTCTCAACCGCCGCCGCCCTGCGCGAAAATCTCCACACCGCCGTCTCTCATGAAAAGCCCATCGTCATCGGCACCACCGGCCTCTCTGCCAAAGATCTCACGCTTCTCGATCACGCCTCACAGCACATCCCCCTTTTCTACACCCCCAACTTTACCCTCGGCATGGCGCTCCTCCACAAAATCGCCCAACACACAGCTTCCCACTTCCCCAACGCCCACATCGACCTCATCGAAACCCATCACGTCCACAAAAAAGACAAACCCAGCGCCTCCGCGCTTTCCCTCGCCAAAGCCATCGCCCAGCCCGTCAACATTCACTCCCTCCGCTCCGGCGCCGCCATTGGCGAGCACACCCTTCTCTTCAACACACCCGAAGAGCGGCTCACCCTTTCCCACACAGCCCACACGCGCGACGCCTTCGCCCGCGGCGCCCTCGCCGCCGCCCTCTTCCTCTCGCGCCAGCCCCCCGGCCTCTACAACATGGACAATCTTTTAGACTAAAAAAAATTAACCACAGAGAGCACAGAGCACACAGAGAAAAAATATGGAAATCTTTTCGCGCGCATCGCGCCTCTGTGCTCTCTGTGTTCTCTGTGGTAGATTCTTCTGTCCTTGCCCAAAATATCCCTTCTCAGCGATTCTTGTTTCCTTATGGAACAAGTTCCCATTAAAAACTTTCTCGTCGGCGAAGGGCAGCCTCTCACTGTGATTTGCGGCCCGTGCGTCATGGAAGGAGAAGATTTCACTTTCCGCGCCGCGGAAGAATTGAAGGAACTTTTCCGCCCCCTTCCCTTCTCTTTCATTTTCAAAGCGAGCTACGATAAGGCCAACAGGAGCTCTCTCCATTCTTTTCGAGGCGTAGGAATTGACCGGGGCATGGCCATTTTGCAAAAAATCCAGAGGGAATTCGATTTGCCGGTGACGACCGATGTCCACACGGTGGAAGAAGCAAAAATTGCCGGCGCTGTGTGCGATGTGTTGCAACTTCCCGCCTTTTTATGCCGCCAAACGGATCTCCTTGTGGCTGCGGGTGAGACGGGCGCAGCGGTCAATGTGAAGAAGGGGCAGTTTTTGGCTCCGTGGGATATGAAAAATGTGGTGGAAAAACTCCTCGGCTGCGGCAATCGGCGGATTATTTTGACAGACCGGGGCACTTCATTTGGCTATAACAATCTCGTGAGCGACATGCGGGCCATTCCGATCATGCAGAAATTTGGCTTTCCCGTTTGCTTTGATGCCTCCCATTCGGTGCAGCTGCCAGGTGGCCTTGGCCATGCGACGGGCGGGCAGCGGGAATTCATCCCGACGCTGGCAAAAGCCGCCGTTGCCGCTGGCTGCAACGCCCTTTTTATCGAAGCGCATCCTAACCCAGCGCAAGCAAAAAGCGACGCCGCCTCCGTCATGCCTTACGACGCATTGAAAACCTTGCTTTATCAAATTGCCAAACTCTATGATGCGCTGCAGGAGAAATCGTGTTTAAGAGACCCACGTTCTGTTTCATTGCGCTGAGCACGTTCGCCTGCCTATTTGCTTACCGCAATCATGTGCAGATTCATCCTCAGGATGCGCCTATTTATCAAAAACTTTCGCAAGAGAGCACCGCACTCCGCTCCCGCCACGCGTTAGAGCGCCACCCCGCGCGCCAAAAACGGGAAGGAGTGCAAAAAGACATCTGGGTCGTGAATGGAAATGAACGGCTTCATTTCCGCCTTAAAAGCGCCTATTCCCATCTCACCGTAGCGCAAAAAAAAGATAAAGTGGAAGCCACCGAAGAACTCAAACAAATCGATTGTTGGGTCCAAGATGAAATCGACACCGTTAATTCCCTGCAGCAAATCCGCACACTCACTGCCGATGAGGGAATTTATTATTTTCCCTCCCACCGCTTTTTAGCCCAATCGGTCAATCTGGCTTTCTTCCGCCTTGCCGGGACAGAACTCCCCTCTTCTCTTTTTCCAGAAAAACCTTTTCTTACCGGCGTAGCTCGTGAAGTGACCTTTGCCGCCACTTGCAAAACGCCCACCTTCACCGCCTATCATTTGCGAGCGGAACTCGATCCAGAGCGAGGCTTCCCATGATTCTTTTGGCCATCTGCTACACCCTTCTGGCCAATCAGGCCGATTACGATGGAAAAACTCTTTTGCTAACAGGGCAATTTCAGATTTCCCATTCCATGGGGCGCCTCTCCGCTGAAAAAGCGACGATCCAAAATCTGCAGCTCCGCAATCCCACGAAAAAAGGGACGCAAATCTACCTCGAAGAAGGAGTGGCTATCGACGTTCCTGAGGGAAAAACTCCCTTTTCTCTCAAAGCAAAAAGGGCCTTTTGCGAGCTTCTTCCCCAAACTCCTTTTTCCTTCTTTCAATTCCAAACGCTCCATTTTTTTGACCAAGTGGAAATCTCCACCTCCCAAAACCTCATTGCGCGCGGCGGCTCCGCCTCTTATAAACTAGGCACACTGACTTTATTTCCATCTCTTCCCACCACAACCTGCCATCTCCTCCGCGGCGCCGACCAAATCGATGCGCATGAAATCCGCTTTGATCTTCCCCATGAAACCCTCATCTGCGATCATCCCAAAGGCAAACTCCAACAAGAGGCGCTCCAATTCTCCGCCAATCAATTGATCTGGCATAGAGAAGGGAAATTCCTTCTTGAAGGAAATGTGGAACTCATCTCGACGCGCCTCCAAGATAAAGAGAGCTTTGTCCTGGCCGACTCAGTCACGTATCAGCCCTCAGATGAAACCCTCATCTTCGGCTCCATAGCCCCAAAAAAAGTTCTCTTTTGGCAAGAAGGGCTGAACTTAAGCGCAACAGAGGTGAAAGTGCGCCGCGATCCGCTCAATGAAAAAGAGATTATCGAAGGGATTGGAGATGTCCATTTTGCCTTTGATGTAGAAGAAAAGAACTCGATTGAAAAATTCTTATCGAACTACTTATGACATTATTAAATGTAAAAAAACTGGTGAAACACTTTGGGGGCAAGGCGGTCGTCAATGGCCTTTCCTTTACAGTGAAACAGGGGGAAGTCGTCGGCCTTCTCGGCCCCAATGGCGCAGGCAAAACCACCGCCTTTTACATGACCGTCGGCCTTATCCATCCCGATCAGGGAGAGGTCCATTTTAAAGGGCAAAACATCACCCAGCTCCCCATTCATAAGCGAGCGGCTATGGGCCTTGGCTATCTCTCGCAAGAGCCCTCCGTTTTTCGCTCCCTCACTGTCGAGGACAACATCCTCTGCATCCTCGAAACACTCCCTTCCACCAAAAAGCAAAAAGAAGCGCGCCTCACCGAGCTTCTTCAAGAACTCCATCTAGAACATTTGCGCAAGAAAAAGGCGAGCACGCTCTCTGGCGGCGAGCGGCGCCGCCTTGAAATCACCCGCGCCCTCGTCACGCAACCCTCGCTTCTTCTCCTCGATGAGCCGTTTGCAAACATCGATCCCCTCGCCATTGCCGATGTCAAACACCTCATCCGCATCCTCAAAGAAAAGCAGATCAGCGTCCTCATCACCGACCACAATGCCCGCGAGATTTTCAGCATCGTCGACCGCAGCTATCTCATCCAAGAAGGAAAAGTGCTCCTCTCCGGCACTGTCGATGAACTCATCGCCCATCCCGAAGCGCGCCGCAGCTACTTTGGCGAAGACTTTAAGCTCTAATTCCAGCCTTAGAGAAAAGAGCCATTTTCGCTTTCGGCCCTCCCTCTAAGTCATCGATGGCCTTCATCACCTGCGCTACAGGCAAAGTGAACAGACAATCGCTCATTTTACTTCCGCCGCACCCATCTTGATAGCAAGGGCGGCAGCTATAGTTTTGCGCCACCACGCGCGCATTGGGATTGCGCCACGGTCCCCACGTCACTTCCGATGTGGGACCCCAAATCGCCACCACTCCTTTTTTCAACGCACTCGCCATATGAAACGGCACCGAGTCGACGCACACCAAAAAATCACTCAATTGAATCAAAGCGCCCAACTCCTTTAAAGAAATCTGCCCCGCCAAATTCACAACATCGAGCCCCTTTGTAATCTCCTCCACCATCGCCCTTTCTTCTCCATCAGGCCCCGACGTGAAGACAAGGCGCCGTTTCTTTGCGATCAATTCCTCGCTGAGTTTTCTCATCTTGTCGACAGGCCAACATTTAAAGCGCCACCGCGAAGTGGGATGGATCAATACAAAATTTCCATGCCCCGCCTTTTCTCTTGCCGCTACCATCGCCTCTTGTGGAATCGCCAAAAATAAATCTCTTTCCCCCTCTTCCGGGAAAATCCCAATCCGCCGCACCGCATCTAAATTCCGCTCCACCGTATGGCGCAACGTGGGGGCGCTCTTCACCACATGAGTCAAAACCCTCTTTTGCCACCTCCCCTTCGGCTCGAAGCCAACCCGGATCCCTGCCCTCGAGGCTTTTGCCGCGATCACCCCCCGGTCCCCCTCCGTCAAATTGATCACCAGGTCATACCCCTCCGCTCGGATCTGCCGCAGCACTGCCCATTCTTTTTGCAGCCGCCTCCAAAACCCCAGCTTTTTCCACCCCCGGTCATACACAATCAGCCTATCCACTCCCGGGTGCCCCTCCAGCATCGCCGCCGCCTCAGAATAAATGTAAGCATCTATTTGAGCCTCCGGCATCGCCTTCCTCAGCGCCCCAAAAACGGGCCCTGACAGGAGGACATCCCCCAACTGTCTAAGCTTCACGACAAGAATTTTTTTCACACCCCCCAGAGCGGGGGCTTCTCCATAGGTCATTTTTCCCTCTTAAAAGGGATGATTTTAATTTTTTTCACAGTTTTTTCACTAGAACTTCGTGAGATTTATTATAGCTTGGGTTACAATGTCACTACAATTTACCTTATGGAGAATCTCATGGCTCAAACAACAACCCAAACCCTGGAGCAAACCCTTTCGATCATAAAACCCGATGCGGTTGCCCAAAACATGATTGGCAATATCATTGAGTATTTTGAAAAAGAAGGGCTAAGCATCATTGCTGCCAAGATGCTTCATCTCACGCCTGAGCAGGCGAAATCTTTTTATGCGATCCATAAAGAGCGCCCCTTTTTCCAGGAGCTTGTCGACTTCATGACCTCCGGCCCGATTCTCGTGATGGTGCTTCAAGGTGAAGATGCGATTTCCCGCAATCGCCAAATCATGGGCGCCACCGACCCATCCAAAGCGGCTCCCGGCACCATCCGCGCCGACTTCGCCACCTCCATCGAGCGCAATGCGATCCATGGTTCCGATTCTACACCCACAGCTAAAACTGAAATCGCCTTCTTCTTTAAAACCAGCGAACTCTTCCCGCGCTAAGCTCGTTTCTTCTCTTTAAGAAACAGGCTCATCAGAAGAGCGAAGATACTCAGGGCTAACAAGAACCAGAAAGCCGCTTGATAGCCCCCTAGAAAGGCATCTCGCAGCCAAGGCAAAATGGGAGAATTGATGCCCACCTGCCCTTCAATAGCCGCTGGATTGGACAAGAGAAGCTGCATCTGATCTGCGGGGCATTTATTTAAAACCCCCTCGATCTGTTCCATTTGCGGCTCTAGCAGATGTTCTTGCGTCTCTCTAAAAAACACACCTGCAATCGCCAAAGAAACAATGGCCCCCAACTCCTGAATTGTCGTGAACATCCCCGAAGCGATTCCCGCCAACCGATGAGGCAGCGCGCTCAAAGCGCAAGAAATCGAAGGACCCCATACTAAAACCCAGCCCATACCCAAAGCAAAACAACCCACCCCGATCGGCCAAAACGCCTTGCTCCCCGCAAAAAGAATCTGAATAAAAGCCGAAAGAATCAAAAAGGAAAAACCCCAAAACAGCAGCCGCTTAGCTCCACTCCTATCGAACCACCTACCCACCGGCACCGACAACACAGCCACCGGCAACGTCACTAAAAGCAGCGTCGCGCCCGTCTCCAGCGGCGTAAATCCCCTCATATTTTGCAAATAGAGCGGAATCAAAAAGAAAGAGACCCAAATGAATCCCATCATGCACCCATTTGGCACAGCGCTAAAGATAAAAGACCGCTGCAAAAAAAGATCGGGGCGGAACAAAGGCCTCGACGTCCTCAGCTCAACCCCCACAAACGCGCACAAACCAAAAAGAGCCACGGCAAACAATCCCAAAATCACACCCGTATCCCAATTGGGCGCCTGCATAATCCCCACCACAAGCGACACCACAACCACCGCCAGCAGCAACACCCCGCCCCAATCGCAATGTACCCTCTCTCCCCCCTCATCCCTCACCACGAAAAACCCCACCAAAGGAATCGCCACCAACACCACAGGCACATTCATCAAGTAAATCCACCGCCAGCCCCACATCTCCAAAATCGCTCCCCCCACCAACGGCCCCGCCGCCAGCGACAGCGACGCAAAAATCGACCACAGCCCCACCGCCTTTCCCTTCTCCCCCTCAGGAAACTGATGCACCAGCAACGCCTGCGACATCGGCAAAATCACCGACCCCGCCAAGCCAAAT
>DATIHQ010000038.1:0-6229 GCA_035480535.1 Chlamydiales bacterium
GACAAACCCCGCCGTATTCACCCTCCCCTCAGGGCCGATAAAGACACCGTTCCGATTCACCAAGTAAACTTGTCCATTGGAATGTAACTCGCCGTAGATCCGACTCACATCGCCGCCCACGACACGATTTAGCACGGCCGAGTCCGGCCCCGCCTGCATGAATGAAAACCTCTCCCCACTCTCCACCGAAAAGCGATCCCACTCGACAATCGCCCTCCCCCCGCTCCTTACGCCCCCCCCTTCCAACTTCGCATCCCCCGCGACAACGCGAAAGCCCTCCTGAGCCCCAAAGCCCAAGCTACACACGCACAAAGCCAAAAATACAGAGGCAGGCCTCATAGGGAAATAGGAGTCCATAGCCCCCAATTACCACACCCCCCATTTTTTGCCTATAGACAATCCTCCTGCGCCAAAAAACTAACCTTTCCGCACATCTCTTGCCGCTAGCGCGGCAAGAGATTGGCGTCACCGGGGGAGAAGCTCCCCCGGACCCCCTCAAAAAGAACATTTGAGAGATTCGATAATTTTTTTAATAGCTCATTAATGCTTGTTCTTGCTATACGTAGAAGCATAAAGCATCCCGAATAGCACTGCTAGGCAGCCGCCACGGATTCCGTATCCGTGGTTTTTTTTTGAGGAAAAACAGTGGAACACGAACGAATCATCTGTTTTGTCGACGGGTTCAATGTCTACCACGCCCTGAAGAACCTCCAACTACCACACCTAAAATGGCTGGATTTACAGTTGTTATTCAGCCGCCTGACCCGTTCCAAATTTTTTCCCTACTCAACATGAAGGCGTTGCGTTATATCGTAAAAGAAATCAGCAGACCAAAGATCGAATTGTCGCAGATCATCCACGAAGGGCTTTACATCATCGACTGCTTTTGCCCAATCGATCTCTTGAATCCGTTTTCGGATGAGTTGATGGAGCTGATCGACACTTAATTTCTCCCCCTCTTTCCAATGTCCTGCTTGAATCATCAATCGTTGAAAATGGGGAAGAGAAAGAGGAATTTTCTGCCTTATGAACCAAATGAGATCATACCAATCGCGCCCCTTTATCCGATTTTGCCAAGCCCGATAAAGCGCTGCATGAAGCTTCCCTGCAAAAAGATCGCTTGGATGGAGAGTCACCACATGGAACGAGACTGGATTAATAACCGTTTTTGTCTGCAAACGAAACCCTTTAGGAGGGTCAGTATCCACCTCAACTTTCACTTTGATTTTTTGATCGGGATGAATCCCCGAAGTCCTCTCTTCAATCGTCAATAGAAGCTGTAATGTATTGGTTTTTAGAAAAGCAGATTGCACTGCAGAAATTTTGCTTTTTTCTTTTAGCGTAACTTCTACACGAAAACCCATTGCCTCCATTTCTCGCGAAAGTCCATCGAGAAAAGGTTGAAAATCAAAATCGGGATCGGGTGCTAGAAGGGAAAAATCGAGATCTTCGCTAAAGCGGTCGAGGCCAAATAAGATTCGCAATGCAGTTCCCCCATAGAAAGCTGCATGTTGAAAAAAATTTTGCCGAGAAAGTCCCAGTAAAGCAGCCTGCTGCAGGATTTCTCGTAATTTATAGATTTCCGGGATGCGGGAAGGCTGATATTTACTTAATATCTGTTTAATATTCAGATCTAAATTCATAATTTTCCAATGATTTCGGCAAATTCTTTCACAACCGAAGAATGATAATTTTTGGCTATCATAAAAACAAGTGCTTTATCTAAATTTTTTAACTCTTCAACCTCTATCCTTTTTGATTCGATGAGCTCTTGAAAAAGTTCTGTTTGATTCAATCCTTGACAAGAAAAATGGATCGCGTCGATCAAGGCTTTTTCAGGAGTTGCCATCAAAAATCCACCCAACTTAGTTTCTTTCCGGTCAATCCCTATACAGTAGCGATCTAAAGGAGCATGGCGGTAGATGAAGGCTCCAATTGGTGTATGAAAAGTCTTGTTTCGGCCTGTGGATATACTCGTCACGACCATGACTCTTTCTGGAATCAGCCCATAAAAAGAAAGAGCCCATTCCAAGCTCACGTAAGAGGGGCCGTAAAGTAAATTCGCAATGGATTCGTAGGGGATCTGCCTCGTTCGCCCCAGCAGATAAAAACCATTCTTCAGCCGGATCAAATCCCCCTTTTTTACCATGTGCTCGATACAGCTTCGCGGTTCTCGATAATCGCGGAGAAGGGCAAGGAGCGTCTGCGCCTCCACGTAAGGGGTATCTAAATCTAACAAAATGGGGTGCATTCAGCCCTTATCCTTTTTTTCATGAGTTTACCAAAATTCCCAATTATTTTGTATATTCTAGTAAACTTATTCCAAAATTGTCTCCAAAATACCCAATATTTTTGGGAATTCTGGTTAAATATCTTTATGTTTTTCAATAATGTTTAAATGTGAATTTAAAGGAAAACTGGGATACAAAAGGGTCTGTCATCCTGCGCACCATGCCACTTGTGATCAGTAGATCCTGTTCCATTGATGTCCGATACTGACCATAACAGACTTATTATAAGTAACTTAAATAAATGGAATCGCAACTTCCAAAAAATGGCAAAAAATGGAATTGACAACTCCAAAAGCAGGAGAGTAAAATGGGGATATGTATAAAAGATTATTGGAAGCGCCCCTGCGTTTCAAGTCGAGTTTTTTCCTTTTCGGCCCCCGTGGCACCGGCAAGACCTCATGGATCAAAGCGCAATTTCCTAACGCCATCATCTTTGATCTTTTGTCAATGAATACCTATGTGGAATTTCTCCAGAATCCTTCGGTCTTGGAAGAAAAAATTCCAAAAGGATTCGATGACTGGATCGTCATTGATGAAATCCAACGAATTCCCGATCTTTTAAATGAGGTGCATCGACTCATTGAATCGCGCCGCTATCGATTTATCCTGACAGGTTCAAGCGCTCGGACTTTGCGCCGCAAAGGAGTGAATTTGCTCGCAGGTAGAGCCCATTCTTATAAAATGTTCCCACTCACAGCAGCTGAATTGGGATCTGATTTTCAATTGAGCGATTCTCTCTCCATTGGTCATTTACCTGCTGTTTACAATGATAAAAAAGCGGCAGAAGAATATTTAAGTTCTTACATTGGAACCTATCTACGTGAAGAAGTGTTGCAAGAAGGATTGACGCGAAATTTAACCGCTTTTGCTCGGTTTCTAGAGATAGCGAGTTTTTCACAGGGAAGTGTTCTCAATATTTCTGAAGTGGCTAGAGAATGCAAAATAGAAAGAAAAATCGTGGAAAACTATTTTGTAATCTTAGAAGATTTACTTATTGCTACGCGATTACCGGTATTCACTAAAAAAGCACAACGCCAAACAGTTGCTCATCCAAAGTTTTACTATTTTGACGTCGGCGTTTATCGATCGCTTTGTCCAAAAGGACCTTTAGATACACCTGAGCTAATAGGAGGTACGGCTCTAGAAACGCTTGTCTATCAAGAATTGTCCGCAGTGAATGACTATGAGCGACTGAATTTTGAACTTTATTTCTGGAGAACTGTCGATCAACAAGAAGTTGATTTTATTTTGTATGGACCTAAGAGCCTGGTCGCCATTGAAGTAAAGAGTTCTAAAATAGTTCACCCTTCCGATCTTCGCGGTCTGCAGTTATTTAAAGAAGAATATCCGATTGCAAAACTTTTTCTATTTTATGGCGGAAAAGAAGCCCTTTATCGAAATGATATTGAGATTCTTCCGATTGCAGAACTCCTTCCCAAGCTCCCACAATTTCTCAAGAAACAATCTCTGAATTATACCGGGAGTGATTCAAGAATCGGATTATGACAAGGAGGCGCCCTAAATTTGAGCCAGGCTTTGCCGGCGCCGAAAGGCTGGGGTCCCTGAAAATGCATCATTTTCGGGGTGGGCCGTTGCAGCTCAACCTGAAAGGTTGGGCGATGCAGGCGGGTCTCAAATTTAGTGGCTGCCCGACTCCGTCAGCACCGATTCTTGAATCACGAGCGGTATAGATATCTGTCAGCAATTAATGCACATCATTTTCGAAGATGAAGGCGAGGAATTGCAACACCGGTTCTTCGCATTCAACGAGGAGAGTGAGCAGGCAGATTTTGGGTATGCGGACGAGATGGCTAGGCGGCCAGAAGAGCGGCAGCATGTTTTGCAGCTGGCCAGCGCCGGCATTGAGGAGCTGGGCGACGATGACGCTCGTGGGAGCGGGGATTGGAACACGGCAGCAGGAGTTGCAACTAGGGCAGGGAGCGCAGCAAGAGTTGCAAATGCAGGGCGGACAGGGGGGGACGGGAGTAGAGGCTACGTCATAGTTGAGGATGTCGGCATTGTGAATGAGTTGAGGCTTGGTGACTGGCGTTGTGCCGACGTTGAGGCCGAGATTATTGGGAGTAAAGGCTGCGGTAAAGGTCACAGCGGTGTTGGCGAGAACGTGGATATTGTTTGTCGTATAGGGATTCCCCGCATTATCGATGATGGTGCCAGAGGTTCGAGTGACGAGAAGAGCGGTGAGTTCCCGTGTTACATCGACTGCATTTGTGGTGATGGCGATGGTGCCTGTGGAGACCATGTCGCTGAGGGTAGCGTAAGCGGAACCGGCATTGATTGTGATGTTGCCGAAAATGGTCATCGCTTCGTTAAAGCCCATAATGAACGTCCCGCAATTGACGGTGAGGTTAAAGTCGCTAAAGTCAGAAGGAGAAGTAATGGAGGCAATGTTCATGAGCGCCGCGCGTCCTTGCGAAGAGAATTCGACGGAGCCGCTGCGTCCATCATGAGATGCTATAGCCCCTGCGCCGCCGATCGTGTTGATATTGCCATTTAAGACAAGTTTGCCATCAGGCACGTTGCCACTGCCCGTAACGGTGTAAAAACTACTTGGCTGCAAGATAATATCTCCCCCTCGCCCGCCAAACGCCACTCCATTGGCTCCCGATGCAGTGATCGCAGCGACGCTGATCGTGCCATTGCTTGAATAGATCGAGATATCGCCCCCATTTTCCCCAGTACCCGCGGCCGCTGACGTATCGATCGCGCCGCTAAAGGTGATATTTCCTCCGCCAGATACATAGAACGGGAAGTTGCCAGTCACTGTGAAATCAAACAACATGGCTCCCGCGCCCGTATTAGTAAGGGCGACAGGTGCAGTCAAGGTCACAGGCCCATTCATCGTCATCGAGGAAGAAACGGTCTGGCTCGCTCCAATCAGGATGCTGCCGCCTGCGCCGACATTCACACTGAGCGATGTGAGCGGCGTTGTGCCTCCCACAACTCCAACAAAGGTCGTTGTCCCCGTGCAAATGGTCAAGCTATGTGCGCCATTGACGGTATTTTTAAATGTCACAGTGGACATGCCGATATCGCCGGGGCAGCTGTTGATGGTCATGTCGACTCCCAAGACGACTGGGTTATTGAATGTGATCGGCTGCGGATCGGTCGATATCTGAGCGTTGAAGATCGTCGTTCCGGGACCTAGGTCATTGAGAGGACCGCCGCTGACTTTCAGGTCGGCATTGACCGTAAAGTCGCCGGTGTGGAGGAAGGTTCCTCCGTTGGCGCCGCCGCTAAAGACTTTCTGGTTCATCGTGATCGTATTCGCGGTCCAATTGATGCCGCCGATGGGAGTCCCTCCCGAACCAATTGTCCCCGAGATCGTAATGCCTCCTGCAGAGCCGGCATCGAGGTTGAGGTCATGCATATTCGCCACATTCGTGACCGTAGTTCCCAATGTAATGTTGGCGCCGCTCACCGCTCCGCTATTGAAGGCGTTTTGCGTGCTGATGAGGGCATTGGCGCCAAGAGTGAGCGTCGTAATGCCAGACAGATCAATCGCGCTGTTATTCGTAAAGATGTCATTGCTCAGCGTCATCGCTCCCGTCGTGATCATCAAGCTACCGACAGGCGCCACGCCTCCCACATTGCCTCCGAGGCTGACCGATGTGGGTGCAGTGAGCACTAGGTTATTAAAATGCCCCGACTTCGAACCGATATAGCTGCCATCGATCGTACCCGTAAACTGGATCGTCGACGTCGTGACCATCGAAGTATCGCCCGTTAGCACGGTCGCGCCATTGACTAACAAGCTCGTGAGCGCTACTCCCGTCCCCACATTGCCGCCAAAGCTGGTAAATCCTATGCCGCTCGTCGTCAATGTCAACGGTTCCGCGCCATTGATCGTGCCGCTAAAGGAGAGATTGCCATTTACTGTTGCGGTAATTGCTACCGCGCCTGTCGTCAGCGCAACATTG
>DATIHQ010000039.1:0-9953 GCA_035480535.1 Chlamydiales bacterium
CCGTCCAATCCTTCGAGAGCCCCTTTCATCTGTTCGATGTATTTATTATCTTGGCCTCCAGGAATGGCATTTAATTTTCCCAACATGTCTTGGATCCACTGAGATGCGCCTGCAATTCCATTTTGAACGGGACCGCCTCCCGATTGGTAACCGCAGAAAAAGGCTTCCTCCATCCCCTGCGTCATCGCAATCATGATACCGGTCATTGTATCGGCTTTATCGAGCTGATTCATGACGTCTTGGTTCATGAGGCCAGCTGCGGTTAAATTGTAGATATATCCCATCAGGCGTTGCAGAGCGACAGGGTCTCCTTTTGCAATGGCTTGGAAAAATTCAGGGAGCTTGTCGAGAAAGCCTGTTAAATTATAAGTCGATTCTTGATCGCTTGGAATGGAGGTGTCAGGAGAACCAGAATCGGGAAGAACGGGAGAGGGGAGAGGATCGTTTGGATCTTGCGGGCCGGGGACGAAGGGGAGGGTTCCAGAACCAGCGCCATTCGGATTAATTGGGCCGTTATAAGACATCCCAAAACCTTTATGAGATTTCTTAGGAGCAGGAGTAGAAGCTGCGTCGAGGAGCGCTTTCACTGTTGCGTGCGTTTGCGAGGCAAAGTGGAAGAGAAGCGCAGAATTCGATTGGGCAACTGGAAGAGGTTGATCCTCCGTCGTGCCTGCATTCGGAATCGGCTGTTTACTTTTGAGGAGCAATTCCTCGAGTTTTGTTAAAGCTTCTAGGTTTGTCATAAAATACTTATCCTGTTGGTGGATTTTGCAATGCGTAAAGGTACCAAATATAATCCCCGTTCATCTTCTCTTGGGGGGTCTCTCCGGGGGGGAGATTTGAATCCCAAGTCGCATAATTGTTTTGGAAATAAGAGACGAATTGATCGTAGTTAGGGAGGTTTTTTGCCGTATCTTGCGGGAGAATGTTCGAGATCAATTTCGCTAAGGCTCCTGTGCTGTCGTGGAGATAGGCATAGCCGGCGAGAAAGTCTCCCGACCAATACCAGCAATTGACAGGCCCGCAGGAGTAGCCCATGAACTCATTTAAATACTGAGATCCAATTGCAGTGCCCTGTAAGAGATCGAATGAGGTCATAAACATCGTAAAGGCAAAAACCGTGTCTTGATTCGTATTGCTATCAAAGCTGTATCCTGGCGTACCGCCTCCGCTGGGCGCAAACCAAGTCATGACTTGAAGAAGGTAGTTCTGAGATGGATCTGTACATTTTTTAAAGAAGGCTGCTTCGGTCGCAGGTGTAATGGAATTTACGGTTCCATCTGGGGCGAGAGTGGCCATCAAAGCCTTGATGATCGGATTCATTGTGGAATCGGTCACTGTGTTCAAATAGCCGCCGCTTCCAAAATAAAGGGTGGCGATTCTTTGGATTTCTGCTAAAACGCCTGGAGAGGGGGAAGCGCCAGATCCATTATCGCAAAGCTCCGCGAGGTAGCCCATGTAAAAGCCAGATTGCGCGGCTAATTGCGCCTCTGTGGGATCATCGCCTACAGAAGGGATCGATGGAATGTTTGGGATTCCAGATGGCGAGTCAGTTTGATAAGGAGGTATGTACATAATTAACCCATTAGCCTGATTTTTGGAGCTTTGGTTTTAGAGCTCGCTTGTTTAGCCTTCGCGTGGCTTTGAAATTCTTGCATTCTCGATTTCACGCTATCGATGGCTTCTTTCTCTTCTGTTGAATATTGAACTGTTTCGACGAGAGCTGCCATTTGAGCGGGATCTAGGCCCGTTAACTTCATGAGCGATTCCATTTGGATTTCAAGCGCTTGTTTCAGATCGCCCGCTGAGATGAACGCCTCTTCGCGCTGCTTTGGATCCTTAGAATCGAACTTCCCCTGAAGATCTTGAAAGAATTTCAACGTTTCGTTGATCAAAACCTTCAATTTTTCAGGAGTCAATTGGGCGGGATCGCTCAACGTCTCTTTTAATGTTTCTATTAGGTCTGTGCTCATAAATAGATTTCTCCTAATACCTATTCTATCCCATCCACCTTAAAATGTAAAGAAATTATTAAGACATTTTAGCGTAAGTACTTAATAACCAATATGATAATAGTAATTAATGGGATAGCTTAATTATAACTGATTTATAATTGAATATAATGAATATAGGGATAAAATAATGGTTATATCTTATTATCTTTGTGCTAAAATTAAGATTACAAGAATTATAACCAGGTGATTTATGACAGGTTCAACAGGTTGGAGTCAGTGGACGAAAGATGTAGGAGAAGGTTTAAATCTCTACGCCGCGATGGCCCAGGATGTCCAAGGGATCGAGACCAATGTTCAAGATGCTATAGCAGGTTGGCAAGATTTAGCCACTCTTGCGGACAATTCTGAGTACAAAGATCTTTTCTCTGCCGGTAGCCCAGCCAGCCAGATGGTCGCCAAAGTCCAAGGCGATGCGGAAACCTACATGAAATCTGTCTCTTTAGAAATCGATGCCAACCAGCCAGGCAGCTATATTCCTTTAGAGGAAGGTGGCGGTGGCGGCGGCGGTCCGCAAGCTACCCTTTGGGACTTTGCATCGGGAGCTACCACAACGTTCTCGAATGACATGCACGATGTTGTTGTTTCTGACTTGGGTCAACTAAATACAGATTGGGAGCAATCTTCAACGCTTCAGGGCGCCACTTACGAAGTTCAAGCCGGCGAAAGCTCCTGGTATTATGAAGCTACAGGTTCAGCCGCTCAATGGGCCCCTTACGTTCACACGACTGGCGGAGACCCCACAGCTTTAAATAACGACCTCCAAGCTTAATTGGCTTGATCTACCACTTCCCATAGACCCGTTTTCTTTGAACCTTTTCGTTTTAAGAATCCAGCCTCCTTCAGTTTTTGAACGTTGCGCGTGATGGTTGCTCGATCGCGGTCTAAAAGTTTTCCAATGGCTTCATAGGAAGTTTTCGGCTGTTTGCGGAAGATCTCAAGAATACTTGATTGTAGATGGGTTAATACATTTAAAGGCGCATTTATAGGCGCATTTGGCCTCTCTACGATGGAGACAAACTGGTTCTTATGCCGATCATCGATAAAATGAATCTTAGGCCAATCTTCTAGTCAAGATTAAGCCGCCGTGGGAATTGGAAAAGGCGACCATCTCGGCGGCTAAAGAATCGATATTGCGAATGTCTTCTTTAAATTGGTGGCGGCTATCCTCACCGCGAGAAAGGAGCTCTTGCAATCCTTGAAGATTCATGTCACCGCTCCTGTTTCATTTCACCAGGAGAAATCAATCCAATTGCATCTTTGGGATCGAGTGTCAGAAGGGGTTTAGAAGTCTTGAGTCGTTTTTCAACTTTCTTGATAGGTTCAGCAGGAGGAATATTTTCAGGAAGAGTACCGCCGATTTCTTCGATTGCTGAACGCACCTTTTTCCCCACTATTTCGTGGGTTTCCATGGCATCTCTTTGATTTTTAATGTTTTCTCGTTTGAGTTTTTCTCGCGTTTGAGACATGCGGAATTGATTGGCGATCAGTTCAGTTGTGTCCATGCGATCCATCAGTTGCTCCTTGGGAGCGATGCCTTTGCGAGCCTTGATAGCATCTACTCCCAGGCCGCCATAGAGTCCTTTGTAGCCAGCATCATGGAAGATGCCGAACATTGTATCTTGCACCCCAGCATCTCGAGCGGCGCCGGACAAGGCTTTGAATTCTACTGAGGCTTGCTGGCGTGTTTCTAGTCTTTCGAGGTCAGCCGCCAGTTGGTCTGAAATTTCTTGCCGACGAGTTTGAATGGCGAAATATTTTTGAGCTTGGGCGATTTCAGGCTTTCTTGGATCTGCGTTTTGAGCGATGAGATAGCAGGCGAAACGAGAAAGATGATAATCCTTAACCATTTGGATTGCGCCTTTTCCAAACTGGATCTGTTTGTCGGCGCCGACAAAGTGATGGTTGGGATCATTCCCTGATTGCTTACAAGACTCTATCGCCTTTTTGATCGCATTTTCAAATTTTCTCCATTCAGAATATCCCAAACAGGGTTGGAGATCTCTGGCACTCCAATACTCGACGCCATGTTCATTGAATTTTTTAAGGGACTCGAAGGATAAGTTAGGGGTTACAAGTGAGGCATTTTCTGGGTTTTCCATATTGGGCCTTGGGTGGAAAGATTTTTTTAGAAGAAGCAGGATAGCTGACAATTAATATTTTCATCAACTTACTTGATTGTAAGTTGGTTAACGCTTTTAAAGGTGCATTCTTGAAGACTATCCCTTTTTGACAAGGATTTTGCTGATTTTCTTGACGCTGGCTTCTGCCTCGCGGCGCCGTTGCAGGTATTCCTCTATCCCATATTCATAATCTTTTTGCTCTTCGATTTGCCTTTGAATGGCAGGGCTTTGTTCTAAAAAGGCAGTCCGCTGGGCTTCGCTGTAAAAATGATGCACGCGCGTGAGTCCTGCGTTATTTTGCTTCCATCCATTTGCTCGTACAGCTTGAGGGGTTACATGGACCACTTTATAAGAATAAAGACGGGGAGTGTGGGGGTTTCCCTCGGCAGGGGCTTTCGATTGAGTAGAAGCCAGCGGGGCGAGAACAGCTTGGGACGGCCTAGATGGGAGAGAAAGAGGTGTTACAGATAGGGGTTGTGAAGGCCGCAGTCTTCCAGAAGGGGGAGGAGTGGGGCGGCGAGGCGTTGGGGGAAGTTGGCGCTGGACGATTTGGGCAATCTTAGGAGGCGAATTTGGGGGTGGGGTGTTTGCTGGCGGCAGCGGAGAACAGGGGAACGAATCGGCGGTGTTGCAAACCAGAGCGATCATAAGTGTTTAGGCCGAGCGGTCGCGGATGACTTTTGGGGGCTTTTGATCGACGATGGAGTCTTTGTCGATGATGATTTCTTTGATGGTTGGGTCGGAAGGGACTTCAAACATCAGGTCGCGAAGGGTGCTTTCTGCAATCATCCGGAGCGCGCGGGCGCCGGTGCCTGTTTCTTTGGCCTTTTTCGCCATCGCTCGAAGGGCTGATTCAGTAAATTCCAGCTTGACGTTTTCTTCGGCAAAGAGATTTTGGTACTGCTTCACAATGGCATTTTTCGGTTTGGTGAGAATGTCGACAAGATCGTCGACGGTGAGTTCGTTGCAGTTGGCCAGGCTGTTGAAGCGGCCGACAAATTCGGGGATCATGCCGAAGGAGATGAGATCTTCTGGCTCCACTTTGGAGAGGAGATAGTTTGTTTCATGCGCGTCAAGCGCTTTTTTCGTCGCTGCATCGAAGCCAATGGTGCTCTTGCCGAGTCGTTTGGAGACGATTTTATCGAGATGGACAAACGCGCCGCCGACGATGAAGAGAATGTTCTGCGTATTGACTTTGATGTATTCCTGATTGGGATGCTTGCGCCCGCCTTTTGGGGGGACGTTGGCTACGGTGCCTTCGACGATTTTTAGGAGAGCTTGTTGCACCCCTTCGCCCGATACATCGCGGGTGATGGAGACGTTGGAGGTTGTCTTGCGGATCTTGTCGATTTCATCGACATAAATGATGCCATGTTCTGCTTTTGCCACATCGTAATCGGCCGCTTGCAGGAGGCGGAGAATGATGTTCTCCACATCTTCACCTACATAACCCGCTTCTGTGAGTGTGGTCGCATCGGAGATGGCAAAGGGGACATCTAAGATGAGGGCCAATGTGCGGGCAATGAGCGTTTTGCCGGAACCTGTAGGGCCAATGAGCATCACGTTAGATTTGCTATATTCCACATCGGATTGTTTAGAAAGGGAGCGGATCCGTTTATAATGATTGTATACGGCAACCGAAATGGTCTTTTTTGCATTGTCTTGGCCGATGATGTATTCATCGAGATGGTTTTTAATCTCCTTGGGCTTGAGGAGTTTCATCTCATAACTGACAGGCTTTTTCTGAATGATGTCGACGCAGAGGCCGACACACTTATCGCAAATGTAGGCGTTGGGTCCTGAAATGAGTTTTTCGACAATGTCTTCCGTTCTTCCGCAAAAGGAGCAGCTCGCCGTTTCATTTGAGTTAGGTTTTTTATTCATGGGACGGTTGCGTTGAGTTCAGGTTTACGCTGTTCTGCCACAGCATTTAAATGGGCAGGTTTTGCAATGTGATCGACGATTCCATAGCGGAGGGCCGCTTCGGGATCCATGTAGAAATCGCGCTCAGAATCTTCGAGAACTTTTTCAATCGTTTGACCTGTAAAGTGGGCCAATAAATGAGAGGTGATTTTCTTGAGTTCCAGAATTTCTTTGGCTTGAAGAGCAATGTCTTCAGAAGTTCCCATCACCCCGCCATAAGGCTGGTGGAGCATGATGCGGCTGTGGGGGAGGGCAAAGCGCTTTCCCTTTGTTCCCGCGGCGAGTAGCAGGGCTGACATTGCAACCGCTTGCCCGATGCAATAGGTATTGATGTCGCATCCCAAAAACTGCATCGTATCGAGGATGGCGAGACCTGCGGTGATCTGACCGCCGTTGGAGTTGATGTAAAGGTTGATGTCCTTTTTCGGATCTTCCATCTTTAAGAAGAGAAGCTGGGCGACAACGACGTTTGCGACCTGATCGGTAATATCAGTGCCGATGAAAATGATTCGATCTTTCAAAAGCCTAGAATAGATATCCATGGAGCGCTCACCGCGTCCAGTATCCTCTATCACATACGGAGTCAAAGACATATCCAATCCCTCAAGTTATCCTCTTTTCTGGACTGGCTGCGGCTGCGCCAAATCGATCCTCCTCGCTCGCCTTCCCTAACTCGGGAATGGTCTCGCTCGTTCGGAACGCAGAGCTTCGATTTTGCTTTGCCTCGCTCAGTCTCGGATGCGATCATTCTGATCGCAAATCCTTGCCTTTCCTATTTATAGACGTCTTCAACGGCTTTATCAAGCTTTTTGCTTTTGTAGAATATTTTCTTGCGATTTCGCAAGGATGACTTTGGATAGCGCCAGGGCATAAATTTCTTTTGGGATCCGATCGATTTCTACATTTCGGCTTCCATAAGATTGGAGTGTGGCAATGGCTTCATCCTGTACTTCTTTATGAGTCACAGGGATTTTGGCATCGTGGACCACTTGCCGCGAGAGATAGAAAAGGCGAACCGCTTGGGCCGATTCATTTTCTATCTTTTCTTCGATATTTTTTCTCTCTTCCTGCGACATCCGGTTCCAATTTGCTTTAAACTTAGGATCTTGCATCAGCTGCGCCTGGCGATGCTTTTTCTCGGTTTCAATCAACGACTTAGGGAGCTCAAACGCATATTCGGCGATCAAGAATTCATTCACCTGTTCGCGCAGATCATTTCTCGCCTTTTCATCGGCTTGTTTATTTAGCAGATCGGCAATCGATTGACGCATATGAGCGACATTGGCGGCGCCGACTTTCTTTGCAAATTCATCATTGAGTTCAGGCAAAACGGCTTCTTCTACCTTTAATATATGGAGGCGCACTTTTTTGGGCTTAAACTCGCGCCGCTCTTCCTCGGTGGCCGTCTCATCGACTTCGCTCATCCCTTCCAGAATAGCGCCCGATTTCGCCCCGATCACCAACAGCTTCATCCAATTTGCCATCCGCTGGCCCGACACTTCAAACCGAATGTGGTTGAAGACCCGCTGCACAGTTTCTCCCTCGACCGTATCGAGATCGATCATGATGTAATCACCCTCTTGAATCGGGCGATCTTCTACCAGCTTCCATTGCGCATAGAAGAACATCATTTGCCGGACCGCTTCTTCGATCTGCTTTTCGGCCACTTCGGCTCTTTCTACCGGTTTCGGCACAAATAACTTTCCATCGACAGATGGAACCTTTGGCTCTGTCTCAAAAGCAAAAACCAGCTCGGCACCCTCGTCGGAGATTTTTTTCAAATCAAAAGAAATAGAGGAATTATTATTTAAAACGGGGACATTGGCGATCTTTTGGGCCTCTTGAAATGCGACATCGGCGATCGACTTATGCAATTGCCTCTCCACATCTGCCGGGTATTTCTTTAAAATCATCTCATCGGGGGCTTTCCCTTTTCGAAAGCCGGGCAAAGTCACTTCCTTATTTACACCCTTGATCGCCTCCTTCCGGGCCTGTTTCACGATCTCGGCGGCGGCTTTTACATTGAGTTCAATCAGGCAGGCAGGTTTGCGGTAAACCAGCACACGGACTTGTTTGCCGGCAATTTCTGTAGGTTGAGCTGTTGCACCTTGTGACACGATATCGACTCCAAATGTAGGGGGCCAAAAAATTAGCGGGTGATGAGGTTCGAACTCACGACCCTCACGTTGGCAACGTGATGCTCTACCACTGAGCTACACCCGCACGTTGCAAAGGCTAAAACTATAGTAGGTTGGAGATTTTTCAGGCAATTCAAAAAAATTAAAAGAAAGTTTGATTTCTAAAAATTCCATGATAAAATCGAAGGCTCCAAAATCGATGGGTGTAGAATGCGCGTTCTGATCCTTTTATCCATTCTTCTGAACGGAGTGCTTTCAGCAGCTCCATTTGCCTATGTGGCCAACGTGGGCGGGACAACTGTTTCAGTTATCGATACGGCGACTTTGGCAGTGACAACAATTGCACTTGCAGCCGGATCAGGTCCTGGCACTGTCGCGATCACTCCAAATGGCTCTTTTGCCTATGTGGGTGATTTTACTTCCGGCAATGTAAACGTTATCAATACAACGACGAGTGTAATAACGGCAACCATTGCCGTGGGAACAAACCCTGGGAACACCTCGAATGCCATCCCCATTACGCCGAATGGCTCTTTTGCTTATGCGGCTATCTTCGGGCCCGGCAACGTAATTGTGATCAAAACAGCGAACAATACAATCGCAGCGACGGTGACTGTTGGAACAAATCCGGGCGGCACCGCTATTTCGCCAAATGGTTCCTTTGCCTATGTATGTAATTTTGGCAGCGGCAATATAAGCGTCATCACTACGGCGACCAACATAGTGACGGCAACGATTCCTTTCGGGGGCAACCCTACGGTTCCCGGCCTCACGCCGAATGGTTCTTTCCTCTATGTGTCCAATAATGCCGCCAACAATGTAATCGTCTACCAAACATCGAATAACGCAATCACGGCGACGATTACGGTTGGCACAGGTCCTGGGGGCGTCGCCATTACGCCGAACGGTTCTTTTGCCTATGTGAGCAATTTCAATGGAGCCACAGGCACTAGCGTCAGCGTCATCACTACGGCGACCAATATAGTGACGGCAACGATTACGGTTGGAACAGGCCCCTTTGGCATTGCCATTACGCCGAACGGCTCTTTTGCCTATGTGGCCAATAGCGGTTCTACTACTGTAAGCATCATCAATACATCGACCAAAATAGTGACAGCAACGATTACAGTTGGTACAAATCCTCAAGACATCGCCATGACGCCCTCTTTGCCAACATCGCCATTGGTAACAGTAGCGCAGCAAAGAGATGTCTCTGCTTCTCAAACGGATCTCTACGCGATCGTTGGCTGGACGACTGCCGGATCTACGCATACTTACACAAATTTCTTTGTGTATCGAGATGCTGCATACACCAATCTGGCGGGCACCACCAACAACAATACTCTCAGGTTCGAAGACCACAATCTCAACGCAAGTCAAACCTATACCTATTTTGTCGTAGGATATACAGAACTCTTAGGCCTGATCCCTTTTGGCAACGCCTCCATCACCATTGCGCCGTGAACTCGCCAAGCGCCCGGCTAGTAAAAGGAGGTAGGAGGGGAAATGGGGCTTCGCGGGGACAAAAGTTATTTTCGATTCTTAACCTATATAGACAACAACCTCCCCCACGCGAAGCCCAACTTTTCTCCACATCTCCCTATTTCCCATTTATGGGAAGGGCTCGGCCGGCAAAGTTGTTTAAGAAGGTGGCCCTTTCGGTGGCTGGGAAATGGCCCTGGGTGGGAGTTGAAAAAACAAATCCAAGTTTCTTGTAGAAAGGGATCGCGTCATCGAGAGAGTAAAATTCAATCAGA